>CAYPZM010000492.1:0-3647 GCA_964414825.1 uncultured Cytophagia bacterium | reverse complement strand
CTTCAGCGTAGCCGCCGTCCATGAACCAGCCTTCGGCACCGGATTCAAAGTCTTCCATAAAGACGACCGTTTCTCCGGTAATAAAATCAGTTGCTGTTTGGTTATAGCTGTCTCGTACTTGTTTAGCTACAGGAATTAGCTTTTCGAGCTTTTGCACGTCTTGTTGCGGCGTATCGGCGGCAAACAGCATGCTAAAGCCGAAAAGAAGTAAAATGGATAGAATCAAAGCAATATTTTTCATGAATTGCTCCTCCTGTTAAGTGTTCCCCGTTAATTAAAGATTAGTATATAACTGCTGCAATTCCCGAAACATCACCTCCTTTACAAAATTGGTCGTTCATAATAGTTTGGCCGATTGATGATTGTTCTAATGAGTGAAAACTAGTTGCTGCGGATTGAGGCAGAGATCTGCCAAGATTTAAAGCGGTAGTGAAGGAAAAAAAGTTGGTTTTATCGGCGCCGTGTAGATCCTTTTTCGCTATTATCATAAATACCATATCTGCTTCAGTCGAAAGAATATTTAACATTTGAGCCTGTTCTATCTCTTAATATACTAGGTGCCAAAATGGCAGCAGGCGTAAACAAAAGATGCGATACAATAACACTTGGGCCAATAGTTAAGGTAGGTTGGCCATTTCAGACACGACACTAGCGAATATACATTTTTTTACTTGGTTAGTCAAGTCAAATTTGAAACAGGATAACGAAATGTAAAAAAGTGTACCTGATTTCAAGAGATATCTGCACTATTGGGTGCAACCGGGTCTTTAGAGCAGGAGTGATGCAAGAGTTCTTTAAACCGCAGTTCCGACCAGAATCCGGCAATGATTATTCTTATCAAAATGAGATAACTTGGAAGCGCGATAGGTTATTCCGAAAAGTGTGTCCGAGGTGCGCATCCGCACTGGCCTAAAACGCCCTATTGTGCAGCGCTCTCACGTTGCAAGCGAAGATTGACCTGTTGCAGATAGTGTTTTGCGTTTTGATGATCTCCAAGCTGCACAGCTCGTTCAAACCACTTTTTTGACTCTTTAAGTTCTTGTTCTTGCAAACAAAGAATGCCAAGCATGGTGTAAAAATGCGCGTCCGTTGGAAAATAGTTGATAGCTTGTTGTAATGCAGACTTTGCCGTTTCCACCTTTTTTTGTCTGATATAGAGATGCACGAGCTGCCGATGCGCATTTTTATGTTGAGGCTTTTTGTCCAATACCTTTAAAAAATGTTGCACCGCTGCTGTGGTTTCATCTTGCCGCAACGAATAGAGCAAGCCAAGGTTAAAATTCATTTCCACGTCATCCGGCCAGCGTTCGAGGCCCTCTTTGAAATAATAAAGCCCATTTTTGTAACTTGCATTGGCGGCAGTATAGTCGTTTTGGTTTTTTAGCAATTCCTCTGTTTTTCGCAAATAAAGACGTCCCAATCGATTGAAAGTCAGCGCCAACGGATGTATGGCCAGCGCAGCTTTGTATTCGCGCGCTGCTGCATCCAAATTACCGTTTTGATGCTGCTCGTGGCCGTAATCCAGATGCATTTTAACCAGACTTTTATTTTCGTCCACGGCCAGCTTTGCCAACGCTTCAGTTTTGGCGGTGCCAATTCGTTTATAAATGGGTTCCGATGTTGGAGCAGGAAAGGGCCACTGCGAGGTGAGACGAAACAGGGTATAGCTCACTATTTCATGATCCAATAATGTCAACCGAGTTTGTGCTATGTAAGCGCTATCCGATTTGGCTGCGTTCCAGTTCCATGTGTCGGAAACAAGATTGGCCGAGTCCATCTGTTCGGCAAGCGTTCGGGCAATCAAACTATAGCCATGCAGGTTGGGATGTACGTGTTCGTGTAGCAAATTTTTGCCTGGAACACCACCACTCGACTGCTTTATAAAAGATGCTTGTACATCCGCCAATGGAATTCGATGGTTCTGCGAAGCCTCTTTTACTATCTCATTAAATATGGATGGGGCCCGGAATCGAATCGCATCGTAATCTTTTGCCAAAGAAAAATGGGTTTTTGCTTTTTCGTGTTGATGTAAAGCGGAATAGCACTGCGCTAATTTAAAATGTGTTTTTGCAAACGTAGGATCGATTTCAAGCGCCTGGTTATAAAGAGAAAGGGCCTCTTGAAAATTATCGGCGGCTTGCAACGTTTGGGCACGCGACATACAATTGTGCCATTTTAGCGTATCCCTGGAAGCAAATTCTAACGTGTGGACTGAAGCAAATGGTGGCAAGTCTCGTTGGTTGTCAACCAAGGTGCAGAGCATCAGGGGAGTTTGATGCTGTTGCGCAAGCTGGCACATTGCTTTGATATTGTGGCGGTAATGTTCAGTCGTTCTCGCAAAGAGTGCGCTAGTGAATTCGATGCCTACATCCTGAGCCATAATGCGCATGAGCGTGTTTTCGTGATTAGCGTTATTATGTTGTCTCTCCTTGCCAAATAAGCGGTTAATCGCGTTTCGTACCAAAAGAAAGAGCCGGGAGCGTTGCAGCTTGAGAAACAGTTGCACCATATCCCGATTATTAAAAAGCGATAGAGTGGATGCCTGTCCAAAAACGCCATAAAATTCGTTGTGACCGCTATAGATAATCAACAAATCCGGTTGATATTTTTTTAAAATTTCCCGCTGCATGTCGAGAACCGAATGGCTGGTGATAGCGGTAATGCCGCAGTTGATGACCTCAATCTTTTGATGCGGAAGCAGGTCCGAAAGCATGTGCTGCAAGATTGCCGGATAACCACCGTTTGGCGGGTAGGGAAAGCCCTGAGTGGTGGAGGCTCCGAGACAAAAGAGGCGAAAAGTTGAGCTGTCTTTAAGAGCCGGAAAGGTTTGCGACAGCGGTATAGGCGTTTTGATGCCCTTTTGAAAAAAATAACGGTTGGTAAAATTGGGATTCAATACATATTCAGTGCGATTGCCCGTCGTCTGCTGGATAAACAGATCAAGCTCGCCGCCGTAGCGAAAGAGTCGGAGAGCTATTTCCAAACCGAAGAGGAACAATAACGGCAGAACGAATAAGAGGATATAAAACACAATTTTTTTGGATGCAGTGATGTCCGAGTTTGGAGATAGTTGGTTGTTAGAATTGTGATTTTTTTTGAATCTCATGCCAAATCCTGAGAGTGATCATTCGATTTGAAAATACAGGCTTGAGTAGTTTGAGGATTAATATAGAACGATTATTTAAAAAAACATAAAAAAACCTGTCGGGAGAATTCCCCCGACAGGTTTTCACGTTTAAAACGTGATAATTATCTGCTTGTGACAAGCCATTTGTAGCACACCTGAAAGGTGTACTACAAATATGCATTGCCTCTTACTTGAGCAGCATCATTTTTTTGCTAAAGACGCGGTCGCCAGCTTGCAAGCGGTAGAAATAAACGCCAGAAGCAAATTGGGCTGCATCAAAGGTGACATTATGATATCCGGCTTCCCGTTTCTCATCAATAAGCGTAATAACTTCGCGTCCCAAAATGTCATAAATGGTCAGTTTAACCTGAGCATCTTTGGGCAGTGCAAAGTTGATGGTTGTGGTCGGATTGAACGGATTCGGATAATTCGGGCTCAATGCAAACTCGGTCGGTAGCTCAGAGTCACCTTTTTCTTCGACAGCGTTGATATTGCGCGTACGGATTCTGACATTGTCAAA
>CAYPZM010000491.1:0-3652 GCA_964414825.1 uncultured Cytophagia bacterium | reverse complement strand
TGCTTCCAACGATGTAATGATCGAAGTCTACAATGTGCTGGGCCAGCGTGTGGCGCAGTTTGCCGCGCTGTTGCCTTCCGGTGTGCACGCGTTTGTGTTCCATGGCGGCGCGTTGACCAATGGCGTCTATTTTGTGCGCGCTACGAGTGCGGAAAACGTCGAGACCATGAAAATGCTCAAGGCTGGAAATCAGATCGCGAGTGACGTGTCGTTGGCGTATCGCGGCGCCGGCGGATCTGTTGCCGCACCGCTGCTCGAAAAAGCCGGGGATTCCCACAATGACACGTTTATATTTACTGTTTACGCTGATGGCTTTATCCCGCAAATGCACGAGGTGCAAGCACCCGAAGATGGCGAGCAGTTTCAGTTCGAACTCATGCCGGTTCCGCCACCCGAGGATTTTACCTCCAATTGGCGTGGATTTAATTTGTTGGAAAAGTTTACAGTAGAGTGGAGCAATGGGCCCTATCTTGAATCCGATTTTGAAATGATTTCCGAGTTTGGCTTTAACTTTGTTCGTTTGCCTATTGATTATCGAACCTATACCGCCGAAGGCGATTGGTATGATTTTGAGGAGGAACGCCTGGCGGAAATCGACCAAGCCGTGGCGTGGGGACAAGAATATGGTATTCACGTCAGCATCAATTTGCACCGTGCACCCGGATATTGTGTCAATCCGCCGTCCAATCCCTTGCCGCCGAATCAGGATGTCAGTTTGTGGGACGATGCGGACGTCCAGGATGCGTTTGCCCAACATTGGCGTTTGTTTGCCGAGCGCTACAAAGGCGTTCCCAAAGAGGCGTTAAGTTTTAATCTGGTAAACGAACCCGGCAATGTGGATGGCACCAAGTACGCCAAAGCGGTTCTTCCCGCCATTCAAGCCATTCGCGGTATTTCGCCCGAGCGTATTATTATTTCGGACGCTGTTGATTGGGGCAATGCCCGAGTGGATGAAATTCTTGAATATGACGTGGTCATGTCCCCGCATTTTTACAATCCGTTTCAGCTCACACATTATAAAGCCGGATGGGCGGAAGGCTCCGACTCTTGGCCCGAACCCACCTGGCCGCCACAGCTCGTATCCAATTACTTTTACGGCTCTTACAAAAAACCTCTGGATACGCCGATGTTGATCAAAGGCGAATTCCCCGCAGGGACCACATTCATCCTGCACGTGCAGCAGGTCTCGACGCTGGCTGATTTTCGTGTCAAAGCCGATGGCAAGGACGTGTACAGCAAGTTGTTTCAACCCGGTGCCGGAGAAGGTGAATGGAAAGAGGTGATTTATCGCGAAGAGTGGGATGTGTATCAAAATATTTATGATCGCGATTATGAATTCACCCTTGAGGATGATGCACAAAAAATTGAACTGCGCGTTTATGATGGCGATTGGATGACGTTTTCTGAATTACGAATCGAACGTCCCGAGAGCTCGGGGCTGGCTTCCACCACAATACATCCCGGAATTACCGAATGGGGCGTTCCGCAAGCCGCGTATCGTTTGGACGATGAAGGGCTGCTCTCCGTGAGCAAAGCTCCAAGCGGATTTCAGGATCGTTTCAAGATGAACGGCTTTTTGCAAAAATGGATCGACTTGAAAAACGATGGCGTACCTGTGCATGTTGGCGAATGGGGCGTTTATAATAAAACACCGCACGATGTCACTTTGGCCTTTATGAAAAATCGCCTGATCGCCATGAAATCCGCGGGTCTCGGCTGGGCATTGTGGAACTTTCGCGGCAGCTTTGGAATTCTCGATAGCGGAAGAGAGGATGTTGAATACGAAGAGTATCGCGACCATAAATTGGATCGCCAAATGCTGGAATTGTTGCAGAGATATTAGGGTGTTAATTCTTTTGGAGAAGATAATATGAAGACTATCGTGACGATCGTGTGTTGTTTGATTTTGTCTTTTACGCTGTTGGCACAAGACCTGGAAAATACTCGATCCGATTCAACAGAGGGCTGGATTCGTTTGTTCGATAGAGAATCTTTCAACGGCTGGAAAGCTTCGGAACGCAAAGGCACCTTTTCGGTGGAGAACGGCAAACTTGTTGTGAACGGAAAACGAAGTCATTTGTACTATGTCGGCCCCGTAGAACATGCCAACTTTAAAAATTTCGAATTCAAAGCTGATGTGTATACGTTTCCCGGCTCCAATTCCGGAATTTATTTTCATACCGAGTATCAAGAAAATGGCTGGCCAGAAAAAGGCTATGAGGTGCAAGTGAACAATTCGCATTCGGATTGGCGTCGCACCGGCAGTTTGTATCGCGTGGTCGATTTGCGCAAAGTGCCCTCCAAAGACAAGGAGTGGTTTACCGAGCACATTATTGTTCGCGACAAGCATATCATTGTAAAAATAAATGGCGAGACTGTTGTGGATTATGTGGAACCGGAGAATGTCAATCACGACGGTTTTCCCGGCCGCAAAATCGATAGCGGTACGTTTTGTATTCAGGGGCACGATCCGGAAAGCAAGGTTTATTTCAAGAATATCATGGTCAAACCGTTTCCGTAAATCTGCGGTAGAGACGCGATTCATCGCGTCTCTACATGGTGCCATCGCTCCGTTTCCATGTTCGTCCACGGATGGAATTCCTGGACGCAAAATAAAACAGGGCTTTAAGCCCGTTTGGTAATGGAAGGCCAAAATCTTCACCAGCAAAGATTCCTTTGCCTGGCCGAACATCTTGATGAGCTCATTAGGTATTCATCAATACAAGCAGAGATAACAGTGCCGACCTTTCCATCCGTATTAACCTCTTCAATTTAATGTCTACATATATAAATAAGTCTATATTTACCAATTTATTAGCTCTCCAAAATAACGAAAATCTCTTGCTTTTTTAGTTCCGATTCTTTATACTTTATTGTTCTTTTTTATGACACCCCGGGGATTTTCTGAGACCGCACCGTTTTATCACCGTATCTTTCAGCTTTTTAACAAACCAGGAGGGTTACGATATGCGTACCTTGTGTCTAGCTATTGGTATTGTATGTTGTTGTGTTTCGTATCTTTTTTCTGACGTGCCGAACATGTGGATTAATGAATTTCATTATGATAATGGCGGCACCGATGTAGGGGAGTTCGTGGAATTGGTCGTACCCTGTGGAACAGCGTTTGACGCAGATATTACGATTTCATTGTATAATGGTTCGGATGGAGGGGTTTACAAGCAAATCAGGTTTGTGGATATGACCGAGGGCGTAACGAGTGAAGGATTCATTCTTTACTATTATGATTGCTCCGGCATCCAAAACGGCCCAGATGGATTTTGTCTTGATTATGAAGGTACAGTTGTCCAATTCATCAGCTACGGAGGTTCGTTTACAGCGACTGACGGCCCTGCGGATGGCATGGTAAGCGAGGACATTGGTGTTCAGGAAGGCTCAAGTACTCAGGTTGGTGAGTCGCTTCAGCTTCAGGGAGTCGGCACCGTATACGAAGACTTTTCCTGGGCCGAACCCGCACAAAACACAAAAGGCTATCCCAACAACGACCAGGCATTACCCGTGGAGCTGGCCTTTTTTAAGGCTCGAGTGGTCGATAATTCCGTTGAACTCACCTGGCGCACCGAAACCGAAACCAATAACCTCGGCTTTATTTTGGATCGCCGACTTGGGGGCAACGAGTGGCAGGCCTTGGCAT
>CAYPZM010000490.1:0-3658 GCA_964414825.1 uncultured Cytophagia bacterium | reverse complement strand
GGTTTTTTCATTGGTGATATCAACCGCCTTGTAAAAGATACGCTCAGCCACACTTCTCTTACCATCGGAGAGCAGTCCGTTAATAAACTTGGTTACCAGAACGCTTTTGTATTTCGGATCCGGTAATACTTTACGTTTTGTTGCTCGTTTTCTTCTTGGCATTCTTTATCTGTAATAGTTGAATGATTATTTTTTCAGCTTCGCACCGTATTTGGAACGACTTTGTTTACGATCTTGAACACCACTGGTATCCAACACTCCACGAATAATGTGGTAACGCACACCCGGCAAATCTTTAACACGACCGCCGCGGATGAGAACGATAGAGTGCTCTTGAAGATTATGCCCTTCGCCGGGGATATAAGCGGTGACCTCGAACCCATTGGTAAGACGCACACGCGCCACTTTTCTCAAAGCGGAATTCGGCTTTTTCGGTGTTGTTGTATATACACGTGTGCAAACGCCCCGTTTTTGAGGGGAACGTTGCAATGCGGGCGCCGTACCTTTTTTCGTGATTCGTTTACGCCCGTGTCTTACTAATTGATTAAGTGTGGGCACATATCCTCCATTTTTTTACACAAAGCCTGTTAATATAACGATCTATCCAATTTAATGCAAGTATTTTTTTATTCTTCAACGTCTTGTAATTCATGTTCTTCTACAACTTTTGCTTCGGTTGCTTCTTCCTCTTCTTCCATGGTGTACAATTCCGGTCCAGACACACGCAGGTCGTTGAATTTGCGAATACCTGTGCCCGCCGGAATCATGTGACCCATGATCACATTTTCTTTCAGGCCGTACAGATAATCGACTTTGCCTTCGACCGACGCATCGGTAAGCACGCGAGTTGTTTCCTGGAAGGAAGCGGCTGAGAGAAAGCTCTCGGTTGTAAGCGAGGCTTTTGTGATTCCCAAAAGCAGCGGCTGGAAAGTCGCAGGCTGTGCCGGTCGCGATTGCGGAACGGCTTTGCCTTTTTCTTCCAAGCTTGCCACTTTGGCGCGGAAATCTTCGCTGAGCACTCGCTCGCCTTCCTCGTACTTGGAATCACCGGGTTCGGTAACCACGACAAATCGGCGAATATTTTCGTTTTCACGCAAGAATCGCAATCGATCCACTTGATCGCCAGGCAGATACACCGTATCGCCCGGCTCTTCAATTTTGACCTTTTGCAGCATCTGCCGCACAATCACTTCAATGTGTTTGTCGTTGATACGCACACCTTGCAGACGATAGACTTCCTGGATTTCATTCACCAGGTATTCCTGCACTTTATTGGCACCCATAATTGCCAAAATATCGTGCGGCGCCACCGATCCTTCGGAAAGCTTTTCGCCGGCATGCACAAAATCACCGTCGTGAACCAGAATGTGTTTACCATAAGGAATCATGTAGACTTTTTCCTCATGACCATCCTCGGACGTAATATGGATTTTGCGAACACCGCGTTTCATCTCACCAAAGTGCACAATACCGTCAATTTCGCTAACCACGGCGGGTTCTTTGGGTCGACGGGCTTCAAACAACTCGGCAACTCGCGGTAAACCACCGGTAATATCGCGGGTTTTAGAAATCTCGCGCGGAATTTTTACGAGAGTATCGCCAGCGGCCACTGAATCACCATCATGAATTTGCAGGAAGGAACCCACAGGCAGCACAAAACTGGCAAGTTGTTCATCTTGTTCATTTATAATCGTGACGGTCGGATTCAAGTTACGGCTGCGGGTTTCAATAATCACGCGCTGTTTCAAACCCGTGGTTTCATCCAGCTCTTCGCGGAAAGTTACGCCTTCGATGATGTCAATAAATTTTGCTTTACCGGAAGCCGTGGACACGATTGAAGCCGCATACGGATCCCATTTGAAAATCATGGTTCCTTTTTCGACCTTGTCACCGTCTTTGACCAAAACCAAAGCAGCATACGGCACACTCAAACGTTCAACCACGCGGTTGTCTTCATCCATAATACGGATGCGACCGTTACGTCCGAGAGTAACCACGTCGCCGTCTTCTTTTTCAGCGACGCGCAAGTTATCCCATTCAATGCGGCCTTCTTGTTTCGCCACAACTTGAGATTGAGCGGCAATACGCGATGCCGTACCACCAATGTGGAACGTGCGCAAGGTTAGCTGTGTACCCGGCTCACCAATGGATTGAGCAGCCATAACACCGACTGTTTCGCCAATGGTGACAATTTTGCCGGTTGCCAAGTTTCGGCCATAGCACAAAGCACATACGCCCCGCGGCGACTCACAGGTCAAAACCGAACGAATGAGCACATTTTCGATGCCGGAATCGGCAATTTGTTCGGCCACACTTTCGTCAATCGTTTGGCCGGATTCTACAATGATGTCACCGGTATCAGGATCAAACACTTCTTCGGCAGCCACGCGTCCGGAAATGCGATCCTGCATGGATTCGATAATTTCTTCACCTTCTTTGAGATCGCCAACGCGCAAACCTAAAATGGTCCCGCAGTCGGGTTCTGTGATGATCACATCCTGCGCCACGTCCACAAGCCGGCGAGTCAAATATCCGGCGTCCGCAGTTTTCAGTGCCGTATCCGCCAAACCTTTACGAGCACCGTGCGTGGAGATAAAGTACTCCAACATGGACAAGCCTTCACGAAAGTTCGCGGTAATGGGGCTTTCAATAATTTCGCCCATGGAACCGGTCATCTTTTTCTGCGGTTTTGCCATAAGTCCGCGCATACCGGCCAACTGACGGATCTGCTCTTTCGAGCCACGCGCGCCGGAATCGGCCATCATAAAGATGGGATTGAAGCCCTGGCGATCTTTGGCCAATGTTACGAACATTTTTTCAGCAACATTGCTTGTGGTATGCGTCCAAATATCGATAATCTGATTATAGCGCTCACCATCGGTAATAATACCGCGTTCGTAGCGTTTTTGAATGGTTCCAACCGCAGTAAAGGCACCCGTCAACAATTCCTCTTTTTCTTCAGGAACGATAACATCAAAAATACCAATACTGGCGCCCGATTTCATCGCATAGGTGAAACCAATTTCTTTGAGTTGATCCAACAACAAGGCGGTTTTGTAATTGCCGATAAGGTTATATGCTCTCGCAATTAGGGCTTCCGTACCTTTTTTGGTGAGAAGCGAATTTACAAAACGCAGCTCTTGCGGTAAACTGTCGTTAAATATTACGCGGCCAACAGTTGTGTCAAGAATCTCACCGTCCCAACGCAACTTGATGGGCGCATGCAGCGCAACCCGCCCTTCATGATAAGCAATAAGCACCTCTTCGGTGCTGGCGAACACTTTGCCTTCACCCTTGGTGCCCGTGCGTTTTTTGGTGAGATAATAAATGCCCAACACAATATCCTGGCTCGGAATGGCAAGCGGACGACCATGCGCCGGAGATAGCAAATTGTGGCTCGAAAGCATTAAAATTTTGGTCTCTATTTGTGCGTAAAAGGATAACGGCACGTGGACCGCCATTTGGTCGCCGTCAAAGTCCGCGTTAAATGCAGCACATACCAGCGGATGCAGGTGAATGGCCTTACCTTCCACCAGCACGGGTTGAAATGCCTGAATACCCAATCGGTGAAGGGTCGGCGCGCGGTTTAGCATGATGGGATGGTCTTCGATGATTTCTTCAAGAATATCCCACACTTCGGGCCCACGGCGCTCTACCT
>CAYPZM010000489.1:0-3670 GCA_964414825.1 uncultured Cytophagia bacterium | reverse complement strand
GTTTGCGTTTGATGGAGTGTTTGCGCTTGCGCATCAAAGATATCGAATTCAAATATCAACAAATAATCGTACGCGATGCCAAAGGCAGCAAAGATCGCGTCACTACATTGCCCACGTGTCTCATCGAGCCGCTCAAGCAGCAAATTCAAACCGTTAAAAAATTACACGAACGCGATTTGGCCGCCGGGTTTGGTTCCGTTTATCTTCCAAATGCATTAGAAGTCAAGTACCCAAAGGCCGCACGTGAATTTTATTGGCAATACGTGTTCCCGGCGCATCAAATTTCCGTGGATCCGCGCACAAACATCCGCCGTCGGCATCATCTGCACGAAAGCGTGTTGCAGCGCGTTTTGAAAACTGCAGTTCGCCACGCCGGCATCAACAAGCCGGCCACGTGCCATACATTGCGGCACAGTTTTGCGACGCATTTGCTGGAAGATGGGTATGACATTCGAACCGTACAGGAACTTTTAGGACACAACAGTGTGGAGACCACCATGATCTACACGCATGTCATTAATAGAGGCGGACGTGGGGTAAAAAGTCCGGCAGATTCGATCTAGCAGGAGGGAATATGAGCTTTTATACCAGAAAGACGATTCCGGCGGGCAAGGCCGGCACACAAAAATGGCAGAAAAAATACGGTGATGCGCTGGTGTGCGTGCGCTACAAATACGACAAGCAACAAAAGCGGCGGCAGAAAACCATCGAGTTGATTGTGGAAGAGGGTCCGTGGGATCGAGATATAACACGCGTACCGGCCAACAAAATTGTGGGCATCCGTATTGACTATGAAGAATTTCATTTGAGAAAAAGTGTGCGGTCGGTGGGTGGCGAGTGGAATCCGCTTACAAAACTTTGGGAGTTGAGTTATCGAGATGCGGTCAATTTGGGGCTGGAAGACAGGATTGTGGATGCGGAAAAAAGCCAGGCGATGTAAAATCGCCTGAACTTATGGGATTTCAATGATACTTTGATCGCCAATCATAAAGCGGTTGGAACGCGGCCGGCCGGTAGAGCTGACGATTTGAGTGGAATTTCCCAGCAAACTGCCTTCGATGCGGATGCCGACATCCAAAATTTCACATGCATTCAACACCAAACTAAACTCCACTTCGCTGTTGCGAATGTGGCAATTATCGCCGATGGATGTGAACGGCCCGATAAAACTGTTTTCGATTACTGTGTTTTTGCCAATCACAACAGGCCCGCGCACGGTCGAGTTGATGATTTGCGCGCCTTCATCCATCACTACATTTCCGGTGACATACGAATCGCCAACAATGGTGCCGTTGTGCGACGCATCCAAATGCTCCAAAATCAAGCGGTTGGCTTCGAGTACATCTTCCGGTTTTCCGGTGTCTTTCCACCAGCCCGTAATTTCCGAATAGCTGATCGAATATCCATTATCCAGCAAATATTGATGCGCATCGGAAATCTCCAGCTCGCCACGGGCGCTCGGTTTAATGGCGTTTACCGCTTCAAAAATGTTCGAATCGTAAAGATAAATTCCGGTTACTGCAAATTTGCTTTTCGGGCTTGTCGGTTTTTCTTCAATCGACACAATCCGATTGTCGCGCAGATCCGGCACGCCAAAACGTTCCGGGTCTTTTACTTTGGACAGCGTTAAATGGCAGTTGGATTTTTCTTTTTCAAACGCGGTGATAAACTGCTCGAGCCCGCCAACCACCATATTGTCGCCGAGATAAAAAATAAACTTGTCATCGCCAATAAAATCCTGAGAAATTTTAATAACGTGTGCCAACCCAAGCGGCGCTTCCTGGGGGATGTAACTGATCTTCAGTCCCCATGGCTCGCCGGTGCCCAATGCACTCTTGACTTCCTCGCCCTCCTGATTGGTGATGATGCCTACCTCTTTGATGCCGGCCTCGACCATTTTTTCCAACGCATAATGCAAAATCGGTTTGTTGGCAATGGGCAACAAATGTTTATTTTGCGTGTGCGTCAACGGTCGCAGCCTGGTGCCTTTTCCACCTGCGGTGATGAGTGCTTTCATTACAAGTTCCTTTAGTTTGCTGAAAAACGTTTGTTATAGTTAGGCATGAAATCGGGATATGCGTAAAATAAATTCGAATCCGGTTTATGTCAAGGGCTTTCTGGGTTTAAAGAAACAGAATTTAAGGTGTCAGACAAAAGACTGGCAGAATGTTCGATTTTCAGCTACTCGGAAAACATCGCCACATTCGATCCGGTTATGACGTGTTCCTCTGGGACGAATGTCCCAGGCTATATCGCCCGTCCGGGATAAATATCCCGGACGATCTTTTATATGGATAGATCTCCTCTCATTTATAATACTGCGATTGCATTGCGAACAAACGCGCATACATCCCTTCGATCTGCAACAGCTCATCGTGCGTGCCATCCTCGACAATTCGACCGCCCTCCAGCACCAAAATCCGATCCGCCAGCCTGGCCGTGGACAAGCGATGGCTGATTAAAAACGCGGTTTTGCCAAACGCCAGTTCTTTGAACTTTTGGAAAATCTCAAACTCGGATTTGGCATCCAGGGCGCTGGTCGGTTCATCCAACACAATGATTTTTGCGGGACGCAAAAAGGCGCGCGCTAACGCAATTTTTTGCCACTCGCCGATACTGAGCTCGTGCCCCTGGTCAAACATCTTGCCGAGCATGGTGTCGTAGCCGTTCGGCAAATTCTCAATCAGCTCATCCGCACCGGCCGCTTGCGCCGACGCTTTTATAGCCGCACCATTGCCTGATAAATCGATATTGCCAAACCAAATGTTATCGCGGACTTTCATGTGATAGCGCACAAAATCCTGAAACACCACACTGATTTGGCGGCGCAGCTCGTTCAAGTCATATTCACGGGCGTCGATGCTGTTAAATGTTATCTGTCCAGATGTCGGGTCGTACAACCGGCACAGCAGCTTGATGAGTGTGGTTTTACCCGCGCCGTTTTGCCCCACCAATGCCACGTGCTCGCCCGGTCGAATGTTGAGAGAGATATCCCGCAACACCGGCTTTTTTGTGCCCGGATAGGTGAACGAGACATGTTGCCATTCGATGCTTGGCAACTCGGAAAACAACGGCTTTGGTGAAGGCGGACTCGAAACCTGCGGCTGCAGCTCGAGGAATTCGAACAAGTTGGAAAGATACAACGAATCCTCATACAAACTGGCTCCACTGGTGAGCAGCGAACGAAAATAATTCAATCCACGCTGAAACGCCTGATAGTACATAACCAGATCACCAATAGTGATCCAGCCGTTTACCGCGCGATACGCCATAAATCCGAATGAACCGTAAATGGCCGACACAGTGAGGAGCTGCGCCGAGATATCCGCAACCGTGCGCCTGCGACTGATGCCAAGTTTTTCCTGGCGCAACTCCTGGCGCAAGCGGTGAAAGCGTTCCATAAACAACGGCCCGAGCTCGAACAAACGAATTTCTTTGGCAAACAAATCGCCGGTGAGCAAATAGTGATAATAAAACGAATGACGCTGCGTAGCAGTTTGCGATCGATCCCAGTGATACAGGCGGCGAGAAAATTTTAGCCGAAACAGGACACCGGGAATTACCGCGGCGATGAGTATGAGCGAAACACTCCAGTGAAAGGTTAACAATACCGCCATCATGCCGATGAACGATAAACCTTGTTGCAGCAGTTGCACCGAATTGTTGAATG
>CAYPZM010000488.1:0-3672 GCA_964414825.1 uncultured Cytophagia bacterium | reverse complement strand
ACTGCCGCCAGCGCCCGATACACCGCTTTTTGATAGCCGGTTTTGCGGGTGTAGGAACTGCCCTCCACATGAAACTGCGGATCCCGGTCAACTTCATTGAACATCTCCACATAGGAGAGACCGCCCTGGTAATGATTGACGATTTTGGTAATGATATCGCTCCACACATCCAGATCGCGGGGCATGGTTTCTTCATCGTCGGGGGCGCCGGGGTAGCGGTTCCAGCGCGCATTTTTAATGGTGAAACACACCGCCATGCCGCGGTCAATGGCTCGCTGGGCAAAATTATCGCCGTAAACGCCGTTCTGCCAATCCCAGTTTTCCGGCTCGGCGCAGCCGTTTGTATTGGCGCGGTATTCTTCCGGAGAATCGCACGGCACCAGTCGGGTCAAGTCCGCCTGCGACCGCGCAAAGGTAACGCCCTGGGCTTTCAACGTATCCCAGTTGGCGTCGGTCAGACCGCGCGGCTGCGTGGCGCCGAACACCAGGGGGCTGCCGGTGGCGATATGTTGGTCAAAATTGATGACGATTGCATCGGATTTTTCCGGTTCGGTAGCGGAACAGCACACAAGAAACAACAGGGTCAGGTAAAGAAATCTCATCACTTGTCCTCTTTTTATATGTTGATTTATAATCGTCCCAAGTCTCAAAAATTTTATAAAACTATAGCGGCTTGGGTGGAATTCGATTTTCGTTTAGGGCTATGGGCTTTATAATTCCTCACCATAAACCTCCGAGGCTTTAAAAATTTCAGAGGTTTGCATATCGTCTTATTTCCGTTTAGGTCATATGACCTCATCGATTAGCAAAATTTGTAGCACACCTGAAAGGTGTACTACAAATGTCCTGGCCCTATTTCAGCAGCAGCATTGACTTTCCGGCCTGAAAGTCACCAGAGCTGATTTTGTAAAAATATAATCCAGAAGGCAAAGTCGCGTCGTGGAACAGAACCGCATGCCGGCCGGCGTGGAGAACCTCATTCACAAGCCGGCATGCAACCCGGCCGCTCACATCGTAAACCGTCAAACGGGTATGTCCGGCTTTTTCTAAAGTGAATTCAATCGTGGTGGCTGGATTAAAAGGATTTGGATAATTTTGACCGAGGCTGTATTCCGTGGGATTCAATCTCCCCACCTCGACTTTTGCCGGTAATTCAGAGACAAGCTGTATTCCATTAATCCAACCGGCTGTTTCTGCTTGCGTGTTTCCAACAGTAATCGCAATGTCGCTGCTTGTCATGCCTGTGTAAATCAGCATGTTGCCTTTGCCATCAGGCAGAGCGTCGTCAAACACGGGATTCGGATCGTGATATTCTACCGGGGTGTGTATAATGGTCTCCATGTCATTCATTGTGATAACAGGCTCTCCTTGTGTGGTAATGTCTCCGAAATTCCAGGGGTCCACATAGATAATCAGATCATAGGTTTCAAAATAATTATCAATGCCCATAATGTTGAACCAATTGCGCTCCGGATCGGTAGACCACAATAATCCATCCATAAGTTTATGATTTTTATTTGCCGGTTCCGGCGGATCGTTAACGGTATTTTGTGACCATCCGTCACCGTTAAAATCCCATTCTGCAAAGACTCTGGTAATTTCGCCATCCGCGGACCATAGTGTGTCCAGGTACCCTTGCTCAACGTCTTCTCCGGTAGAGTTCCAGTTTGCAGCCGGATAAAAACCCATGGTGTCGGTCAGTGTGACGGCATTCAATCCCGTGCTTTGGACCAAATCACCCGTACAGTCAATACTTATAACTTTAACATCCTGGGCGAATGACACTGATGTAAACATGAACATCAGAACGACAAAAAAGACTTTTTTTAAACATGATGGTTTCTCCTTTTCGATGTCGAATGATCTCCGTCTCACCACATTTTCTAAAAAACTGTAAAAAAGTACATGTTGATGAGCAAGGAGTACTGCAAGCATGTTTTTCACAGGTATCCGGAATTGTGTCGGAATTCAGAAAACATACATTTTAACCGTACTAAGGTTGCCGCAGAGAATACACCTCCTTTCATGATTCAAGCAGTTTCATTATGAATAAAGCGATCTATGCCCGTAAATGGCGCAAGGCATCGGGCAGCCGCATTCTAGTGCCTTTTCGCCTGGATGATCAATATACCGGCGCGATCAACATCAAAGTGATGCGTACCGGCATTCAGAGTCAACCTATTTTTCTGGATCAATTGGCCGGTGCAGGTGTAAATTTCAACCTGAACTGTATTTGAATTTGGGTTTTCAAGGGTGATTGTTTTTTCCGGCCTGCCGTTCACGATCATCAACTCGTTTGGCAGATTGTCCGGCAGCTCAACGATACAATCGGCGTAAACACCGGCGACCCATTGTGAATCCGTATGGCCTGTAATGAGAGGATAATCAAGTTCCGGCTGTGTAAAATTTAAATCAACACTGGTCAGCGCATTGCGGAACCGCATCCAGATTTGGTTGTAAAATCGGATCATGTCATGATGTTCCGACGGCAATTTTTCCAGCGGCACGCTGATTTGCGGCACCGCGAAAAAGACGTTTAGAATCTGAAGCGCCGCCGCTTCCACCGGCTCGTTTGGATTCCAGGTCAGCATATCGCCGTGTACGGTCAGGGCAGGATTCATAATGCGAATATCCATACTGCGCATGCGGTTTTCGACGGCAGCATAAGGACAGTCGCCGGCGCGGAACAAATTGCCGTACGGCCACATGGCGGGACCGATGTATTGTTGCCGAAATTCGATGAGGATATCGGGTTTAATGTCCCACAGCCGCTCGACAATGGCCTGCAGCATGGCCATGCCGGCTTTTTCTACTGAAAAATAATCGCGGCCCTCACCCGTTTCAAACGGCTCGTTTTCTTCCAGGGTAAACTGTTCAAAAAAGTCCAGTTTGACGCCGTCCAGATTATAGCGGCGCACATTCTCCACCAGCGCATCGACCAGCAATCGACGCACCTCGGGAAACCGCGGATCCGGAATCCAGGCTTGGGCCCAATCCAGATAGCGCAGCCATTTGCCGTCCAGTTTTTGGTACATGTCGGAATCGACGCCCACCAGCGGCAGCGCATGCCAGACGAGGAAATCCATGCCGAGCTGGTGAGCATTCTTTACATGTTCGGTCATATCCGGAAAGCGGTTGGGTTGGAACTCCCAATCACCATACCCCTCGGCGCCGGGGATATTTTCTTCCAGTTGCCAGCCGTCATCCAGGATAATCGCTTTGCAGCCCAGCTCTGCGGCCAGCCGGTATTGCAGGGCTATGGAATCGGCAAACACATCGCGGTTATAGGTGTACCAGGTAGAATAAAACGGCACCTTGCCGGCGTCCGGCGTCGGCAGCGGCTGAATACCGTGATCGGCCATCCACCAGCGGCTCACCTCTTGCAAACTCTGTTGCAGTGGAATGTTGCGGGCATCCAATCGTAAGGTGATGGTTTTGGTTTGAAACGGTTCAGTTTTGACGCCGAATAAATCAACTGCACAGCGAAAACGGCTCTGGGTATGAAAGATAAAGCCGTGCATACGCACCGGTTGAACAATTTCTGAACAGGCAAACGTCAGCCGATTGGTACCGGCGCTGTTGTACATGGCAAAGACCGGCGCATTGCGAAACGCGCTGGAAAAATACCCCTTGCCGTCTTTGTGGTGCCACGGCGATAAAATGGTTTTTAGC
>CAYPZM010000487.1:0-3693 GCA_964414825.1 uncultured Cytophagia bacterium | reverse complement strand
GATGCCAGGAACCGATTACCGTTATGTCGCTTTGAATAACAAGCCGATCTATTTGCAGCTTGCCCTGGATCAAGCCTACCACCCGGAGGGCTATTATACCTTTCCATCGGATGAATTTATGCGCGATGAAATTTTGCGCTCGCGACAAATTGGATTGAATGGCCAGCGTATCCATGTGAAAATCGGCATTCCGCGCAAGCTCTATTGGGCCGACAAACTGGGTATGTTGATTATGGCCGATGTGCCCAACAGTTGGGGCGAGCCCGATGAAAACATGCGCCGTGAAACGCAAGTCGCGCTGGATGGCATGTTGAAGCGCGATTTTAATCATCCATCCATTTTTTCGTGGGTGCTATTTAATGAGACCTGGGGATTGGTCACGAAACAAGGTGATGAACGCGTCTACACCAAAGAAACGCAACAGTGGGTTGAAGAGATGTACGAGTATACAAAATCTCAAGATCCCACGCGCTTGGTCGAGGACAATTCACCGAATAAAGAAGACCATGTGGCAACGGATTTAAACACCTGGCATGCTTACCGGCCGGGATACGACTGGCGCGAATTTTTGACCATGGTCAGCGCCAACACATTCAAAGGTTCGGATTGGAATTTTGTCGAGGGCAAACGCCAGGGCAACCAGCCGAACTTTAACAGCGAGTGCGGCAATGTGTGGGGCTACAAAGGCAGCACCGGAGATGTGGACTGGTCGTGGGATTATCATCGCATGCTCAATGAATTCCGCCGTCATCCGAAAATTGCCGGCTGGTTGTATACCGAGCATCACGATGTGATAAATGAATGGAACGGCTATTGGAAGTATGACCGCTCGGAAAAGTTTACCGGCTTTGATGAAATTTATCCGGGAATGACGTTGAACGATTTGCATTCGGAATTTTGTATTTCCACCGGTCAAGACATTAGTGTGGATGCTGCACCGGGAGAAACCGTAGAGGTTCCCATGTACGCTTCATTCATGACCGATCGCCAGGTAGGGGAGACGCTATATTTGCAGCTTGATCTGTTTGGCTGGGATGATTTGGGCGCACGCGAAAATTATATGCAAAAGTTGATTTCCGTTCCGTACGAACCGTGGATGAACAAGCAGTTTGAATCGATTTCCATCACTATGCCGGATAAGAACGCACTGGCGGTCTTGGGATTTACATTGAAGGATGCCACCGGCGTGGTGCTGCATCAAAATTTTCAAACGTTCATTGTCTCAAGCGGTGCGGCGGCGCGAGAAGAAATGCGCGTGCTCAACAACAAAAAGGCAAAATTATTGCGTTTTGCGCCCAATACCTTTTCCGATGCGCAATGGTCGCAGAAAAATTGGCAGGTTTTGCAAGGGCTCAAAGTTAATGGCGCCGGTTCCGGTTATTTTGAATACCGCCTGGCTTGGCCCAGCGATGTGACACCGGAACAGTTGGCCAGCGCTACTTTAAAATTCGAAGCTTCAGCTAAGGAGTTGTTCGGCAAAGATCGAGGTGCTGAACTCGGTGGCGATTATATGCGCGGTGGCGGCACATTTGATAACAGCGCCAATCCCAATTCCTATCCAATGACCGACGAAATTCGCTATCCTTCCGCCGTGAGCGTGGAGGTGAATGAGCAAGTGGTTGGTGTTTTTGACCTAAAAGATGACCCGGCAGACTCGCGCGGCATCCTCTCATGGCATTCGCAAAAGCAGGATCGGACATTGCACGAGGCCGGTTCGTATGGATATTTGGTCTCGGCCAAAATTTCCGCATCAGCATTGGAAACAGCTTATCAGAAAAAAGAGTTGGTTATCCGATTAAAAGTTGAAAACAGCTTGCCCGGCGGCTTGGCCATATATGGCGAGCGTTTTGGGCGTTATTTGATGGACCCGACGTTGGTGCTGCAGCTCAAATAAGCCCGATACCCCCCCTCAAGGCTGCTAAATAAAGAATAGTAACCTAACAAGGGGTCGCGCCAATTCACAAAAATTGATTAAAGTCTCTATTCATCTGGCTTAAAGGACAATGTCCAAGTTTTTAAGCGACCCCTTGTTAAAAGGTGCTGTCTAAAAATCGATGCGAAATATCCCGCTCCGGTACATAACACACATCGCGTTTGCCAAATATCTTGTAGCGATATTTAGCTATAAGATCATACAAAGCGTCCCGAAGCGGTCGTGGAAGAACTTTAAAGACCAAAAGCAGCCGCCATATAGGGCCAAATTCTTTAATCACTTCCAAAGCCGCATTGCTGCGGTCATAGATTCGGCCGTGTTTGATGTAAATGACCGACTCTATCTCCTCGCTTTCCCGATCAAAATCCTTTAATATAGTCTTGGCCGCTTGGGATTGCAGCGATGCAAATGTTACCTCTCCTTGCCTTTCATGCCTTAGAATAAATTGAACCGACCAGGTACACAAATTGCAAACACCATCAAATAGCAATACTTTGTTCATAGTCCATTCTCTCGTTTCGATCGAAGAATAGTGAACAGCGCAATCGTGCTGAAAATTCAAATTAAATCAAGGGTAATTGTGCGGAAAATGATCCTCTAAGATTTGACCTGCTTTTCAAATTCTTCGTCTTTGGAAAGCTCGCCGCGTTTGGGTTGTAAAAGTCGCTCTTTTCGACCTGGCAGGGCTTGGCGCAATTTCCAGGATTTTTTCAAAATATTCTCCTCAACAAATCCTCGAAATTCCAACCATTTCAAGCTGGGGTACGAAAGGTCTTGCGTGAGAAATTGATAGACAAGCTCAGCACATTCCGGGGTTTGCAGATAGCCGAGCGCGGCATGCGGATTTTTGGAGCCTTCCCATTCATATCGATTTTCTACAAAGATATCAATGGGAACCGTGCCGGTCGAGTTGGGCGCAAAATCATCGCCCAGAGTGGGATTTAGTGCAATAATGTCGTTCAAATCCGACAAGTTGTACCAGACCTTGACGTTTTCCGGAGTTTTCGCTTTATAAATCACGGGATTTTGCGAGCCAAATTTTGCCGCCAGAGTCGGCTGCCCCAAGGGGCTGCCCAGAGTGACCAGGGTGTCAATATTAAAAACATGTTCCGGTTGCGTTAGCAGATCATATGCAATGATGGAGCCCATAGAATGCGCCAGCAGCAGCACCTTTTTGGACTTGTACTTGAGCAACACATTTGCAAGGCGCTCCAAAATGACATCACGAACCGGGCGATGTGCTGCCTCACCCACACCAATGTGATTGTTAAGATAGAAATCGAGATCGCGAAAGCGAGAATGAATAATCCAGTCCGAAAGCTCTTCCATACGATGAAAGACTCGGTTATTTTGCATCAACTGATCGGTAACGCGCTCCAACGACCGCTGTCGCCGTTTATGAAAGGTGCGCTGTAATGGCAGAGTGAGTGGTTTATACGGATGCGCCAAAAATTGTGTAGATTTTTCATTTTCAATAGTTGGATCAAGCGGATGCTCATAAAGCAAATCCGCCCAATAAATTAACTTGAACGGCAACGGAAGTGGAGGCCGCGCTGTAAGGGCCAAGCCATCGCGAATGGACAATTTCCACCAATGCCGCAGCAGCCGTGCGTCCGGTTTGTTGTTCAGGCCGTGAATGCCTAAAATGATTCGGTCCATAAAGTTATAAAAAGGTTAGCTGTAACTTGTTCATGCATAGTTTAGCATTTTCTTTTCAATAATCAACCAGAAATAGAATCAAAGGCAAGAATTGTTTTAAC
>CAYPZM010000486.1:0-3696 GCA_964414825.1 uncultured Cytophagia bacterium | reverse complement strand
CTGTCCTTGTGCATCTCGCGACCGGGATACATATCCTGGTCGATGACAGGTGCGGGGAGCAGGATTGGAGGCATCCCATCCTGCTCAATAAATTTACCGCAACAACAAAAACTTGTTCGACAACACCCGATCCTCAAACCGCAGCCGGTAAACATACATGCCGGTGGCGGTATTCAGTCCGGTGGCGCTGCGACCGTTCCAATGTACGGTGTGGCGGCCGGCCGGCATCTCGGCGTTGACCAGCGTGGCCACTCTTTGGCCGTTGATGTTGTAAATGGTGAGGGTGACATTGCCGGCCTCCGGCAAGATATAATGAATGGTGGTGCCGGGGTTGGCGGGATTGGGGTAGTTGGTGGCAGTAAACTGCAATTCTTCAGTCGGTTCTTCCGATGACATTTCCGGCTCGTACGCTTTCCCCATCTTGTCCAACCGGCGTTGAGCACTCCAGGCAACCGGAGAATCCGGAGCCAAATCAATGGTTTGAGAATAAAAATCTACTGCTTTGTCCAAATCCTTTAGATATTTTTGATAAATAACACCCTTGCGATAAATAAATGACTGCATGTTCTCCACATCCTCTTGAACTTTGATGAGCTCGTCCAACACCACAATCGCTTCATTATATTTTTTCTGCCGCTGCAAATCCGCTACCATAAGACGTTTGGCTTCCAAACGCATGCCTTCGGTATTGGACTTGGCGGCACTCGCCAGAGTGGTGCTTGTTTCATGAGCACGATTCAGCACTCGATTACAATAATCAATGTATCGCAGCGCTTTAATCGCATAGGGTGATTCGGGATAGGTTGTCCAAACCGCTTTCATCTTGTCCGCTATGGATTGATAATCGGATGCATATTTTTGCGGGGTGCGCTCAATCCCTTTTTCACGATCTTGGCGCATTTTTTCATTGATGCTGCGATACACGCTCAAGGCTTCAAAGAACAACTCTGCGGCGCCGCCTTGACCGGTTGCTTCCGTTTTATTGCCTTCTGCCAGATTGCCATTCGAAAGACCTTTTGCCAATGCGCCGGGACACGAAGTGCAGGTTGCCGGTAGATTTACCGTACCCGAGCCGCCAGTCGGCGCGGGGCATTCGCTGAACCAGCTCACATCCGTGGCGTCAACCGTACAACCGGATGTGGCATAAATATCGATATCGTTGCTGCAAAATTCCAGATCAACCAGCTCCGGGTCACTGGAACTGGTGCAATAGATCGCCCAGGATGACTTGTTCTCGTAATAGCCGTCGTCTGCCGAGAAATCCGAACCATAAACCGTGATGCCGCAGCTCTCACTGTTTCTGCTGTCAATGAGATCAACCAAAGGTGAAGTACAATAGAGCTCAATATAGCCTGAATTTTGCGTTGTCACAAACCAAATATCATGCGACGAACCGAGGTCGATGTCAATAACATCTTTGGCGTTTAATGTATGGATATAAATGGAAGAGCTGTTATTGTCCACCACAATTTCGCCATTCACGGTCAGGTTGCTGATTTTGCTGGAACTGACGCCGTCAAATGTCACATCTCCATTGATTATGGTTGAGGTTCGAGAACTGCCCCACAATTCAAAGCTCCCCGGCATATCCACGTTTTCCGTATAAGTGGCATTGCCGAGATAGACCTCGTCTCCGGTGCCGGCATCATTGATTGCTGAAGATATGGTTGGATAGAGACCCTTTAATGTTCCTGAACTGTTTCACGTTTAATGTTCGGCGATACGCTCCCACCATTAAAAACAATGGAACCATAGTTTCCTGTTGTCAACTTGTAGTTTGATAAGCCGAGAGTGCCCCCTTCCAAGCGAAGCGTCTTGTAATCGATTTCCAAATTACCACTTAAGGTATGGGAGGAGTGAACATAGATTGTCGTTCCGGTGGCGGTATTACTATGGGCTGATGAGATGCTGGGATAATATCCTTGTATGACGCCGCCGGATTGTGCAACAATTTCACAGGGTTCAAAATCCACGCCGCTTTGTACCACAATGGTTCCGCCCGTCGATTTGATATAATATTGATTCAAATCCAAATCCAGACCTTGCCACAACGTTAGCGTTTTGCCGGACGGCACGGTAATATTGCCGGTTAATTCGTGCGTACCACCCCAGCGTTCGTCCTGGTTCAGTTGGCCGCTTGTGGACATGCGAACCTGATAATCGAACCGGAGCTGAGAAAAGTCCATCTCAGCGTAAGTGTCATGAGTGGAAGCTGGAAACCGCTCGCTAAAGCCCAAAGCAATCCAAGAATCATCAAGCCTTTCTTCTATATAGGGAATTGCCTCATTCTGTGTGAATGGCCTGAATTGGTTCATATCGGTTGGCGTTATATCAGCATTATAGCACATATAATCGCCGTCACCCACATCACCACAAAAGCTGGAGGATGATCCATACCCACTTGGAAGAGTAGTCATGTCCCAAATTTGTAGCCTCAAAGTATTATCGGGAGCATCTTCTATGTAACATTTGAGCTTGGCATTTGTTACAAATGCCCAATTTGAGATAGAGGAGATATCCCAGGTTACAGATGAAAAATAATTTGGTTTGTCTTGTTGATCCTGATCCACTCCAATAAAGGACGAAGAATTGGTAGCAATACTGCCATATGTATGCGTTTCATAAAAATAGGCCGAATGCCTACGGTCAGTCGCATCAAAGGTTTCAGTGGTCTGACTGAGCAATATTCTTACCACTAGCAGTGCTATAAGGATTGCAATTTTATTCATGTTGAATCTCCTTTTTAAACTTGGGCACAAAACCATAAATTTGTAGCTTCATTGCCGTATCTGTGACTTCTATGCCATTACCGACGCATGTTGAAAAAGCATACTTTCTAGGCTGGGATGGAAAAACAGTTTCAATTATAACAGAACCATGGTTTTTATTAAATTTAAAAGAAAATGGATCTGGAATGCTAAATTCGAGATAGGACCAAGCTATTCCATTTGGATATTCGATTTCGAGAGTCTTCAGTAGTGGAGGAAACAGTACGGTATTTTTAGCTGCATCAACGCAAATGGTGTCGCTTTTCGTTTCCTGTTGAATTATTACCGATCCCGTTCCAGAATTCTCTAAATCTTTATCCATGCAGAATATATACCCTTGGATCGGAGGACCTGTCAGCCCCAATTTAGTAAAAACAGCGGTTCCAAAATTATTTTTCAAGTACTCCGTGCTGTTTTCCCAATATTCTCCAAATTTGTCCGTAACCAAATTTTTATACCAAATAAAAACGGCATCTTCCATCCCATCAAAATCGCCTTGAAAGAAAAAAGAAATAGCATTTCCCATTTCCGCTTGAAAAGGGATAGCGTTGTCAATTGTTAGCTCATGTTCTGTTTCGGAAATTAATACAGAATCTACTAACACCCATGGCGAATTCATCGGCAACCCATCTTCTCCCAATCTCGGATTTGCTTTTTTAATTTGGAGTGTGACTATTCCGTCATTCTGCTCTTTTCTCCAAAAAGGGATATCGGGCTCTTTGATAATGTTGGCTTTTTCGTCATTGGTTGACAAATCTTTGTCGCAGCTCAATCCAATTATAACAGAAAAAACAACACCCATAACAAATATGCACCAGCGTATTCGGAAAACCATAATGAATCCTTTCAATTGCCTTTTTTATAAAAATTAACTATGTTTGTTCGTGCTGTTCTCTGTTAACGGCAGGTTGAACGGCGCAATTCATTC
>CAYPZM010000485.1:0-3709 GCA_964414825.1 uncultured Cytophagia bacterium | reverse complement strand
GAAAATACTCTTGTCGATACGTGTGCTCTTCATGCACCAGGGCAAAATTCTTTTCGGTGCTGTAGACGCGGATTTCGCCAAAGCCGTTCAGGAACAAATATTCCGGTCTACCTTCGCGGCTGTTGTAGCCGCTGCCCTCGTTGCCGCCGGTTATCAAAAACCGGCCGTCCGGGGTAAATTCCACCGCCTCGATTTTGTTAAAATGCGGCACATTGATGTGCGCCAGGATCTCGCCGGTTTTGTAATCCCACACAAACAGCGCCGCATCCGGACTATTTTGGCCGCCTGCAGCGATATATTTCCGATCCGGGGAGATACGCACCGTTTTGATCGAGCTGGAAAAACCGTCATAAACCTGTTCCAGACCCTGGTCGTCGTCGAACATGCGGTTCAAATCCCAGCGTTTAACCACCGCGTTGCGACCGGCTGTGACCATGTAACGATCGTCATCAGTAAAATCGATGGAATTGACATCCGAGTGACCGCGGCCACCATCACGACGGTTTTGATCCGGGCCCTGATAAAGCACGGCCAGCGGATCGTCAGACCACATGGCAGGATCAGGATGCGACGCATCCCAAATAACAATTTCACCCGCTTCGGTACCGGCCGCCAGCTTGGCGCCGTCGTGGCTCATGCGCATGCCGTCGATGCTGGCATTATGCATCAGAGTTTTCACCTTTACGCCGTCTGCGGCGCGCCAGACATTGACGCGAAAGTTTTCGCCGCCGGATATCACATATTGGCTGTCGCGAGTCCAGGTGATGACTTCAACTTCATTTTCCGGTTCTGCTTCATGGGTCTTGCCCCAAAGCCGGTCACCGTCGTGAGTCCAACAGGTTACATCGCCGCCGCGTTTGGCGCCGGCGCCGATCAGTTGCTCATCCGGGGAAAATTCGGCCGCTTCGATAGAGGCGGATTCGTTTTCCTGGTTGAGCGCGCCTTCGCTATCGCCGATCCGTTCCCAGATCGGAATTAGATCCATGCTGTTCTGGGCCAACAGGCCGGTAATAAGCATTAAAGATAATAAGATCAGATATTTCATGCCATTTCCTCGCATGTTTTACGTCTCTCATAGAACACATCATAAAAAGTGGGCTGTGAGTTTACAATGGGTTAAATTTATAGCACACCTGCAAGATGGACTACGAGTTTGAGAATTCAAATTTGTAGCACACCTGCAAGGTGTACTACAAAATGCTCCTCGTGGTACACCTAAAAGGTGTGCTACGAGTTTGAGAATTCAAATTTGCAGCACACCTGCAAGGTGTACTACAAAAAGTTCCTCGTGGTACACCTAAAAGGTGTGCTACGAGTTTGGATAAACCTCAGAGGTTTCTAAAACCTCTGAGGTTTACATATCGTTGTTATACTTTTATTTGACCAGCATCATTTTCCGCGTTTGCGAAAATGTTTGCTGATCGCTCAACACCTCAAGCTGATAAAAATAAACGCCGCTGGGCCAATTTCGGCCGGAAACCTGAACCTGCTGCACGCCGGCATTCTGTTCCGTGTCAACCAACACAGCAATCCATCTGCCGGTGACATCATAAACCTGCACTTTAACATGGGATATCGATGCCAGGCGATATTCGATGGTGGTCGTTGGATTAAACGGATTTGGATAATTTTGCAGCAGTGAAACGGTCTCTGGGGATTCGGGAGCGAATTGGACGGCTGCCGGATAGTGCACGCCTTCGCGGCCGATGACGATGTAATTCATGGCCGCGCCCCGCGCCGGTTCCGCCAGGTTGCCGCCGAGGACAACGGTGCCGTCACAAACCTTGCTGTACAAATCAAGGTGACCGACGCCCGAAGGCCGAAGATCGGGTTTGATTGTCAAGCTGTCGTTAACCGGCGACCAGTCTTGCAGCCAGGCAGGAAGCTGCTCGGCGCGCGGATCGTAAGCCACGTAGAGGGTCGATTCGGTTTTCAAATCGATGCGAATCAAGCTGTCAGCTCTACTGGCCTGGTCCATGATGCTGGTTTGAACGTACCATTGTTCATTCAAATAGTCCGGCAGCGCCGCGATTTTAAAAATGTTGTCCGAATAGAGCTTGGCGTCCTCTTTGAGAATTTCCACATTCACCCCGGCATCCGATTGGCTTTCCACCGTCTCAAAAACGTTAATGGGGATTGATTTGTATTCAACCTCCCAAAGCCGCGCCGTGCCGTCCTCATGCGAGGAGACCATCAGCGAGCCGTCGTTATTGAAATCAAAATATTCCTGGCGAAACACCTCTTCCATGTGCACCAGTGCAAATCCCATCTCGACATTATAGACGCGAATATTGCCGATACCACCAGAGCCCTTGCCTTCCACGCCGCCGGTGATGAGGAATTTGCCGTCCGGGGTAAACTCGACAGCCTCCATTTTATAAGAGGACGTCACTTCAATAATTTTGACCGGCTCCGCGGTCTCGTAATCCCAAACAATCACTTTGGATTGCGGGCTTCGCTGACCACCGGCAGCCACATATTTTTCATCCGGCGACAGCCGATTGGATTTGATCGAATCCCAAAAGCCTTCATAGACCTGCGTCAAGCCCTGATCGTCGTCGTGCACTCGGGCAATTTCCCAGCGTTTGACCACGGCATTGCGGCCGGCGGTGATGATAAAACGATCATCTTTTGTCCAATCAATCGAATTGACATCCGAGTGACCGCTGCCGCCGTCGGGACGGTTTTCATCCGGCCCCTGAATAATGACCGCGATCGGTTCTTCCGGCCACTTTGCGGGATCGGCATCAGAAATATCCCACAAGGTAATTTGTCCGGCTTCATCACCCGTCGCCAAAATATCGCCCTTGTTTGAGGTTCGCATGCCGTCGACGCTGGCAATGTGATCAAGAGTTCGCACCAGTTCGCCATCAGCAACCCGCCAGACCCGAACGCGGAAATCCTCGCCGCCGGAAAAGACATATTTGCTGTCACGCGTCCAAGAGATGACTTCAACCTCATCATCCGGTTCGTTTTCGTGAAAGCGCTGCCACAGCTCTTCACCGTCGAGATTCCACAACCGCACATCGCCGCCGCGTTTGGCGCCGGAGGCGATCAGGGCGCCGTCCGGCGAAAATTCCGCCGACTCGATCGAGGCGGTATCCCGCTCTTTATCCACCGCAGCCGTACGGTCGCCGACACGCACCCAAACCGGGATAAAATCCAGGCTGTTTTGGGCCACCAGCGGCACGGTTAAAACAAGAATAATAATCAACAACCAGGTGCATTTCTCAAGAAAAACATTTTGCATATTAAAGCCCATCAGTAATTTGTCAGTCCAATCGAACTTGAATTTCCTTGCCAACCACATTTAAATCGGCCAACTCGCCGGTTCGCTCCATCAAAATTTTGGTCAATTCCGCGCCGATGCCGATATTGGGATCGACGATTTGCGGGTCATTATCGGCGTTGCGGCGAAGCGGCACCACAGCCACGTGATTGATAGCGCCATCAGCTACATCAACTTTGGCCAGCAGGCCGTTGGGGCGATCCAACATCTGTTCCCAATCAAAGACCAGATTGGCAAGCCCATAAAAAACCGGTTTGTTATTATAAACTTCAATGGCGCCGATCTCATGATTGCCGTGGCCCATAATCACATCCGCGCCCGCGTCAATAGCCGCGTGGGCCACGGTAACTTGATAATCAATGAGCTCGGTATGATGCGAGCGGCCCCAGTGATACGAAGCAATGACGATATCCACCTTTT
>CAYPZM010000484.1:0-3714 GCA_964414825.1 uncultured Cytophagia bacterium | reverse complement strand
AGTTAAAGTCGATTTGAGCCAGCTAGAAGCTGAAATAAAACAACGCGATGAATCCGATGAAAATCGGCAGCACGGTGCGCTAAAACCGGCGGACGATGCAGTACGCGTTGATACAACGCGACTGACGCTTGAGGAGCAAGTCGACTTTATTGTAAGCAAAGCCCGAGGGCGAGGAGCTTGAATCTTGCAAGTCGTTGTCGATCCACATGCGGGCCCGTGTCCTGGTGTTAAACGCGCGTTGCGAATGGCGGAGCAACAGTTGCAAAAAGGCGATTGCTTGGTCGCTGTTGGCCCCATCATTCATAATCGCCGCGAAATGGAGCGGTTGGAAAACATGGGATTGAGCACGGTAAATCAAAACGATGTCGAAACGGGCAACACCGATTCGGTTGAACAAAAAACTGTGTTTGTTCGCTCTCACGGCATTTCAGGCTCTTTGCTTCAATCGCTTGAAGAAACGAGAGCGACAGTTGTTAACGGTACATGTCCGGTCGTGCAAAAAATTCAACACATGATTTCGGACTATCATAAAGCCGGATTTCAAATTATCATTGTCGGAAAACCCGGTCATCCCGAAGTTAGTGGTTTAAATGGGCATTGCGATAACCAGGCGGTTATTATCCAAACAAAAGAAGACCTCTCACAGGTTGATTTTCAAAAACCGAGTGTACTGCTGTCGCAAACAACGATGTCGCAATCACTATTTTTTGCCATTCGCGACATTTTGTTGGAGAAAAATCCCGATTTAATCGTTAAAGACACTACATGCCGCCAAGTGAATCGACGGCACGAAAATATTCGAAATTTTGCTCATAGCGTTGATGTTGTCCTACTGATTGGTGGAAAAAATAGCTCTAACACTCGTGTTTTATATGACATAAGTCGAGAAATCAATCCGAGAACTTTTTGGATTGAAGAAAAAAATGATATTTTGCCAAACTGGTTTTCGCGCGATGATACTGTCGGAGTAACCGGCAGCGCATCCACGCCGGTGTGGCAATTGCAAGATATACAAGAGTTTCTGTTACACCAATTCAAGCACTCGGCGGCTTGAATTTTATCACTTGAAAAATCCCCACTAAGGGGTGACAATAAATTAAAGGAGGACTAATTAAACCATGGATGAAACTTTGAACCCTAACCCACTTGAAGAAGAGAATGCTGCAAACGAGGAACCTCAATCCGAGCTCGATGCAGCTCCCGGTTCAAGTGACACTTTTGAAGCTGCGGAACCCACAACAGCTCCCGGTATAGTGCGCGAAGCCACGCCGGATGAGGATGTTGATGTGGAACGAGGCAAAGTCTACGAAAGCATTGAAGAACTCGACAAGCTGGAACAAGAATACAGCCCAGAGGAATTTGATGCATTGTCAAAATTCTATGAGGATACGCTGGTCGATTTTAAACCCGGGCAGGTTGTGTTTGGCAAAGTCCTGGCAATTGGTGACAAAGAGGTCGCCATCGACATCGGCTTTAAATCCGAAGGCAGTGTTCCTGTTGATGAATTTGACCACCTTGAGGAACTCAATATTGGCGACAATGTAGAGGTGCTCATTGATGAAATTGAAGATAGCGAAGGTTTTTTGGTGCTGTCCAAGAAAAAAGCCGATTTTATGCGTACGTGGGACAAGATTATCGAATCGTACGAAAATGGCGAAATCCTTCAGGGTCAGTGCGTGCGCCGTATCAAAGGCGGTATTGTTGTGGACCTTGGCGGTGTGGATGCATTTTTGCCCGGATCGCAAATTGATGTTCGCCCTATTCGCGACTTTGATGCGTTGATCGGCAAAGAAATGGATTTCAAAATTGTCAAAGTAAACCATCTTCGCAAGAACATCGTGGTGTCGCACCGCGTTCTGGTCGAAGAGGAGATGAAAGGACAACGCGAAAAGATTTTGTCCGAGCTGGAGCGCGGTCAAATTCTCGAAGGCATTGTTAAAAACATCACCGACTTTGGTGTGTTCATCGACCTCGGCGGCGTGGATGGCCTATTGCATATAAATGATCTCTCATGGGGTCGTGTGTCGCATCCTTCCGAGGTTGTGGCATTGGATGAAAAAATTAATGTGGTTGTTCTCGATTTTAACGAGCCAAAAGATCGAATCTCTCTTGGGCTCAAGCAATTGCAGCCGCATCCGTGGGAAGACGTGGAAGAAAAGTATCCGGTTGGTTCTACTGTGCGCGGCAAAGTGGTAAGCCTCTCCGATTATGGCGCGTTTGTTGAGCTCGAAAAAGGTGTGGAAGGATTGATCCACATTTCGGAAATGTCCTGGACTCAGCACATCAAACATCCGTCGAAAATATTGGCGGTGGGCGAAATGGTGGATGCCAAAGTGCTGAATATCCAAAAAGATGAACGCAAGATTTCTCTCGGTCTCAAACAGCTCGAACCCGATCCGTGGGATACATTGGCCGAACGGTATCCGGTTGGCTCGCGTCATACCGGCATTGTTCGCAACTTGACCAATTTTGGCGCTTTTGTTGAGTTGGAAGAGGGCATTGACGGCCTGATTCATATTTCGGATTTGTCCTGGACCAAGAAAATCCGCCATCCCGGAGAAGTTGTGAAAAAAGGTGACGAGATTCAGGTCATCGTATTGAATGTTGATCGCGATAATCGCCGTATCTCTCTCGGTTACAAACAAACTCAGGAAAATCCTTGGGATGTGTTTGAAAATAAATATCAACCCGGAACCACAATTGAAGGCAAAGTTGTCCGTCTCATCGAAAAGGGATTGCTGACGGAATTGCCCGATGGTGTTGACGGATTTGTGCCCATGTCGCAATTGGCCAAAGACAATTTGTCCAAGCCAGCGGATGGCTATCAGATTGATGATGTTATCGAATTGACCGTGATTGAATTCAACAAAGAGAGCAAAAAAATCGTTCTTTCGGAAAAACAAGTTGGCAATCTCGAAGAAGCAAAAAGCACAATAAGAGATGAAATTGCCGATGCTGAAGAAGAATTTGGCGCCGAGCCTTCACGAAGAAAGAGGCCAAAAGACAAAAAGGCTGATGAACCCAAGGCTGAAAAAGCCGAGGAGCCCGAAGCCTCTGCTGAAGAAAGCGCAGAAGCCTCTGCTGAAGAAAGTGCAGACGCCAAAGAAGAATCCGAAGAAAGTGAAACAAAAGAAGATTAAATTTTCTCTTTCTACTGTTTAAAAGAGTTGAGTCGTATGACTCGACTCTTTTTTCTTTTCAACAAGAGAATTCTTTGCTTTATGATTAGAGATCGTTATCTTGTTTTGTAGTACCGAATATTGTCCAGGGTTATGTTTTTTCGGATGTTGAATCATTGACCGGGAGGGTTTATGTGGATTCTTAAATGGATCTTTATCGTAATAGCGGTCATTTTTGTCATCGGCTTTGCCATGCAAAATGCGGATGTTCAGGTTCCCATTAAATTTTATAAATGGGAAACGATAAACGATTTGCCGTTATGGCTGGTGATGTATCTCTCGTTTATTGCCGGTATGTTGTTTTGGCTGCTGATATCGATTTATCAAATGTTGAATTTGCGCAGCGAAAACCGCAAGCAGCAAAAAAGGATAAAAAATTTAGAGCAGGAGCTGAACCGTCTCAGAAATGTGTCTGTGGAAGACGCTGAGCTGCCCAAACCGCAAGAAAAAGAGACTTCGAATTAGTTATTTGTTGGAGCACCATTCATGAACTCGATGTTTCATCTATATATTGGCGTTTTTGTATTCTTGCTGG
>CAYPZM010000483.1:0-3727 GCA_964414825.1 uncultured Cytophagia bacterium | reverse complement strand
CCGGCATGTCCAGAGAATAGATAAACAGGTTTAACAGCGTGCCTTCCGCAATCAGATCAGTATTCAGGTCGAATTTGATTTCGTACTGCACATGCCCCGATTCGGCGGAAACCGCACTTGATATCTGGTCATAAAAAAACGGATTCCGCCACTCTATATGCGACGGCCACCAGCCGTTGAACTGCCGCTGCCACACATCGAGCGAGCTGCCATTCCAGTTGAACCAGAAATTGCCCTCGTAAGATTCGGAATAGGCCCATTGTCCGTCACGATTCTGATCAACATAAATACCCAATTGGTCATCAACCTGCAGCGAGCTATTCGCGGGAGAATCGACGGCGAGGTAGAGAGACTCGTTGTCATAGTACACATGCAGGGTTATTGGCTCGGGTTGTCCGATATTGCGTATATCAATGGAAGCTGCCGTTTCCCATTCGCCCTGACTCAGAACACCATCAATAGCAGGGATTGTATAGCGCCAGGGAGACTTGATCTGATAGCCATCCGCAATTGGCGTGGCACTGGCCGGAGCCGACGCCTCTCCCTCACCGGTATCGTATACCGAAGCGACTTTGTAAAAATAAGCGGCCTCGTTAGTCACAGTAGTATCGCGATAATACTGCCGCGGCACATTCGTGGCAATGCGGCTGTACGGCCCCTCCTCGGTCTCGCTGCGATAGATATTGTAAGCTTGAGTTTGATAATACGTGGTAAACTCGCTCGGCTGCAGCCTGGCTGTCTCTCGAGTCTTTGGATTCGCACGAGTTGATGTTGCATAAATCAATGTTGGCAAATTAAAATGTTTTGCTGATAATGACAATTGCCCCGGCGGCGCGTCCCACATCAGCGGCACGGCATGGCCGTAACCACCAAAGACGTGCAGGTTCAGGGGCGCCGGCTTGCCCATGTCGCAGCCATTGTCGAAAAAGTCGAGGATTTTTACCATGAGCTCGGCCTTGGTGTCCTCCCCGTCTGCAAGCCCGCCAAACTCGAATGACACGCCGAGGGTGCGATAGCCATTATCATACCCGATGCCACAAGCAAACGCCGGTGATGTGTTGCTAAACAACACCGTTGCCCCTTCCTCGGGCGCGAGATGATCGATGTACTGCTGCTCGCCGGTATATTCAAAACTGAACCCCGACAAACAGCCCGCCCCGGTTATGGTGGACAAATCCGCTTGCCCATCCGCTGCGCCGCGAATGCGGAAATAGGGGTGCAAATCCGTGGGCAAATCCCGCGCCCAGGTGTCGCCGCCCTCCATGTAGACGTTGCCGCCGTTTTCCAGGTACTCGATGAGCGCGTCGACATCGGGGCCGTTTTGCAGGACGTGGTTATTGGGGTAGGTGCCGAGGCAGATGAAAATGTGGGCGTAAGGAATTTGCTCTGGCAAAATACTGCTTACATGAGAAGTGCATTTATTAGCTCTGAGCATGCTTCCAATTATCTCAGCGCTTGATTGGTTTTTGATATTAGCTGTCCAGATGAATGCAGAACCCGCATTTAAAATACTTGTTGGCAAAAATATAATGCAAACTATAATATATTTTATTAACAGTTTCAGAAAACTTGTCCTCTAAAAAAGATAAATGGCTTTTTTTATGAAGTAGTTATATCTGAACATATTCCACAACCACCTTCGCCATCAGAGAAATGACATCCTTGATAACCAGTAGATGGATCTCCATCTCTTCCAACACTTGTCGTTTTGCAGAATACAAGAACAGCTTCTTCAGGCCGAGTTCGAGTCAAAACTGTTAATTCCGGTTTTTTCCAATTTTTTCTCATTGTTACTCCTTTTATTTTAGTACCATTAGTTTATTTACTAATTGTATTGTTCCTGCTTGCAAAAGGCACAAATAAGTCCCATTGGGAACCATCTTGCCCATGGAGTCGGAAGCGTCCCAAACTGCTTCAAAAGTACCAGGTGCTTTGGTTGATTGTACCAAACTACGCACCCGTTTTCCAGTAATGTCAAAAATCTCCAACGTTACGAATGATTCCTCGGCAATATCGTAGCGAATGGTGGTGCTGGGATTAAAGGGATTCGGATAATTTTGATACAGAGCAAATTCTCCGGGTGTTGCTCTATGCTGCTCCGTTACAGTTACCGATACCGGCCCAAACCAGCGTCCCGTCCCGCTTTTGTCCAGTTGATGCAATTTGTAAAAATAGGTGACATGTGGCTGTACGGAATCATCCACAAACGAATAATCGCGACGTTCCACGCAAAAACCGGCAGCGGCAATGATGTGTGAATTGAGGCGTTCATAGCCGTTTTCAGCCGTCACACTGCGATATATAAAAAAGCCCAGCGAATTGAGTTCGCTCTCCGTAGTCCAACTGAGCACAACCTCACCCTCTTTTGCGGCGGTGTGAAATGCGGATAGCTCCACGGGCAATGGCCCGCCGCCCATGAAAAACTCGCCTTTGTGTAAATCCGGGCACAGGTCTGTCAGTCCAGTCGGGTCTTTCCATTTTACCGTGCCAAATCGGATGCCGCGCGGCATCTCTACCTTGCTGTTAAACGTCAACGTGCCCAACAGTCCGTCACCGTCCGAAGCATAAACCGGATCGGCAGTGGTGTTGACGGCCGATACGGTAACCGTGCCGAGACCCTCCTTTACGCGCTGGGTAACCATGGGATAAGCAAATAACACGTCGCCCTTTTGGTTCAGCAGGTTGTCTTCGTTCGGCTCGTTCCTGGCGCTGAATCCCGTAAACGCCAGATCATCCGTCTGGTATATCACCTCAAACGAATAGGAGTCCAATTGTTCGCAGTGTTGCGCGCGCACCTCCACGGTTATGTCCGTATCCAGGCCCGGCGCTTTAATTTCCGACACGCCTTGATTCCCTGCCGCCAAATCCGCATCAAAATAAATAGCCGCGTCGTTATTGGGGCCGGCATGGAGCAGGGCGAATATGCCCAAAATATAGAAACAAAAAAGCTTCATGCCGTTCTCCGATTACTGTGGGGTGCCGTTGCCCCAATTGTCCTGAAAAATGTCAAAATCATCCTTATCGATAATTTGGCTGCTATCCAAACTGGATTTATCATAATTAAAAAAGCGGGCATCACTGTGTTCCGGAAATTCGCCGTTCGCTGTGAAATTCCACACATCGCCAAATTTTTGCATATCGTCCACATCCACCATTCCATCGCCGGTTATATCGCCAAATACGCGCCGATACAGGACAAAAATGCCCTGTGGATAGACATCGTCCAAACGGATTTTATGATCCGCAGGATAAACCGAGCCGCCGTGCCACGTCCAGGTTTGTCTGGTTGGTTTGTACTCGGCAATGCCGAGAAAATCCTCGGTTTCGGGCACGTCTTTGATATCATGGTGATTGTAATAAAAGTCAATGCTCGCTAAAGCGCCAACATCGGAATCCACTTTCCAGCTCCAGGGACAAATTCCGGTATTGGGCGCATTGTCCAATTCGGCATTGGTTTGCTTGATTCGAATAGTGCCGGACACACCCGTTGTTGTTACGATAACCGACACCTGGCGACCATCGCCCGGATCGTTCTCGCCCTCATTAAACCAATAATATTCGCCACCCACGACAGATTCTTTATCCTCAAAGACTTTGACAAAATCATCCCAGTCCGGTTCTGGCGCATCTTCCGGATATTCGGAAGGGCAGTAAAATATTTCGTCGCCTGTGGATAGCGAAATTTCGGAAGATGCGTATAATTTCGATTTCTACCTGCCGTTTGATG
>CAYPZM010000482.1:0-3729 GCA_964414825.1 uncultured Cytophagia bacterium | reverse complement strand
TCACGTCCGGTTCATTCACGATAAAAATTGTGTAGCTTAGGCCACGCCAATGCGACACATCGCCGAGCTGTTTGGCCATATCGCTAAAATAGTGATTCAACGCACGATTTCGGATAATGTTGAGATTCTTGACGGTAAAGGAGCGCAGCTCATCCCCCAATGCCAGTTCTTCTTCAATGGTGATAAATTCCACTTGGCCGGTATCTTGGGATTGAGTACCGGCACAAAACAAAACACAGGCGATGGCCAGGAGGAAAAAAAGGGATGTGAGACGCGGGGCTCGAATCACGAATCCAGCCCCGCCAAACTACGGAATTCGGTTTCGCTGATGACGGCGACGCCCAGCTCTTCGGCTTTGGTCAATTTGGAGCCGGCATTTTCACCGGCCACCACATAATCGGTGTTTTTGCTGACCGACGATGCCGCGCGAGCGCCAAGCGATTCTGCAATGGATTGCGCTTCCTTGCGGGTCATGGTTTGCAGAGCGCCGGTGAACACAAAGGTTTTTTCGGCCAATCGTTGCTCCTGTGCAGGCGCTTCGAGCGGGCGCATTTTGACGCCACCCTGTCGCAAGCGCTCGATCGTGTCGATGTTTCCCTGTTTGCTGAAAAAATCAACCACGCTATCGGCGACTTGCGGGCCAATTTCATGAACACTCATCAACTCCTCTTTGGTGGCCTGTTGCAGCGCTTCAAACGTTGGGAACGCTTTGATCAACACGCGCGCTACGTGCTCGCCCACGAAACGTATGCCGAGCGCAAAGAGCACGCGGTCGATTGTGCGATCCTTGCTTTGTTCAATGGCATCGATGATGTTTTGCGCGGATTTTTCCGCCATGCGCTCCAGTCCGGCAAGCTGGTCTTTGGTGAGAAAATAGAGGTCCGCGACATTGGTGACATAGCCCTTTTCCACAAGTTGATCGACCAACTTTTCGCCGAGCCCGTCAATATCCATGGCCCCTTTGGAGGCAAAATGATAAATGCGTTCTTTGACCTGCGCCGGGCAGGAAACATTGATGCAGCGCTGCGCCGCTTCGCCCTCAATACGAACGGTTTCGCTGCCGCACACCGGGCATTTGGAAGGCAGCGTATACGTTTTCTCATTCCCCGTGCGTTTTGACTCGATCACTTTGACCACTTCGGGAATCACATCGCCGGCGCGTTGAATGACCACCCAATCGCCAATGCGGACATCCTTGCGATCGATCTCATCCTGATTGTGCAGCGTGGCGCGACTCACTTCAACACCACCCACTTTGACCGGCTCCATAATGGCCACAGGAGTCAGTGCACCGGTGCGACCAACCTGGGCAATGATGTCTTTAATCTGCGTGGTTTCTTTTCGCGCCGGAAATTTGTAGGCTATGGCCCAGCGCGGACTGCGGGTTTTGATGCCCAATTGTTCCTGCAAGGTAAAATTATTCACCTTTACGACGATGCCATCGATCTCGTACGCCAATTCTTCACGGCGCTCCAGCATGTCCTGGTGATAGGCTTTAACTTGATTAATGCCCGCACAGGTGCGGATAAGCGGATTGACTTTGAGTCCGAGTTGTTTAAAAACCTGCAACAGTTCCCATTGTGAAAAAATATCAAGACCGTCCATGCGGCCGACGCCGTAGCAATAGATATCCAGCGGGCGCTGTGCTGTGATTTGCGGATCGAGCTGACGCAAGGAGCCGGCAGCGGCATTTCGGGGATTGGCGAATGTGGCCTCGCCCGACGATTCGCGATCCCGATTTATCTTTTCAAACGCGTTTATGCTGAGAATCACTTCGCCGCGCACATCAATTCTCGGAACGGTTTGGCCGTTGAGCGAACGCAATCGCAGCGGCACACTTTTGATGGTGCGGATATTTTGCGTCACATCTTCGCCCACAGCGCCATCGCCGCGTGTAGAAGCAACGTTCAAAACACCATTTTCATACACCAGCTCCACGGCCAAGCCGTCCAATTTGGGCTCGCAGACGTACTCGATATTTTCGCTGACGCCGGAGTTGCGTCGAACGCGTTGGTCAAATTCAATTATTTCGTTCTCATTCAAAGAATTGTCCAGACTGAGCATGGCAACAGCATGCTCCACCGGCGCAAACGCTTCGAGACGTTTCCCACCGACGCGTTGGGTTGGCGAATCCGGCGTAATCAACTCCGGATGCTGTTGCTCCAATTCGGTCAATTCACGCATCAAACGATCATACTCGGCATCGGAAATTTCCGGTTGATCCAGTACATAATACAAATAATTGTGATAATCGATGGTTTTTCGAAGATCGTCTATTCTGTTTTCAATTTCTAAAGACATGAGGTAAATCCAAATTTCTTTCCAAAAGAACAAAAGACTCGCGCAAAAGCGCGGAGATGCAAAGTGAAATCCATTAAAACTTGCGCTTTGCTGATGTGGCTTATCTTCGAGTATCTGGTCTTTCGAGCGGAGCGGCCGTTTTTTTCTTATTCAGTAATCCGATAAAAATGAGAACCAGCCCGGCGACTAAAAATACGATGGGCAAAACATAGGTGATATAATTTAAAATTAAAAAAGAAACCGCGCCCAAGGCCAACAAGATTGAGCCGGGAATAAGCAGGCCTTTTTCTCGTAAACCTAAAAAGTACATCAGAAAAAATCCCAGCGACACCGCAATGGGAAAAAATGGCCACAGGTAAGACATTCTATACCACTCGCCGGTAAAGGTGCAGATAAAAAACGGGATGCTGGACACGGTGAGAATGGCTGCTGGCATGAGCAAACCGTATGCTTTTCGCGATGCAAAAAATCCGATAAAAAATCCAACGCCTAATAACAAGAGAATGGCAGGCCACGTTGATCTTAACGAAAAAAGTCCCATAGTCGGACCGACAAATAAAATACCCAACAAAACCAGAATAATACCAATGACGAGGGTTGATGTTCTATTCATTTTTGATCTCCACAGTTTATTTTCGAAACAAGGCTTTTAATACGTACGACGCGATTTTGGGATTCTCTTTCAGGCGGCGCACAACGTACGCATACCATTGTTTTCCATACGGCACATACACGCGCAACCGGTGGCCAGCATCGACCAGAATATCGCGCAACTGTTCATCCACACCCAGTAACATTTGAAATTCATATTCCTCACGTTTTAATCCCAAAGAATCAATAATTCTCAACGCATGCCACACTACTTTTTCGTCGTGCGTGGCAATGCCCACATAGGATTTTTGTGCCAGAGCAGTTTCAACAAGCCAGGCGAAATTGTTATTAACAATTTCGCCATCCTTATAAGCAATGTCGCGAGGCTCAATGTAAATTCCTTTACAAATGCGCAAGTTTGCCGGGGTTTGGCAGAGCTGATTTACATCCTCCAACGAACGCCGCAAATAGGCTTGAATTACAACGCCTACATTTTCAAACTCCTGCCGCAGGCGCTCATAAATCTCGATGGTGTCGCTGGTGCAATCAGAGTCCTCCATGTCGATACGTACAAAATTGCCAAACTTTTGCGCCTCTTGCACGATAGTTTTAATGTTGGAATAACACAAGTTTTTGCTGATCAGTAAACCGAGTTGTGTGGGTTTGAGTGAAATATAACAATCCAAATTTTCTTTTTCAATTCAGGCAGCAATCCGTTAACGGGCAATCTTATTTGCTCCATGCTGTCACGATCACGCACAGTCACGGTTTCATCTTCCAAAGTCTGTGAATCAACCGTGACACAGAAGGGGGTTCCGGCTTCATCCTGACGACGAT
>CAYPZM010000481.1:0-3730 GCA_964414825.1 uncultured Cytophagia bacterium | reverse complement strand
ATTGACCATGGTTTATACCATTTCAAGAATCCAAAGTCTCTAATATTGGCTGCTTGCCAGATGAATAATTTGCCAGAAAAACCGCACAACAAAGAATGGAACTTTGAAGATTATCTCGATCTTGTGCTGAGGCGCAAATGGCTCATTATTGCCGTTTTTGCTCTCGTATTTTCTGCCGTCCTTGTCTACAATTTTACACGTCCCGATATTTACAGCGCCACCACCACCTTTTCTCTGGAGCAGGATGATGATTTGGGCCTTGGCAGTCCGCGACCTTTTTATTATTACAACCAGTCCAAGCCGCTGGAATATTACCAGGCCATGATGGGCAGCAACAAATTCTGGGAAAAAATTTACACGGCAACGGCAAAAGATAGTATGCTGAACAGCGTTGCCGAGTACGATGACGAGATGTTGCGCAAGGCCATGGGTACCATCAATATTAATAAAGAAGATCCATCCGATCTTATGTATATGAGCGTGCGCGCGCTGAATCCCATTGTCGCTTACCGTATCGCGGATATCGCGGCCAATGCCTTTAAAGATCGTGCTCGGGAAATTCAGGAAGAAAAGGCGCAAAATACCATCGAGTATGTGGACGCTCAAATTGCCTATGCCGAGAGTAATCTCGAAGGCGCGGAGCGTGAGCTGCAGGAGTTCAAAGCCCGTACCAATTTTACGGTTACGAATGAAAATGATGGCATTTTGCAGCGCCTTAATGATATTGAAAATAAAATTACCGAAGTTGAATCTCAGCGGCAACTCTCTCAGGGGAATCTAAATATTTACAATCAGCGCCTGGAAGAATATGAAAAACTTTATTCTGTGCCTGGCGTGTTTGAAAACAGCTCGCCCGAAGCGGAACAATTGCGCCGCGATATTGACGAGCTGGAAAGCCAAAAATACGCGCTAGTGGAAAACCGAAGTTCGCGTAAAAACATCAACGCTTTGGAACAACGGATCGCTGAAAAAAAAGAACAATTGCGCCGAGCTATTCTCAACCTTGATACCACAAATATTTTGGAAACGCCGCGTCCGGAAGAAGATGCCGAAATAACCGTGTATCGACAGCATAAAATTGATGAAGAGCTGAATCTGTTATCCTTAAAAAACCAGGAACGCTTTTATCGCACGTTGCGAGATAATTATCGCAAACAGCACCCCAACATGCTGGAGCACGCTATCGAGCTGGCTCGTTTGCAACGCGCCCGCACCGTTAACGAAACCATGTACAATTTTTTGCTGCAAAAAGGTGAAGAGGCGAAAATTAAAGCGGCCACAGGTACCGGTGGCGTAAAAATTATTGCGGCGCCGAACATCCCCAAGCAGCCGATCCCGCAAAATACAATGCGCAATATACTGGTCGGTGTTATCCTGGGGCTGGGGCTCGGAATCGGGTTGGCCTTTTTTCTGGATATGCTTGACCGCAGCATTCATAGCGCAGAGCAAGTAGAACAAGAACTGGGCCTGACTGTCCTTGGGGCCATCCCCAATATTGACCGAGCTATGGAAAAAGCCAAAAAGCGTCCGGCCGCGGCAATTATGCGAAATAAACGCAACGGCAAATCCGGCGACAGATCAGAGCCGGATGAACGAACCATGCAGTTGTTACCCTTTCTCGGTTCCAAAAATCCGCTCAACGAAGCGTACCGCAATTTGCGCACCGATTTGCAATTTGCCAGTGTCGATCAAGCCATCTCTCGGCTGATCATCACCAGCGCCGCTCCGGGAGAGGGAAAGAGCATTACCGCTGCCAATTTAGCGATCTCTTTTGCCGAGTTGGGCAAGCGTGTTCTGATCGTCGACTGCGATATGCGCAAAGCCATGCAGCACAAAATGTTTCAGCTCCCGAAAACGCCCGGCGTATCCGACTTTTTAGCAAAGTCCCTGGAGTTGAGTGAAATTATTCAACCCAGCATGTTCAATAATCTCAATATCATTGCAGCCGGTACGTCACCACCAAACCCTGGTGAAATGCTGGGCAGTAACAAAATGAACGAGCTGGTCGAGCGCGTCGGCAGCGAGTACGATATGGTCATTTTTGATACGCCGCCGCTCATTGCCGTCAGTGATGCACGCGTGTTGGCCACCAAAGTGCAAAATGTGCTGCTGCTTATCCGCGCCGGTCAAAGCAAGGCGCATATTGCCCGCGATGCCGTAGCTCGCTTGCAAAAGGTGGACGCCCGTATTCTTGGCGTTGTTCTTAATGGCGTGGGCAGCAAAAAAGGTTACGGCTATTACCGCTACAATTATTACTATAACTATGATTACTATTACAGCGATAACGGCGAAAAGAAAAAAAACAAGCCCAAAAAGAAACCCTATGTCAAACCCACCTTGTTCAAGAGTAGTTGACCTGCTCTCCGAGAATCGCGTAAATCTTCCCATTTGTAATACAGCCAAATCCTATAACCTGGCTGCATAAGAGGCAGAGGCTACAATGTCAAACCCACACAATTTCGCACTTGTTGGAGCGGCAGGATACATTGCCCCGCGCCATTTGCAAGCGATCCGCGATACCGGTAATCAATTGGTTTGCGCCCTGGACCCCAGCGATTCGGTGGGCATTCTGGACCGCTACTTTGAGAACGTTGACTTTTTTACCGATTTTGAACGCTTTGATCGTTACGTTGGCCTGCTGCGCCGCAAACAAAACGAGCGCGCCATCGACTATGTTAGCATTTGTTCACCCAACTTTTTGCACGATGCCCATATCCGCTTTGCCCTGCGCAACCAGGCTGATGCCATTTGCGAAAAGCCGCTGGTGCTGAATCCCTGGAACCTCGATGCGTTGGAAGAAGATGAAGAAGAAACCGGGCGCCGCGTTTACAACGTGCTGCAATTGCGCGTGCATCCGGCGATTATCGATTTAAAAAAGCGAATCGATGCCGACACCTCGGGCAAGCGGTTTCTCATCGATCTCAGCTACATCACCCGTCGCGGCAACTGGTACCACTATTCCTGGAAGGGCGATGTGCAAAAATCCGGCGGTGTGGCCACCAATATTGGCATCCATTTTTTTGACATGTTGATGTGGATGTTTGGCGACGTTGAACAGAGCCAGGTGCATATCGCAAGCTCGAAAAAGATGGCCGGTTACATTAGCTTGAAACGAGCGGATGTGCGCTGGTTTTTGTCCGTGGACGGCAACGATCTGCCCGAGGCTGCAGTACAAGCCGGGCGACCCACATTTCGCTCCATCACCATCAATGACGAAGAAATCGAGTTTTCCGGTGGTTTTACCGACTTGCATACGGTCGTGTACAAAGAAATCCTGGCCGGCAACGGCTATGGCATTTCCGAAGCCCGGCCCTCCATTGAGCTGGCGCACGATATACGCGGCGCCGCGATTTCCGTGTCGGATGTGGAAACGCTTCATCCCTTGGCGCGACCGAAGGCAATACAATAATACAAGTTCAAAATTCCCATGAGATTTATAGCGCATAGGAATAATCCATTAAGAACCTTGTTTTGGATAATATCGCATCTCTAAAAATAAACCGTGAACATTTAAAAACCGGCAGCTTGCGCCATTTTAAAGGAGGGATCTAAAAATGTCAGAAATAACTTTAGAACAAACCCACGCCTTGTTGGAAAGACTTGCCGAGTATGTTATGACCGAGGTGCCAACGCGCGGGGAGATGAACGAACGGTTCGAGCAGGTGGACAAGCGATTCGAACAAATGGACAGGCGATTCGAACAAATGGACAGACGATTCGAACAAATGGA
>CAYPZM010000480.1:0-3774 GCA_964414825.1 uncultured Cytophagia bacterium | reverse complement strand
CGACGGAATACTGCCATGCAATGCCACGGAACCGCCTCTCGATTTGACCAAAGACATGCCTTCTCGGATTCGATGCGAAACCAATTTATAGGTCGGATCCAATTCATGCCGATGTTTGCTGACCAGAAAAAATGTCGAGGAGGCATCAAATTTTTTCTCAAGCTGACTGATAAAATTAAAATTACCCAGCCAGTTTTCCGGAAAGGTGACGGATTTCATCAACGCTCCAAGGCGCGGTACAGCACTCTTTTGCGAACGCGAACCGCGCAACGCCCGTCGCGCTTTGCGAAAGGTCCAGGTGCGGATGCGGTCGACATCGTGCGTTAAAGCCACGGCAAAGGACGCCTTGTGAGGCCAGAGCGGCTTGATAGGCAGTTGCGGATTTAACTGCAGCAGCAAATCTCGCAGCAACTTGACCCAGCGATCGATGACCGGCGTTTCGTAAATGTCTTCACCAATCGGACTAAAATGACGATGAAAGCGGTCAAAGTTATCGCGTTCCGTGGCGCGCTGTTCGTTGTGCAGCGAGAGCAAATAAAATGTCGTGGCCACAACATCAACCGAACAAATTGCGCTTTGATCGTTTTGGCTGATTTGTGGCTGGTTCGAAACGCTATCTCTGTACAAAAACTTGTCAAAATGATTTTGCGCGGAAAAAAACAGGTACGGAATTTGATTGGAAGAGTCATCCACAGATTTAATGTTTCGCACATCGTCTTGAGTAAGGATTTCGGCACGTTGATAGTTTTCCTGGGCGATAAACAACAACGGCTTATCCGGAAGCCCTGTTGGCATATCAGTCCCGTAAACCATAAAAAGCGACACGTTTTCGCTAGCGGAATCGAGATTTTCGAGTTCGATGTTTTCGACGCCCATCATCCGACACAAGGTTCTCAGCGTGTAGCGGGCGCGATCGGCAAAGCCATTTTTGTTTTGAATATAAAATCCGATCATAAGCGATTCAATTGTTTGAGTGCGCGGTATTTTACGGTATACATTTTCAACATATTGGGCAAACGGTCGTACTGAGAAAAATGCTCGGCCCACTTTATAAACTCGGCATCTCCGGTCAAACGCGCCGTCATTTTAAGTTGCGTGATCACCAGCCGCAAATAGCCAATAGTGGCCGGATCGGGATCCGGATAAAATTCTTCCCGGCAATAATTGTATCGCATCCAATAGCCCAAATCGTAACGGGGCAACCACTGTTTTATAGTGTCAATTCCCTTGTCGAACAACTGCTTTGCTTTTTGTGAATTCAATGCGCGAACCGCGTCATACAACCCACATAACGTGAAGAAAAATCCGTCGAGCACCATGGTAGGAAATTCCGTCGGATACTCTTCGTAAAACGGACCCTCTTTCGTAAACGTGGTCACGCCGCCATCTGCAGCGGGAATATCAAAAATGGTCAGGGCATGCTCGGCGGCCTCGCGATAGTTTTCCTCTCCGGTTATCTGCCAGCCGCGCAACAAAATTGACAATCCGCGACTTTGCGCAAACGCCGACGGCCATGGTTCGGTCATGCGGTATTCCGGTTTCGGCACATCGCTGAGCCAGTACACGCCTTTTTCATCTTCTTGCCGGTTGTCGTAAAACCAATGCACAATGTTCAAGAACCGCTGCTTATCCGACTCGGCATTCGTTTTCAGCCAGGTGTGAAAAATCGCCAGGCCATACTGTCCAATGGAGATCGGATAATATATTAGGCGGTCATCCTCCACATCAATATAGCTCGGAATAACCGGAATGCCCTCGGCATCAAACGAATAATTTTGACTGTGCCCGGCCAGCAGCTCCTGCTCATCGATCAAGAAATAATACTCGCCAAGCTGCTCGCTGTGCACATCCTCGGACAATTGATAAATGTCACGGTCGCGTTTGATGTCCTTGTAAAACTTTCGGGACATGAAAAATATTTTTTTGAGCTTTTTGAACATACTAGTGCTTAGTCATGCAATTAACTTTACTATAGGCTGTTAATTCACTATATTACTTGTGAGCTGCTCAATCCATCGAAAGGACCAACTCATGAGTAAACGAATAGAACAAATTAAATTGGATGCTCTTGAAAAGGAACATCTCGAAAAAATAGTCAACAAACGAACAAGTCCACAACAAATGGTACTTCGGGCCAAAATTATTCTGATGACCTCCAAAGGTATTTCTGCCGGAGAGATCACTGAAAAGCTTGATACATCCAAGGTAACCGTAAGCAAATGGAAAAAGCGATTTCTCGAAAATGGTCTGGACGGTCTTATGGATCAACCACGCCCAGGACGCTCTGTAAAGTACGGACCAGAAATTCGTCACAAAATTGCTGCTGAGGCATGTAATCCACCTCCCGGCAGAACACATTGGACAATTCGCGATCTGGCCAAACATATGAATGTTGATCGAGGTATCGTTGAACGAGTTTTTAAGGACGAAACGATTAAACCTCATAGAATCAAATACTATCATCACAGCACTGATCCTGAATTTGAAACCAAAATGTTAAACATCGTCGGGCTATATTTGGAACCACCAGACAATGCCGTTGTTCTTTCGGTAGATGAAAAAACAGGAATTCAGGCTTTAGACCGAACCCAGCCGGTCTTGCCGTTACAACCTCACGGAAAAATCAAGAACATTCCTTTTGAGTATAAAAGGCTCGGAACAACATCTCTGTTAGCCGCTCTTGATGTCCACTCCGGTACTGTCCACGGACAATTCGAAGAACGACATAGACATCAGGAGTTTTTGTCCTTTCTTGTGCGATTGGAAAAAACATATCGTAAAAAGGGACGCCAAATTCATATTATATGCGACAATTACAGCGCTCACAAACACAGCAAAGTCAAAGAATGGGCTGACTCGCACGAAAATATCTTTATTCATTTCACCCCTACTCATGCTTCCTGGCTAAACCAAATTGAGCTATGGTTTAGCATCATGAGTAGAAGAGTATTAAAGCAAGGAATCTTTAAATCTGTCAAGGATTTGATCAACAAAATTGAAAAGTTTATTAATGAATATAACCAATCAGCTGAACCTTTCGCTTGGACTTACACTGGACAGCCACTAAAAGTTAAGTAATTTATGTGACATCGCACTAGTTCGTTCCGGATACTGCTTTTCGAAAAACTCGCTTGCACACGTCTCATATTGCTCATCGCAATCGCGCCCAATGTACTAAAAAATGTCAGGATTTTAAAGGATTTAAATTCAATTCAGGCGAGTTGCGAAAACAGGTCCGCCAGGTTTCCTGCCAAATGTTTCCGGGTGAAGATTCAAGTTCGACCAGGAATTCCGTCGCTGGTCGCAAAATGGTGCATGGCTTCAAGCCCGTTTTGGGACTGGAAGTCCCAGTCCATTTCCCTTCCAGGATTAGAAATCCTGGACGAACATCTTTCTGAGCAAGTCGGATAATTGGGTCAATATGTCAGACAAGCCGGCCAAACAATTCGGCAAGTTGGCCGGTCAAATGTCGACGGGTGAAGGATTCGGTTTGCGCTGAAGCAACGTATGTGTTTTCCCCCTTGATAAGCGAGACCAGAAACCTGTGGATATTTTCCGGTTCATTTTCAATCACGCGGCCGATTTGCGATTGCGAGAGAAATTGCGCCGCATCGCCGTCTTCCGGGCCTATGCCGAGGATAGGGCGGCCGGCTCCCATGTAATCGAACAGTTTGCTGGTGGGAATGCCTTTGGCGTAAAAAGTGTTCGGAACCACAAAAAACAGCACAGCAGCGCGTTTCATAACCGCAACCAGATCATTGTGGGGGATATAAC
>CAYPZM010000479.1:0-3791 GCA_964414825.1 uncultured Cytophagia bacterium | reverse complement strand
GCCATGTTTATGCCAATCGTGCGCAAAAACGTACTTTTGCCCGACATGTTTGAACCGGTAATGAGCACAACGGATTTGTTTTGGTTCAGCTCAAAATCGTTACACACTCGCATATCGGCCCGCAAAATGGGATGCCCGAGTGCCGTCGCTTTGAACGTAGACTGGTCTTTTACAAATCGGGGAAATACATCGGAAAACAACGAGGCAAAATTGGCCAAAGCGTTTAGCGCATCCAGCTCGTACACGATATCCAGCCAGGTTTCGAAATCTTCTTTCACCTTGGCTTTTTGTTGATTGAGCAAAAATGCACAAAGAAAATCATAAGGAAAAAACACGTTCAACAGCAAACCGGTGATATAATTCATGCGCAAGCCAATGGCAATGGTTAAAACCATAAGCAATTGCAATCGTCGTGATGGTTTATGCAGCGGATTTATAAAAGGTTGGCAAAGCTCTGCCAAATTTGGCGATTTGTAATTTGCGGATTCGAGGTAGTTAAAAATCGTCATGGATTGTTTGAATTCCATATCGAGAAACTGCGAATCATCGCCAAGCTCTTGCCATACATCCCGGTTATAGAAAAAGTAGACCATATAACCCACGAGTCCATACAGCCACCCATAGGCCGGGCCGCCTGAAATGTGCACAATCAGCAAACTCACATTCACCATACAAAAGAGGGCTGCAAAAAGCAATTTAATGGCCAGCGACTTTTTACTCTTGAGCTCGGCTAACCAATGGCGTACACGATCGCCATTCAATTCTTCTTGGCTAAAAAGACGAAAAAACAGCACAAAACGATCTCGAAAGCGCGGTTGGTTGAGCAAATCTCGTACAAGCTGTTGCCGCGTTTTTATCGTATTGCGCTCGGGTTTTTGCGTGAGCAGCCATTTCGCCAAACGCTGGCTTCCCTGCTGTGTGATGCACACATCCAGCAATTGGTGCAGAGAAAACGCGCCGGTGATGTTCAAATCGCGATCAAACGGATGGTTTGCAGGCACATTTATTTCTTTTGCAGTTGGCAGTTTTGACCAGTTTATGGTGAGCCGGTAAAGTTGATCTTGAATCCATTGCTGAAACAAACGAAACCGTTTCAAACTAAACTCAACACGACGGTGTTGCCAGGCAATGAGTGCAAACGTTACAGAGAAAATAACAATAGAGAGCCCGGAAAGCGTACGATTGACCCAATACAGCGAAAACACGACCACCAGGGCCGTTAGAAAAATGACCAAGCGAATCCAGGAAAAGCGACGGCTGCGGGCCTCCCTCTTTTCGATTTCGGTTTGCAAGTTTTGCACGCGTTTCTGCAAAAAGCGTTGGCGCTTTTCAAAAGTTTCCATTGTTCCGTTACGTTAGTTGAATCTTGATTCTGGTTTCACGAACATAACAATTTTTCAGACACAATAAAATGAATTTTAAACCTATTTTTGCAAAACGTTGCAATTCTCTCCTCGATTTTGTATTCTATAAAAAATGAAGGAGCCTCAAATGCCACATTCGCAAAATCGTCGCGAGTTTCTCAAAACATCGCTGGCCACAATTGCCGCAGGCGGTATGGTCTCTTGTAGCGCCAAGACAAACCGCCCCAATATTTTGTTCATTTTTTCGGATCAACAACACTGGCACGCCTTGGGATGTATGGATTCATTTTTTGATACGCCGTTTCAAGACGTTTTTGCGGAAGACAGTGTGGTGTTCGATCAGGGATTTTGTACCACGCCACAATGCTCGCCCAGCCGCTCGTCCATTTTAACCGGTCTTTATCCGCATAAAACCGGTGTGTACGGCAACATCGGCGCCGCTGGCGGTAACGATTTGCAGCAGACCTCCATAGCCAAAACACTGCACGACCACGGCTATAAAACGGCATATGTGGGAAAATGGCATCTGGGTGACGCGGAAGTGGCTCAACAAGGAATTGATAAATTTTTAAAAAAAGATAAAAGTCGAGGAGAGAGCAGCGATCCCTTAACCACTAAAGACGGATTGAAATTATTGCGCGATCCCGAATTTACCGACGGGCCATTTGCGCTGTTTTTATCGTATGTAAATCCGCACGATATTTATGCGTTCCGCAATCACATAATCCAAGCCAATGCCAAGATTCAACTGCCGCCGTCGTGGGCAAATAAAGATTTTTCGAGCGTCCCTCCCATTCACAAGCAATTTATGACCGATGACCAGGGCCGCGCCATTTGGGGCCAGCCGGAAGAGCTGTGGTTTCAGTATCGGGATTGTTATCGTTCAAAAGTGAAATTGTACGATGCGCATTTTGGGCAGATTATTCAGGAGCTGCAAACGCAAGGGTTGTGGAACAACACAATAGTGGTCAACACCTCGGATCATGGCGATATGGATACGCACAATCATTTGATCTGGAAAGGCCCGTTTATTTACGAGCATATGGTGCGCGTACCGGTGATGATTCGGGTGCCTGAAGCCTTTGGCGGAAAAAATGGCCGGCGCCTAAAACACGTGTCCGCCGTAAATGTGGATTTTGTGCCGACCTTGCTCGATATATGCGGCATTCCTGCCTCTGAACACGATGGCCAGTCCTTAAAATTGGCGTTAACCGGCGGCAGAGATGAACCGAACCGCGACTTTATCATAAGCGAATATTACAGCAAGCAAAAATGGGTCAATCCCATTCGCATGATTCGCACGCCCGAATTCAAATACAACCGCTACATTTTGCACGGCGAGGAGCTTTACGACTTGAAAAATGATCCCGGTGAAGTAAAGAATTTAGCGAGCGACGCGGGATATCAATCCGTCAAAAATGAGCTCGCAGCCGAGTTGGATAAATGGATAAAAAAGAATAACGATCCGTTTTATTCGTTACATTCCACGGATCGCGAGGGCAAACGGCTTGGATGACCGGATGTGATTAGCTCGTTTTCAATTCCACACCTTTGAGCACATCGGCTTCCCATTCTTCAAATAACCGTTCCAGATATTTTGCTCGTGTGGGATATGTTTCAACGAGATTGTTCTGCTCTTGCGGATCGTCTGCTAAATTAAATAAAAAGCGCTTTTCGTCCATGATCAACAACTTCCAATCGCCCTGGCGGGCTACGTTTTGTCCACGATACCGCCAAAATAAGGTGCGATCTTTTATCGATTGATTGTTTAACAAAACAGGAGACAAATCAACGCCATCCAGCGGCAAAGGGATGGCCTGTTTTGCGCCAGCGATTGACACCATAGTGGGGAACCAATCCATGCTCATGGCAGGTTGATTTGTTATCCCGGGCTCGACTCGATTCGGCCAATATGCAATTCCGGGTACGCGGTGTCCTCCCTCCCATAACTGACCTTTATGGCTGCGCAAAAAGCCATTATCGCCATAAGGCGGGTCGCCGCCATTATCCGAGCAGAACACAACCAGCGTGTTGTCTTCTAAACCGAGTTCGTACAAAGTTTTTACAATTTCGCCCACGCCTTCATCCATCACCTCGATCATTTCTTTAAAGGCCTGCTTGGGCTGTGGACTGGTGCCGCGCGGTGGAAACTCGGTGTTTTCAAAGCGATCAGCTTTATCGTTGCGCCCCTGATATGGCCAATGCGGCGACTCGTGCGCCACGTAAACACAAAACGGTAAATCTTTATTTTCTTTGATAAACTTTACTGCGTGTTGAGTGATTAAATCGGTTGAATACCCATCTTCCTCTACTTGCTCGAGATTGTGCCACCAATCAAAAATTCCGGAATTGTCGTAATGCGAAATGTAATCAATGTTGCCGCTGACAAACCCACGAAATTCATCAAAGCCATGATGCGCGGGATTG
>CAYPZM010000478.1:0-3818 GCA_964414825.1 uncultured Cytophagia bacterium | reverse complement strand
ATTATCCGAAAAATATTGGTTGGAAATCCCACAACATTTTCCGTTCGTAAATTTGGATGCATTTGTCGTAATGCCAAACCATGTGCATGGAATAATTATTATTGACAAACCGGACGATGGTTCAACCGTAGAGACGCCCAAATTGGGCGTCTCCACATTGGGCGTCTCCACATTGGGCGTCTCCACATCGGGCGCCTCGTCAAACCGAACCCGTTCCGCATCAAAAAAATGGAAATCTGGAACATTGGGTGTGATTATCAATCAATATAAACGTATTTGCACCCTACACGCCCGATCCCTTGATCCCGATTTTGGCTGGCAGCCCCGTTTTTATGATCATATTGTCCGCGATGAAAAATCTTATGAAAAAATTGCCGACTATATCCGACACAATCCTTTAACATGGCAGGACGACCGCTATCATGCATAAAATGACCGAATCCGACATCGAACTTTTCGCCATAGAACAACTCGAAAAGCTAAACTACCACTACATCTACGCCCCGAATATCGCTCCCGATAGCGACACACCGGAGCGCCAATCTTTCGAAGATGTGCTCTTGCTGGATCGCCTGCGCTTAGCCGTCGGCCGTATCAATCCCGACATTCCGACGGAGGCCCGGGAAGAAGCTGTCAAACAGATTCAACGCCTCAACTCTCCCGACCTCATCGCCAACAACGAAGCCTTTCACCGTTTGCTCACCGAGGGCATCAAAGTCACCTTTCAAAAAGACGGGGACAGTCGCGGCGATCTCGTTTGGCTCATCGATTTTGAACATCCCGACAACAATGACTTTCTCGTTGCCAATCAATTCACCGTTGTCGAAAACGGCGTCAACAAACGCCCGGATGTGATTCTGTTTGTCAACGGCATTCCTCTTGTAGTAATGGAACTCAAGAACGCGGCTGATGAAAACGCAACTATACGTGCGGCGTTTCAACAAATCGGCACCTATAAAGACACCATTCCTTCGCTGTTCACCTACAACGGCTTTGTGGTCATATCCGACGGTCATCAGGCCAAAGCCGGCGCCATTTCTTCCGGCTATAGCCGCTTTATGTCCTGGAAAACATCGGACGGTAAAAAAGAAGCCTCGCACCTCGTCAGCGAGCTGGAAACGCTCATCAAAGGCATGCTGAAAAAAGACACACTGCTTGATTTGATCCGCCATTTTATCGTCTTTGAGAAAAACAAACGCGAGGATTTAAAAACCAATCTCACCGTCATTGAAACCACCAAAAAGCTGGCCGCCTATCACCAATACCATGCCGTCAACAAGGCGGTAAAAAGTACGATTCAGGCCTCATCGGAACACGGCTCCCGCAAAGGCGGCGTTGTTTGGCACACGCAGGGCAGCGGCAAATCATTGTCCATGGTGTTTTATGCCGGGAAAATTGTCCTGGCGTTGGATAATCCAACGCTCCTGGTTATCACCGACCGCAACGATCTCGACGATCAATTGTTCGATACCTTTGCGGCATCCAAACAACTGTTGCGCCAGGAACCGGTGCAGGCATCCGACAGAGATCACCTCAAAGAGCTGTTAAAAGTATCCTCCGGCGGCGTGGTGTTTTCCACCATCCACAAATTCCAGGTCGATGACGGCAATGTTTATGAGCAATTGTCGGATCGCAAAAACATCATCGTCATTGCCGATGAAGCCCACCGCACCCAATACGGCTTTAAAGCCAAAACCATTGACGCCAAGGATGAACGCGGCAATATCATCGGCAAGAAAACCGTCTACGGTTTCGCCAAATACATGCGCGATGCCCTGCCCAACGCCACCTATCTTGGTTTCACCGGTACGCCGATCGAAAACACGGATGTCAACACCCCGGCGGTTTTCGGCAATTATGTTGATGTTTACGACATTGCCCAGGCCGTCGAGGACGGCGCCACCGTTCGCATCTATTACGAAGGCCGTCTGGCAAAAATTAACCTCAGCGACGAGGGCAAAAAACTGGTTGCCCAACTGGATGACGATCTTGATAAAGATGAAATGACATCCTCCCAGCAAGCCAAAGCCAAATGGACGCAGCTTGAAGCCCTGGTCGGCAGTCAAGATCGCATCAAACACCTCGCCGCGGATATCGTCTCGCATTTTGAACAGCGCCAGGAGGTGTTCGAAGGCAAGGGCATGATCGTTTCCATGTCGCGCCGTATCGCGGTTGATCTCTACAATGAAATTATCAAATTAAAGCCGGAATGGCATCATGACGATCCGAGAAAAGGCGTTCTCAAAGTGGTCATGACCGCCGCGTCATCCGATGGCCCCGAATTGGCAAAACATCACACCACCAAAGACCAGCGCCGGGTTTTGGCCGACCGTATGAAAGCCCCGGACGATGAACTCAAACTGGTCATCGTTCGCGACATGTGGCTCACCGGCTTTGATGTCCCCTCGCTGCACACGCTCTACATCGACAAACCCATGCAGGGCCATAATTTAATGCAGGCCATCGCCCGGGTTAATCGTGTCTACAAGGACAAGCCCGGCGGCTTGATTGTCGACTATCTCGGCATCGCCTCCGACCTCAAACGCGCCTTGTCGTTTTACTCGGACAGCGGCGGCAAAGGCGATCCGGCTATTGCGCAGGAAAAAGCCGTACAGCTTGTGCTGGAAAAGCTGGAAATCGTCTCCCACATGTTTCTCGAAAAACCAGTCAAGGACTATTCAACCGACTATGAAAATCTCGTCAAGGACGATACCGTGCCGTACCTTGGCAAAGATAAAGGCCTGCTTTATGAAGAGTATTTTACCGCCGATACCAAAACAAAAATGGACATTATTCTGGCGGCGGAAGAACACATACTCAGTCTCGAAAATGGTAAAAAACGCTTTATCGAACACGTGAACGCATTATCCAAAGCTTTTGCCATTGCCATCCCCCACGAACAGGCCATGGACGTCAAAGAAGAAGTATCATTCTTTCAAGCCGTCAAAGCCAGGTTGGCAAAATTCGATTCAAGCGGCGCCGGCAAAACCGATGAAGAAATAGAAACCACCATCCGCCAGGTCATTGATCAGGCCCTGGTCACCGATAAAGTGATAGATATATTTGATGCGGCGGGAATCCAAAAACCGGACATTTCCATATTGTCCGAAGACTTTTTGCTCGAAGTCAAAAACATGGAGCACAAAAACGTTGCGCTGGAAGTGCTGAAGAAATTGTTAAATGATGAAATCAAATCACGCACCAAAACAAATTTGGTGCAAAGCAAATCCCTGATGGAAATGCTGGAAAACTCGATCAAAAAATATCACAACAAAATTTTGACGGCGGCCGAGGTCATCGATGAACTCATCAAACTCGGCAAAGAAATTCAGCAAATGGACAAAGAGCCGCAGGAAATGGGCTTGTCCGAATTTGAATACGCCTTTTACACTGCCGTCGCCAACAACAAAAGCGCCCGCGAGCTCATGCAAAAAGACAAACTGCGCGAGCTGGCCATCGTCCTGTTCGACCGCGTCCGCCAAAACGCCTCCATCGACTGGACGATTAAGGAAAGCGTCAAAGCCAAACTCAAAGTCATAGTCAAACGCACCCTCCGCCAATACGGCTATCCCCCGGACATGCAAAAACTCGCCACCGAAACCGTATTGAAACAAGCGGAGTTGATTGCGGGAGAATTAACCGAGTGAAAAGGATTAGGGCTTTACGGGGGATACGTTTAAAAGAGATTGGGCTAACAAGGCCTACTCGCAAAAGGCGGCTGCCCGGATAAAGCTCCCGCTGTTCGCAACCAAGTCCCGCAAAGTTTTGTCAAACGCTAATATTAACTGGTTTCTCAAAGGCCTCTTTATTGCAAATTT
>CAYPZM010000477.1:0-3836 GCA_964414825.1 uncultured Cytophagia bacterium | reverse complement strand
CTCGTCTTCAAATTTGGCAGACTGGATAAACATACCGCCGGACCCACTGGCAGGATCGAGCATACGACCTCTCAGCGGTTCAATGATATTAACGAGAAGGCGAACTATCGAGGTCGGGGTGAAGAACTCGCCGCCGCCGCGTCCTTCGCTCATGGCGAATTTCTCAAGGAAATACTCGTAAATGCGACCAAAGATATCACCATCCGCGTCCATGGGAATGCTGTTAAAGTTCTTCAGTAAATCAAACAGCAAGCTGTTGTCAATGATGGTGTACTCTTTGGGCAATACACCAGCCAAGTCCTCATTCTCGGTCTCAATCGCTTCCATGGCATCGTTAATCATCTTGCCGATATTGGAGCCTTCGGGCAACTTCATCAGATACGAGTAACGCGCATATCCCGGCAGGTAAAGCACACCAAGTTCCTGGTAGTTCAGTTTGCCAATCGTGCGTCGGCCTGAAGCATTCTCGACCTGCAGTTTCTTGACGGCCAGGGTAAAGCGCACATCTGCGTACTTGAGAAAGATGAGTCCGAGAATGGGACGCGAGTATTCCTGCGCCGTAAGTGACGAATTGGCGCGCAATTGGTCAGCGGCTTTCCACAGCCGATCTTCAAGCTCTTTGCGGGTTCCGTTTGGGGGCATGGGCGTGTAGAGTTTAATTATTACATTCGGATTGTATACCTGAAATGGTCTTCTTATAGTAGGGAAATGAGCGAAGAAATGCAAAGAGAAATGTGATAGCACGTAGAAATCACGGCCAATTTCCGGGTGTTGATTATGGAAGTTGGCCGTAAAGCAAAGGCGCTGTCGAGTGGAACGTTTAAAGCTTTTGCTCGCCCTACTCCACATACCCCGTTTGTGCAATAAGTTCTTGAAAGCGTGGATCGTCTCGAATGCCCGCATATTCTGGGTTTCTGACATCCTTTATTTTGAGTCTTTACTTGAGAATGCCTAACCATTAAAAATAGAAAATATCTCATTTAGACATCTTTCCTGCCCAAAATTTTTAAATTCCGTAAATCTCAAATCTGGATGTCTATTTCGCGAACAAGTCATTGTTCGATTTTACCTTATTTAAAACGGCGTAGCAATTCCCCAATTCATCACAATATTTATTAATTTTCACATCAGTGGCCTATTATCGAGTTTCGCGGCCTTCGGTAGAGACAGGGCACTGCCCTGTCTCTATGGCATGTAACCGAAATTGCCAATCCAAATGGCGTATCCATTTCCAATGCATTACAATATTTTTTAATTTCGGCATCGGTGGCAGATTGCGTTTCCTGTCCTTCGGTAGAGACAGGGCACTGCCCTGTCTCTACGATACCATACATAACGCTGCGTCCCCGTGTAGAGACAAGGCATTGTCTTGTTTCTACCCCAATTATCCAAAATATCTATCCTCATGCCATCGCCGCGGATTGTCATGAATATAATCAAAAATTTGTTCATACGAACGTTCATCGCGGATAATATGATCATGAAACCGAGGTTGCCATTCAAATGCCGGATTAATTCGATGCGCCTGTTTTGATACCACCGATTTGTACGATCCAATGATCGATGATAGGGTATGTTTACCCTGGTTTCGGAAACGTTTTTGCGCGTATGAGAGATCGCCATTTGTAGAGACAGGGCATTGCCCTGTCTCTACGCATTGCCCTGTCTCTACAATGGGCAATCGGTCATCCGGTTTATCAATAACAATTATGCCGTGTACGTGGTTTGGCATGACTACAAACGCATCCAATAAAATAAATGAAAAATGGTACGGTATCTCGTACCAAAATCGCCAAGCCAAACAGCCGAGCTCGGATAGTCCCATAATACCTTCTACCACATTTCCAAAAAATAATTTTCGATGCGCCGTACAAATCGTTACAAAATAGGCAGCATTCCAACCATAATCCCAACACGGCAATCTTGTCGATGCGATACGGTATTTGTTTTTGAAATGTGTTGCCATATTATCCCCCTAATTTATATTCTATCGCCGTAGAGACAGGGCAATGCCCTGTCTCTACACCCCTGTCTCTACAGGGGTGTCAGATTAATGTCTGTCCAAACGGCGTATCCATTCCCAATTCATCGCAATATTTATTAATTTCGGTATAGGTGTCCTGCATCGGTTGTTCCAACGTTTTTAATTTTTCGGATACAGTCTTTTTCAAGACCAATATACAGATGGGTATGCCCATTGCCGAAAAAGATGTTGGCGGGCAGGCCGATAGCCGCGTCCCAAGGCGTTGTACTGCTCAATGAGATATCGGCGAATATGGTCTTCAGGCACCTCATGAACTCGCATATGGACGCCGGTTCCCACCGCTTGGAATGGGCGAGCGCCCATTTGCCCAGCGGCGTGTATGTGTGTCGTATGGAATCGAATAGCTTTTCAAAAACCATCAAAATGGTGCAGCAAAATAGAAGAAAAGGTATCGCACACCTCAAGGTATTCAATAACTTTTTTACGCACATTCTCCTATTCGGCCAAAACCATTTTGATATTCTGCACCTCGTTTTTGCCGGATTGCATTCGACAAAAATAAACGCCGGGCGAAACGGCCCTGCCCGAGCTGTTGGTGCCCGACCAGCGCGTTGAATGTTTGCCCGCCGAAACGGTTTGATTCACTAGCGTGGTTACGAGTTGACCCTGCACATTGTGGACATCAATGCGAATAAACGACTGTTTCGGCACTGTGTAATAAATGGTTGTTAACGGATTAAACGGATTGGGGAAATTGGGCATCAACACAACGGTTTGTGGCGGCGTTTTAGTAACGCAAATGGTTTCACTAAAATGGGCATGGCCGTTGGTATCAATTTGTTTGAGTCGATAATAAAACTCGCCGGGAATAACATCTGTATCGGTAAATGTGTAACGTCGCGATGTTGTGGTGGTACCACCACCGGGCACAAAGCCGATATTTGAGAATTCGGTTTGACTGCTTTTTCTCTCAATCTCGAAACCCAGATTGTTGCTTTCGCTAGCCGTCTGCCAGGTTAATTGAATGCGATCATCGAGAACGGTTGCCTCGAAAAAGACGAGCTCGACCGGCGTAACCAGCGCAAATGTAGACGGCGCATCTGCGAGATCATCGAAAAATTCAACAAGTCGCAAGGTATCACAAAACACGCCGCTCACCTCGCAACGAAATAAAAGATTAACCAGCACGCCCGAGTGTGTTGTGGGCTCGGTATGGAAACCGCCTACCATAACCGTACCCGGTTCGTTTTCGCGCGAGGATATGGCCATCCACTCCTCAGTCAAAGTGCCGAGGCTATCGGTGGATAAAAAACAGAGTAAATTGTGTGGATAAGTAAGCGTCAATCCAAAAGCATCCAAAGGAGCTGCATCTTTGTTTTCCAAAAACAAAGGCACAATCAGCGTGTCGCCAACGGATTGCAAATGAATCGTATCGGGAGGGCTCAAGGCAAGCTGGGCAAACGACATTGAAGAAAGCAATACACACAAAATAAAGGCAGTAGTAAATGATTTGGTACTCATGAGGCCCTCCACTAGTAAAATTCAATCATTGTTGCATGTTTTAAAATAGCCCGGCAAACGGTACGATGTTACCGGGCTATTCATAGCCTGTTGTGCTAGTTGATGATGCTGGAAACTATTTGAGTAACATCAATTTCTTAACGAATAAATGATCCCCGGCGCTCATTTTATACAGATAGAGGCCGGAAGTTGCCGGCACGCCCTGATCATCATGCCCGTTCCAGGCTATCGTGTATTTTCCCGATTCATACGATCTGTTGGTCAGGGTGCGAATGGTTTTGCCGGTGACGTTAAAAATCTCGATCCGCACAAAAGATAATTCTGGCACCGC
>CAYPZM010000476.1:0-3847 GCA_964414825.1 uncultured Cytophagia bacterium | reverse complement strand
CTTTGATGCGCTTTAAGGTTTCGATGCCATCAATGCCTGGCATTTGAATATCAACCAGCGCAAGATCAGGAATGTCTTCTTTGATGATTTTTAAACACGCTTCGCCACTCAGAGCCGTTGTGATATCATATTTTCGTTCTTTGCGAAGACTCGCTTCTATCATCTTGCAAATATTTTTGTCGTCATCAACGATGAGTATTTGAGGACGTCTTCTTTCTTCCAAGGCTTAATGTCTCCATGTAAAACAATTAATAAATCATACCAATATCAACAAGCACCAAGATAATAAGAAATAAAGTATTATTTCGCAAGTTATTTTTGTTTAACAATGATACACTTTTACAAAATTAGCTTCTCAATTCGAGACACTATTTGCTGTGGGTTTTTAGGATTCGACTTTATTTTTATTACATACCAATTTTCTGGCACCTGATGTTGCTTAACTTTAACCCAATCTTTTTCAGTTGTTAAAATAATTTGTGCGGATACAAAAGATGCTTTATTTTTGATAAAGTCAATATCACTTTGAGAATAAAAATAGTGATCCTTAAACGATATAAAGTCCAAAAGGTTCACTTGCAATTCCAATAGCAGCGCACGAAAGCCATCCGGGTGCGCCAATCCGCAAAATGCAAAAACCTTCCGACCTTTTAATTTTTGCGTCGAAAGTGCTTTTTGGGATTGATTAACAATTTGATCGATGCCATAGTGCGCCAAGAACACTGGTTTTTTTAATGAGGCCAGTTCAGCTATAGCCTCCTCTCCCTCACCAATTACCAAAAGCATGTCGGCTCGCTTCAAGTGCCTGAGCGGCTCGCGCAGCGGTCCGGCTGGCAAGCAAAATCGATTTCCAAACGGACGATTTGCGCGCAAGGTAACGATATTCAAATCGCGTCGCAGTCTTTGATGTTGGAAAGAGTCATCCAAAATAATCACATCGGGTTTGAAGGATTCCACAAGAAACTGCGCGCCTCGCACACGCTGTTCATCTACTACCACAATAGCCCGGGGACAAGCATGTGCGATTAAAAAAGGTTCATCGCCGGCCTCTCTCGGCGTGGCACAAACGCGAGTGCCATCTGAAACAACTAGAGTTCCTCTGGAGTTTCTGCCGTATCCTCGGCTGAGAATGGCGACATTGTATTTGCCCAACAGTTCATTCGCCAACCAAATTACGGTCGGGGTTTTACCGGTGCCGCCGACTGAAATATTACCAACACAAATAACACAAGAGTTGACTCGGTAGCTCGCTAGTACGCCTAAATCATATAGTATATTACGCACATCCATGACAAAAGCGTAAATCTGAGAAAACGGCCACAGCCAAATTGCCGGCCATCTGGAATCAAACCAGCGCATCAGCCTCCCGTTCCAATTGTTGCATACACGTTTCAACGTGTTGGCGGTAGGCTTCAAGTTCGGAAGCAGGAATGTTACGCGGAATAGAAAGGGGTTTGCCGAAAACGCAGTAGACTTTGGTAAAGGGCCACCAAAAAGTAAATCGGTCCCAGGAATTGATGACGATTTTCTTTTTTGCCGCAAACGTCATGGGCAAAATGAGAGCTTGCGAACGTTGCGCCAGCAGTATAGAACCAAGCTTGAATTCAAACCGCGGACCATTGGGTCCATCCGGTAGTACCGCGCAGTTTTTGCCTTTTTTTAATATTTTCAACATTTCACGAAAGGCCTTATGCCCGCCACGAGTACTGGAGCCGCGAATAGTGCGATAGCCCAAGCGAATAATGGTTTTCGCAATCATCTCGCCATCGTTGTGCTCGCTTACCATGGCGTAAATGTTTTGGTTGCGATTCACATAAATCGGCATGAGCATCTTTCCATGCCACGTCGAAAATAAAACCGGTTTTGCACTATACTTGGCCTGGTGCCAATAGTTTATATTTTTTATTTCTATCCGGGCAGCCTTGCCCAACGCCAGCACAAACAACCAGGCCAATTTAGTGACCAAATAGAGCGTTAATTTTTTCTTGTTCGCTTTATTCATTGTGTTAAGGTATGCATTCGAGTATCAAGTCCGCAGTTTTTTCAGTAGCTCCGGGTTCTCCCAATTTCTGCTTAATTTCCCGCAATTGCTTTATCTTCTCTTCCCGATAGATGTCATCAAACAAGCATTTTTCCAGCTCGGGCAGTAGCTGGTCGGGCACGACTTTATGTTGGATAAATTCCTGCGCCACTTGTTTACCGGCAACAATATTTGCCAAACCAATGAATGGAATTTTCACCACACGCTTTCCGATGGCATAGGAAACGGGTGACACTTTGTAAACAATCAAAAACGGCGTTTCCAGAATCGCGGTTTCTAATGTTACCGTGCCAGATTTGACCATGGCGGCGCGGGCATATTTTATCAGCTCGTAAGATTCGTTAATTATTTTCACCGAAACAACGTCGTCCCGCAAATTTTGTAAAATATAAGATTCCGGTATAGTGGCTGCGCGACTCACAGCCACTTGCACATCAGGATATTTTTGTTTGAGAGCTTTGCAAGTGTCCAGCAGCGGTGGCAACAACTTGTCGATCTCTTGTTTGCGGCTTCCTGCAAAAATGGCTAAAATGGGAGCATCCGGGGACAAATCGTACTTTTGACAAAACTCTTCTTTACTCAAGGTAATGGATAACGAATCTACCAGCGGATGCCCGACAAAAACAGTTTCCAAGCCATATTTTTGAAAAAAATCTACTTCAAACGGAAACAGGACGGCCATGCGATCGATAAAATTCGCCATTTTTTTAGCTCGACTTTTATGCCAGGCCCACACCTGGGGAGAGATAAAGTAAAAGACGCGGAATCCCAACTTTTTTATTTTTTTCCCAAAACGCAAATTAAAGCCGGGATAATCGATGAGCACCACAACATCGGGTTTGCGAGTTTTGGCGAGGTTTATCAAATTGTAAAAAATCCGACGAATTTCACCCAAATGTTTGACCACTTCGGAAAAACCCATAAAGGCCATGTCCTGGACGTGACAATAAAGCTCCATGCCGGCCGCTTGCATGCGGTCACCGCCAACGCCAAAAATTTCCGCATCTGGCTCGCGCTGCTTAAGGGAGCGGACCACTTTGCTGCCATGCAAATCTCCGGATGCTTCGCCGGCGATGATCATAATTCGCTTTGGCATATTTCAACCCGGCACGTGAGTTGTACGATGCACTTTATCGCGGATTTGCATAGCAATTTTCAGAGCATTGAGCCCATCTCGAGCGGAAATGATTGGCGATTGGCCGGTTTCGATTGCATGCAAAAAACTTTTCCATTCGGCCTGCATGGCATCTTCTTCGGGAATGGTGGGTTTTTCATAAAGAATATTGCGTTTGTATTTGCCTTTGTCGATTTGTCCAAGGTTGATGGCATTGGAGACTTTCGATTCATCAGAAAGTACAAATACCTCGGTGAGGCGTTGGAGAAAGTCAATAGAAATATAGGAATCCCGCTGGAACAGACGCATTTTGCGCATTTTTCGTTGCGAAATGCGGCTGGCGGTCACATTGGCCACGCAGCCATTTTCAAACTCGATGCGCGCATTGGCAATATCCGCTTCGTCCGAAACAATGGCCACGCCATTGGCATGAATATCCTCAACCGGGCTGTTGACCAAACTGAGAATAATATCAATATCGTGGATCATCAAATCCAGAATAACCGCAACATCGGTGCCGCGCGGATCAAACGGTGCGAGACGATGCGACTCGATAAATGACGGTTGCAGTTTCTTGTCATCCAGGGCACGAATAGCCGGATTAAAGCGCTCGATGTGCCCCACTTGGACCGGCAGGTTATATTCGTCGGCCAGGCTGGCGATTTCCTCTCCCTCATCCACGGTTGCAGCGA
>CAYPZM010000475.1:0-3851 GCA_964414825.1 uncultured Cytophagia bacterium | reverse complement strand
GTTTGAATATTTTCACCGGTTACGGCTGAGATTTTTATCGTGTCTATGGCCTTTGATGCTATATTTGGCAAGTCTGTATCGGATAACAATAGATCCGATTTGGTAAACACGAGCAGTTTTGGTTTGTTTGCCAAATCGGAACTATACGATTCCAGTTCATTCATCAAGGTGTGATATTCAGTTTGAATGTTTTCCGACGTCGAATCGATGAGGATCGATATAATCCGTGTGCGCTCAATGTGGCGTAAAAACTGATGGCCCAGTCCTTTACCCGTATGCGCGCCTTCGATCAGACCAGGAATATCCGCGACCACAAATGATCGAAACTCATCGAGTTGCACAATCCCCAAATTTGGCGCCAACGTGGTGAACGGATACGCGGCTACCTTGGGCCGAGCCGCGGATATGCGCGACAACAGCGTCGATTTTCCGGCGTTGGGCAGGCCCACCAAACCAATATCCGCAATGAGCTTTAATTCGAGAACAATTTGCTTTTCCTCGCCAGGGAAACCGGGTTCCCAATCGCGTGGCGCTTGATTGGTCGGCGTTACATATCGCGCATTGCCTTTGCCTCCACGACCACCTCGAGCAACAACTTCGGTTTGGCCATGACTTACCAGATCGGCGAGCACCGCATCGGTTTCGGCATCTTTGATAACGGTGCCCACGGGTAATCGAATATACTCATCATCGCCACTTTTGCCTGTTTTATTTGAGCCCTGGCCATGCTGACCGCGTTCGGCTTTGTAATGTTTTGTGTAGCGAAAATCCATGAGCGTATGAATATGTTCATCCGCAACCACAACCACGTTGCCCCCTTTGCCGCCATCGCCGCCGGAAGGACCACCTTTGGGTACAAACTTCTCTCGGCGAAAGGCGACACAGCCTGCGCCACCGTCTCCGGCTTTGACCGTTATTGTTGCATAATCAATAAACAAAAAATATCCTGCTGAATGGAATCAAGACCGAACTAAAAAAGAATCACCGAACACAACGGTTGCATTCGGTGATTTTCAAATTCTATAAGGAAGAAAGCTTATTGCTGAGACGAACGCGCGTGCGCAAATCGTTTTTGTTTGGAATCGAGCCCCAGGCGTTTTAAAACGCGACGCAGTCCAAACCAGCCGATTTTTTCGTGACCATATTCCGGCGAATTGAGAGCTCTGGCAATTTGAATGGTGCCGGCTTCGGGGATGTCTTTGACGACTTTTTTCACTTTGTCTTCCAATGTCATGGTGGTGGCGTTATTTGAAATAGGCTCGGCAAATCTTTCCTCGTCTTGCTTTGAGGGCTGCATAGCCGAACTTTTTTTCGGTTCGGGCTTTGTTTCTACAGCGGCCATTTTTCCGGAACGTTCAAAATCCCGCACTGCGTCCTGCAAATTCTGAAATGCTTTGAGTATATAGTGAAATTCCAGCAATTCGAATACTTCATAAACTTCCGGAATCATGCCAACGAGTTTTAAATCGCCACCTTTTTCGCGAATGCCTTTGATTTCACTGATAAAAATACCCCAACCCGCGCTGCTTACATAATCCACATTGCCAAGATCAATGATAATATTGTAAGAGCCCTGTTTCAGCAACTCATTTAAATGATGTTCAAGCTCGGAGGATGTTGTTGTGTCAATGTATCCCCCGACTTTGATGATTGAAATATTGTTATTGTTTTCAACCTTTAACTGTATTCCTTCCATTTCAACTCTCTCCGATTTCTTTCCCCCATCTCATTTTAGCTTTGAAAGATAGTGGTATAAGGGTAAAATGTCAATACAAAATTATTTGCGGACTTGGATTTTGTCCAAAAACGCTTTAGCCTTTTTAATGCGGCGTTCCACATCACTGCGTTTAGGGGTGATACGCAAAAGGCGCTCCCACTGTTGAATAGCATTTTTCAAATCGCCTTGATTGGCATATGCAATGGCCAAATTTTCACACGCGGTTTCATTGAGCGGATCCAAATCAATCACACGTTCATATTCTCTTGCGGCTTCGCCATATTTTCGTTCGCGAAAATAGGCATTTCCCAGCAGAGAGTGCGTACGATAGTCATTTGGATATTTATAGGCAATATGTCGCAATTTTTCAATAGCATCATCATAATGTGCTGCGTTATACATTCGGATCGCTTCGCGCAGCTCCCGGTCCACTCTATTATGATTATTTTTGCTCATATCATCATCCCTATTTTGAAAACTACCCTTAAATAATTCCAGCTTTTTATCATCTTTTGAGACAGCATCCAACAGCAGACTGTCAAATTCCTCATCCTCCTGAGCAAAAATGGGTTCTTCGTCCGATATCGAGATCAGCTCATCTAGAGATATCTCTTCTTCCTCGGTTTGCCGTTGTTCAACTTGATCGGAGCTTTTCGGCAAATCGTTTACCTCGGTCTGTTCCGGCTCCTCATTGGCAAATTCTTCTGTGGTATTAAACAGGGTCTCTGTCATATCGTAATCGAATTCCCCTTCTGGCGTGATGAGACCATGCTCATCTTCGATTTCCAGGAATTCTTCAAACGGATCGTTTAAATTGGAAATATCATCAAATGTCGTATCACGCCGTTCTTCTGTATCTGCCTCGGGTTCTTCCTCCTTTTCCGACCAGTCCCATGCAAAGGGTTCTTCATCCGGCAACAAATCTTGGAATAGAGCGTGGTCCGTCTGTTTTTCCGTAAAGATTTCATCCGGCACGTCTTCAATATCTTGCAAATCTTGAGACGCTTCTTCACCCTCTTCGCGCACATCAAAGAATTCAGACTCATCGTCGGACTCGTCGCTTTCCGGATCATCCTCTTGTTTATCTACAGGTTGAAATTCAGCATCATCGGGAATCTGGAAGAAATCCTCGTTTTCTTCCTCGTCGTCGCTAAAATTCGACAGCAATTCGAGATCGCTTTCGGCGTCAAAAAATGATTGTTCAAAATCTTCAATTCGGGAGTCCTCATCCTCTTCTTGCCGCGAGAGCTCTTTGATTTGCTCATCACTAACTATAGTCCACGTTTGCGATTTTGCGTGTTCCTCTTCTACCTCTTTTTCAGATTCATCGGTTTGATCCTCTAAAACAGGGTTCTCATCATCTTGGGCAAATTCGTACTCGCTGCTGTCAAACTGCCATTCTTCATCGAATTCCTCTTCTTCTGGTTCTGGCTCTTCAATAAAGGATTCGGAAGTATCGACAAAATCCTCGGTAGCCGAAATCAGCTCTTCACTATCCGTGAATTCTATTTCTTCATCGGGTTCAGGAACCTCAGGGGACTCGATTTCTTCTGCTTCTTTTTGCTGCGCTTCGGCTGGTTCGTCAGCCGCACGCTTGTCCAACACATCTTCCAGAGGCGCAGTCAAGAGTTTGGTTTTATCGATATTAAATATGTTGGTCGGTTCTTTTTCTTCCGGTTCTTGTTCAACAACCGACTCTTCGGTTTCCTCCGTTTTAACTTCTGCCGGTTCAGGTTCCTCTTTGGGCGTTTCGCTCTTTTTATCCGCCATAGACAGAGTAATATCTTCGTCTTCTTCCGGCTCTTCATACTGGGTGCGATTCATGATGATTTTGCCATCCACCGTCATCATGGGCGTTCCCGGCGGTTTGATACGTTTTTTACGTCCGCCGCGCTGAACAAAGGCTTCGCGCAGTTCTTTGGTGTTTAGGCGCATGCGAACCAGTTCTTCATAAATTTTGGACACCGGAATGACTTCAAAATCATAGCGCTCGGAATTGAGCTCTTCATGAATTCGTTTGGCGCCATATTCGGGATATCGACGAATAATATCGTAAATTTTATTTTTCTCTTCGACACTGAATCGCATCGCTCCGCACAAAGGGCCAAATCCATTACGAAAGCGAGTACCTGAC
>CAYPZM010000474.1:0-3856 GCA_964414825.1 uncultured Cytophagia bacterium | reverse complement strand
TTAATTATTCGCACCATTCACATTTATTGCAGGAGGGATCCCATGCAATATTCTCAATCATCGCGTCTCTGTTTTGCCATGCTCTTTGTTTTGCTAACAAATCATCTGTTTGCCCAGCGCTGGCCAGATGATCCTGCCGGCGACATTGCTGCCGAAAAGGTAGGCATGATGGATGGCAACAATGTTCATCTTCAATTTAGAAATACCACCGAGCTTTCGGATTGGGGCGTCGCAACCGATCCCTATTCTCACAAATGGCCAAGGGATGCAACCGGCAGTAAATTGACTGATGGGATCGCTCTTCTTGTAGGCGCGCGCGTATTTGTGGAAAACGATTCCATTCCAGTCACCGATCCTGGCGAAATCCAATCCCGCAACGATCTCGATACGCTTTACTTTTGCCAAACTCATTTTCGAGAGGAAATGGACCGCAGTTATACAGGCCAGGTGGAGTGGGGATTTTATCCGGTCCGCGGCTATGCCAATGATAATCTATGGGATTCTTCGCCGGCGATAAGCGCGAATCAGCAATCCTGGCCCCCGGACGGCTGGCCCACAACCGGCTCAAACAAAGCGGGTGCAGGACAGTGGTTTGGCCGCCGCGGCATGGGTACGCAAAATGCCGATTTGGAATGCTTTTTTGTTGTCAATGACGCACAAGATTTGGAATACCAGCAGCAGGGCGGCCCCCAATACTATCCGCGTCCCGGCCGTTACATTGGCGATCTCGATCCGCGAATGAGTATCCAGGTTGGGGAGCCATGGGGAGGAGTCGGATTGCGTGTTGCCGTTCGCGGCTATCAGTGGAATCATGAATTGGCGCGAGATATCATCTTTTGGGAATATGCGGTCGGCAATATTTCCAACTATGATATTCCGGATGCGGCCGCTGGTTTTTGGGTTGATATTGGACTTGGACAAGATGGCAATGACGATTTGGCGAGTACGGACGAACTTGATATGGTTTATCTATGGGACGTTAATGGCGTTGGCAATCTAAATTTACAAACTCCATGTATTGGTTATGCCTTTCTTGAAACTTCAGGCCAACCGGCTGATGGAATGGATAATGACTCTGATGGTTTGATAGATGAAAAACGCGACAATCAAATCACCAGATTCATTGGCCCTACAGAGGGCATTGCCGACATGCAGCGGTTTCTCGATTATTATCATTTACAAGAATCGGATTTGCGCGAGCATTGGGATGCGGATGAAGATCAGGATTGGCGTGATGGGTACGATACAAATGGTAACGGCAAATACGATCCCGGTGAATTTGCCGGAGATGACATTGGCCTGGATGGCAAAGGGCCAGGTGACATTGGTTATACCGGCCCGGATGAAGGCGAGTGCAATCACCGTCCGGACTATATAGAGGGCCAGGGATGCGAACCAAATTTCGCTGTTTTGGATGTCAATGAAAACGATATGACCGGGGTCAATTCCTTTCATCTTTTTCCCGTACCGGAGCATAGGCCACCTCACAGTAGATGGTTCCGAAATGATGAATCCATGTGGGGATTGCTTGGCGAGAGCGAAATCGTTCCCTACTCGGGTTCTGTTTCAAATTTGATACTCACATTTGCAACTGGCCCATTCCGGCTGCAGAAACATGATGAACAGCGTGTCTCAATAGCCGAGCTGCACAGTTTTGATCCAATTGATGGCTTTAATCTCACTCCAACTGTTACCCCAATTGTTGCACCGCAATTGCATCAGCAAAAATTTATGGCGCAAATGATTATGGACGCCGATTATACGCTCGAATTCATGCGTCCCCATCCACCAGCCATACCCAGTGTGCAAGCCCATCTAAATGGCAATTCGATCCGTTTAACCTGGGACACAAATGCGGAGCAAAATACTCAAGAGCCGCTGCTGAATAACCGCAACGATTTTGAGGGGTACAAACTGTTCAAGCGCTACAGTTTAAATTCGGATGGCAGCCGCTGGAGCAAGGACGAGCTGGTGTTGCAGTGCGATAAAAAAGATGGCATTACCGGTACTTTCTCGGCGCACGGCCACGACTATTATCTGGGCGATGATAGCGGTTTGGTTCACGAATTTGTAGATAAGGACTATTACGATGGCGCGCTTTACGAATATACGCTGGTGGCTTATGACTATGGCTTGCCCGCCGACAGCATCACCACGCCAGGCGTTCCGCGGGTTTCGTTCCTGCCGACTGAATCTCGGAGCCGAGTTGAGGTAAAGGTGCCCTATCCGGAACCGCTGGAAAACTATCCGTGGGAAAAAATAAACGAACATTTTGTGGGATCGGGGCGAGTGGTGCCGGAGATTGTCGATCCAAACGAGGTCAAGAGCAAGCATAAATATGTGGTCAAATTTCACAATAACGCGATTCGAGACCTGCGTGATACCTTTATCGGAATACATTACGTAGCGGATGGCCTGAGTGTATACGATATTACGAACGATAATCGACAACTTGTTTTTAAAGACCGAGGCAACCAGCCCGGCAGTATCGTCGACGAATATTCCGTAATGCCCCCACTTTGGAGCATTCGAACCGGCAATAATATTCTCACCACGAGCTTTGAGGGCATGCACCTCAAACTACAAAATACCGTTGTGTCCGCCAAATTATCGCCTCATACAGGATGGAAAGTGGGAACGGCGCCCATCTCTGTAACTGTTGTCTCGGATTCGGATGGCGAGCAGGATGTGTATTATTTTCCATGGGATCATGCGATCGTTTTTTCGGATGACCCGAACGCGTTCGTCAGCCAATTAAGCGTTGACAGGCGCACGCGAATTGAAGATGAACATGGCGTGCGTATACGCGAGGGTGTGCTGGGGCAGCAATCGTTTCCGTTTGTGGTGCAAAATACCACATTTGGCAGCACATATGAAGGCAATCCACTCCAAATCGAGATGGTCGTTCAGGATCTGGATCTGGATGGTCAATTTGATATGCTGAACGATCGTGTGCTGGTCGGTTATTTGAACAGCCGCAACGAATGGGCCGAAACGGTTTTGGTGATTGATTGCAGCGCCGCTACCTCGCAAAATGAACTGCCGCAACCGGGCGATGTGTATCAAATCCAATTCGAACGGCCATTTTGGAAACAGGATTCGCTGGTCTTTGTTGTGGATCCGCTCGGCACACTCGCCAAAGATAAAAATGCAGTGCCTGCGGAAATGCAATTGTGCGCCAATTATCCTAACCCATTTAATCCAACGACTACACTTGCTTATTCAATCTCGCACCGCGTTAAGACCAGGATAGACGTTTATAATATACTTGGACAAAATGTCTCAACTCTGGTAGACAAAGTTCATGAGCCCGGCCACTATACCATCCAATTTGACGGCAAACACCTGCCATCAGGCATTTATTTTTACACATTGCAAGCTGGTGATTTTTTCGCACGGCGAAAGATGGCACTGGTTCGATAGATTGGAGCAGCCCCTAATTTTACAACAGATCGTCAAGATTTTCACTTTCTTAAAGATGGGCAGTCGTGAAACCGGCTGCCTTCGCAACCCTGGATGCACTCGGCAAATTTAACGCAACAGCTCTTCTATGCGCTCAATCATTTTGGGTGCCGAGGCTGATGTCGTCAAATGCAGGATGATTATCGCTCCTTGTTTTTGACGTAAATCAATTTAAAGCGGCCCTTTTGGTTTTCGCGCTGTTCAATCTCGAACGCACCAATAGATTTGATCAAGGGGGTCAGTTTGGCAAAGCCATAATTTCTAGAATCAAAATTTGGTTGTTTCTTTTGTAAAAGATTTCCCACATCTCCCAAAAAGGCCCAGCCATCATCATCCGCCAGATCGGATATTGTAGACGAAATCAGCTTGACAACTTTTGGTGTAATTTTATCGA
>CAYPZM010000473.1:0-3865 GCA_964414825.1 uncultured Cytophagia bacterium | reverse complement strand
TAGCATACTCCATGGCCGCCCAGGTGGCGAGGACACTGGGATAGATATTCTTGTACTCGCGGTCTTGCCCACAGACATACCATTCATAGATGACACGTGACTCTAAAATGGGACACATGATGCCGCCAATGATGTCGCCTTTGTATTGTACCAAAAAGTATTTGCCAACACTTTGTTCAAAGAAACGAATAAAGAAGCGTTCTGGAAACAATGGCGTTTTGACTTTGGTTTCATAGAGCGTTTTCAAAATGCGATAAAAAGCGCTGACCTGCTCAACAGAGGTCGCTTCAATAATCTCTGCCCCTTCTTTTAGCGATTTTCGCACCTGCCGCATTCGGCTTGAGCTCACCCGTTTTTTCATTAATTGCTCGTCCGTACAGTCAACAAAAAAATTGAGATGCTCGTGATAATCAAATCCGTTAGCAACGAAAGTTGCTTTGTGTTTCGAATAGTCATTAAAATTTCTGCTTTCAATGTAAATTGACTTTTTGCCAAGCTTTTGTATGACTGTTTCGAGGAGTAAATTCAAAGCCGTTTCTGTTATCGAATTTGCAAGAACAGGACCGCCAAAACAAATGGCCCGTTTGGAAAAAAAAGATTTGACACCGCTCTCCGCCAAAATTATTCCAATAAACAATCCCACCATTTCAGCATTCTCTGTGACAGCGAAAAAGAACGGTTCGCCAATTTGAGAAATTTTGTAAAACTCGTATGCTTCGGGCATGTGAAAAAAATTGGCAGTTTCGGATTTTTCGAGAAAAGTTTTCCAGGTTGAGATCGAAATATTTTCCGGGGAAGTAATAACCTGAAGATTCATGTTTTCAGCACCATTTGATAAAGATTTAAAAGCTTTTTCGCGACAATCTTTTCGTCGAGATGCTTGATCTGTTCCCGTCCATTCGTTCGTTTTCCGAATTCAAGAGCTTTGGTAATGGCCGCCGCCACGTCCCTGGGCTCAAATGACGTTATATAACATCCATCCGTTGCGCCAATCACATCGCTAACATCGCCAACGTTTGTTGAAACAATGGGACAGTTGCAGGCCATGGCTTCTTTGATCACGTTAGGAGAACCTTCCCATAGTGATGTCAAAATTAAACAATCACTTGCATTCATATAGTTTACGACGCTTTCATTGGGTATGTTGTGAACCGCATGCAAGGCGATTGAATCATCCTCAAGCTGATCAACAGCTTTTTGGGCAAGCGCAAAGTTTTTTTCGTACCGTGCGGGATTCGCCAAAAACAATATATTCTTTTTATTCGAAGGAAAACCAATCGCATCTAGCGCTACTCGCTTGTCGATCACATTAAAGCGATTTAAATTAACACCATTCGGAATTACATGAACGGGCAATGGAGATATTTTTTTTGCCATATCAGCAGATTTTACAATACAAGCTTTCCAAAATATTTTATGAAAAAGATGTAATATGGGCAGCAAAATTTTATTCTCATTCACATCGCTTCCCATCAGGGATACAACAAGTGGATTGCATCCAGCCACAGTAGCAACGAATGATGAAAGCGAATAGTGAGCATGAAAGATATCAAACTTTCTTCCCCTTAGGAATGCCTTTAATCGTCTAATACTATTAATATACCCAATAATACCTCCGCCTTGAATAGTGAAGAATTCGACGTCAAGCCCTATCTTCTGTAAAGACATGCCCTGGTTTTTCACAATTGGAGATATGCCAAACTTACTAGTGCCGGAACTTATAAATAGGATATTCATTTTATTATTCATTGATCCGACCGATTACATCTTGCAACCTTAAATCATAGGATAGATTTGTGTTAAACATACCCGCCTCAAATTCCCATTGATTATCAAGAAATTGATAACGGCCTGGTTTACCATCCTTTTCACAAATAAACGCTTGAACATGTCCAAATATTGTCTGCATTTCATTAATTAAAAACTCACCATTGTATTCAAAGATGTCAAAAGACATAGAACCAAAATTATGCTTTTCCGAAATTGCCTTGATGAATGAGAGCAAGTCTGATGAAGGAATTGCATAATCAATACCTTTTGTTCCGCTTGCTTTATCCCCTTTTTTAATCTTTTTATGTCCAAAAAATGAATCACCTATTTTTACAATTCTCCATTCAAAATCATGAGGGATATATTGCTGAAAAAGAACAAAATTCTTTTGAGGATCTTTGGCAATTTTATTGTATGTAGCCACTCTTTTTTTTAAATGATCCGGGTTTTTCAGAATATTGACTAATCTTGCTTTATAATCACCCATCGCCCAATTCGGTCCAATTCGTGGTCTTATCCCTTTTGCTGAAAAAGCATCATGAATGTATCGCTTAACCGCTTGTCGAGTTCGTAATATTTTTACCCCATGTCCGGATGCGCCAATATTAATTTTTGAAACTATTGGCAATGTACAATTCTCAACAAAGTTATTAGCTTCACTTTGGCTATAAAAAATGAAAGTTTTGGGGTGCGGCAGTTTATGAGCAGTGAGCCAATAGGACAAAAATCGTTTATTCTCATGCAAACTAATTTCTAAATAGCTTGGGTAAACGGGCAGACAAAGTACCTCATCAATAATTCGAATTCTTTCGTCATACATTAATTTCCAGTACGTCACAGTTCCAGAAGGGCAGGCTAGGCAATAATTATATTGGTTTTGCACGAGCATTTCCAACCAATCACCAGAACAAAGATCAATTACATCATAGGGAACCTCAGCTTTTTGACATGCCTTGACCCAATGCAAGTGCGCTTCCAGGGTTTCATTCTTTAAAATTGCGAGTTTGCTCATTCAGATTTGCCGAAATAATCCAATGATTTGCTTATATTTATTACATTAGTAAATTGATGCCAATATTTTTCTTCTGTTGAATGGTTATTGACATGTATATTTTCTTTCATTTCATCAATTTTAATATATTCCAATAGAACAGGGTGTATCTTTTCCAATTCGGCTTTGATAAATTCTATGATCCAGTGTTGATAGGGAAAATTGGACGGATATGTTTTAGCATTTTTTTGTCGTTTATAACGTTTCAGGACAAATAGAAGCCTATTTCCTAAAAATTCATTAGCGGAATAATATCCCTTTTTTGCATACTCAATATTTGACAACTCCGGTGCCAAATGGTGTGTTAATGAAATATGAAATGCGGGCTGGCTGATCCTTTTTATTTGATTATTAGATGTATTGTCTCTTTGCAGCATACTATATTTGGAAGAAAACAACAACTCCAGAAAATCAATATCCATAAACGGATTTACAGTAAAATCAATCTTCGTCCCAAAAACATTAGTATCTTGAACGTCATGTATTGCACCAACAACATTGGCTACATAATAAAATTGTCGGTGAATTTTTTTATCATTTTTGAAATAAGGTTGTTTGGTAAGAATTTCATAAAGATGCTCAAGATCAATTTGATCTACATTCATATAGTTTGCTTTTAACATATCTGTGATCAAATGAATTTTATTTCTATTGTCACATTCCCACAACCTTACAAGTTTCGCAGTAATATAGTCATCATAAATCAAACCTTTTACATAATCTCCACCCATAAAACCAGCCAAAATCATTTGGTTATGGTTATTCATCTCCACTTCATGTTCAATAGCATCTAACCTGTGAGCACGATGGATATTAATTAACGAATTACCGAACTTAACAATTTCATCGCCCTTTTCCTGAAACCAACTGGCCGTTGGATTCTGTACAAAATAGTTGTTGTAGTTGAGACTAATGGTATCGGCAATTTTTCGGGCAATGACACCGTCAAACGAATGCGGATTTCCGAATGAAAAAGAATTTGGCTTAATACCTAAATTTAAGAGTGCTGCTAATATAAGGCGGCTATCATTGCCGCCCGTCAAA
>CAYPZM010000472.1:0-3869 GCA_964414825.1 uncultured Cytophagia bacterium | reverse complement strand
GTTCCGGTTTCACCATGAATGAGCACTGAGGCGTTGCTTTTGGCGATCTTGTTGATCAGCGAGTACACATTGCGAATTTCCGGATTTCGACTAATTTTGGGGTAATATAATTCAAATCCGGACATGCCGCCAAACGTGGGCTGAATTTGACTCAGAACGTCCACGTCGTCTTCGTTGATGTCCAAAATAGATTCTGCAAACTGATGTGGCATGAACTGCTAAAGCCTCCAAATTAGAAACATACTCTGGTGCGTGATAGCCTAGAACTTTAAATATAGTAAATTTATTAACGCTTTACAATACTTTCAATTTTCAAGATTGCGCAAAGCCTGGGTGATATTTAAAAGTTCTCCAAAAGAAATGGCCGAGCGAACATCGTCCGGCAGTGGTTTTTTAAACTGACGCAGAGAGCGGACTACTGTAGGATATTCCAATCCAGCCTGTTGAAGCAATCTGGCATCGCCAAACAGGTGCTGCGGCGAGCCATCAAAGGCAATGGCTCCTTGCTGTAACACAACAACGCGAGAAGCTACTTCCGCCACAAAATCCATATTGTGCGTAATAATTACCACACCTTTTTGTGCAAGCAATAGCCGTTTTATAATGGTGATGAACAAATCCACGGCATGCGGATCGAGCCCCGCTGTGGGTTCGTCGAACACAAGCATATCGGGTTGCATCGCCAATACACCAGCAATAGCGACGCGCCGTTTTTCACCTTCGCTCAACCGAAATGGCGAGCGTTTGCGAAACGACTCTGACAATTCAACGGCCTGCATGGCAGCAATAATACGCTGTTCTATCTCGTCTTCATGCAGACCAAAATTATTTGGCCCAAACGCAATATCCTTCTCGACTGTTTCCTCAAATAATTGATTTTCCGGAAATTGAAACACCAAACCAATCTTGCGCCGCAGCACCGACTGTTTGAATCCCTTCGCCCAAATATCTCGGCCATCAAACGTGACTGTTCCGCGCGTGGGTCGCAACAATCCGGTAAAATGCTGAATTAGCGTGGTTTTGCCTGAACCGCTTTGCCCGACAATGGCCACGCATTCCGGACCGCCAAAGCTCAGGGACACATTACGCAAAATATCATTTTTTGATGCGCCAATGCCGGTGTAACGGAAATGAACATGCTGTAATGCTAGCGTCTCTCTCATAAGTTATAAAATTCCACATCTCCGCGTTTTTGCCACAACACCGTTTGCGATAATTTCGACAAAATGTCAAAATACTTTTCAGCATACTGATCAGTCATTCCCGCCACGTGATCGCACACCGCACGTGCAAAACTTTTATGCTGTTGTAGTTGAGAACCGATCTCGGCGCGTTTTTCCTGAGGCGCCTCGTACAACACAGGAATTTGCGTTGGATTCATGCATTTTACCAGTGCAAAAGGCGGCAATAAGTTCGGATATGAATAAAATAGCCTGAACAAGGTGGTGATCGTCTCAATCGCTTTATCGTCGCTGCGCTCTTCTTTTGCCTTTAAAATGATCTCTTTCATGATAAATGTGTCCAGATTTGCCTGATCGGGATCAATTTCCGGACTAAACCATACCAACTGCTCATCTATAAACGAGTACCGTTGGTTTTTCGCATAAAAAGACTGCATATTTTTAAGCGTCTGTTCAATGACATCGGTAACTAAAAAATTAACCAGTTTGCGGATGAGACGATTTCGGTACAGGAATCCATTGGACATCTCGGACATCGAAAGACCAGTGTGCTGCTCCACAATTCGTATAAGAGGTTGTTTTCGCACGTTTTCCAGCGAGACATATTTGGCGCGAATCCCGTCCTCGAGGTCGTGCGTGCGTTGTGCGATTTCATCGCAAACCGCAACGATCTGTCCTTCCAGCGTAGTAGCGTGATCGAGCTGGTATTCGAGACCGTCGTACCGAAATTGCGGATAGTGCAAATCATGGCGCCGTAATCGGGTATGTTTTAGAATGCCTTCACGAACCGGCGACGTCAGGTTTAAACCGTCAAAATCATATTTTGTTTCATTCGCGTCAACAATTCTTACACTTTGGTAATTGTGTTTGAATCCGCCCTGGTCGGTAAGAGTTACACCCCCGTTTTCCTCGCCTTTCATAATGCGATGCAGCACCACCTCACCGACATGACCGAACGGCGTGTGTCCCATATCGTGACCCAGGGCGATGGCCTCGACCAAATCTTCGTTCAAAGCCAGCGCGCGCGCCAGGGTGCGCGACAGTTGCGACACTTCGATGGTGTGGGTGAGTCGCGTTCGATAATGATCACCATAACTGGTGAGGAACACCTGGCGTTTGTGCTTGAGCCGGCGAAAGGCGCGCGAGTGCACAATGCGGTCGCGATCGCGCTGAAACGACGTGCGATAGCGATGCTCCTCTTCGTACAGCAAACGAGATGTTGACGCCGCATCACTCTTTGCCGCAAATGGCGACAGGGTTTTATATTCCAGCGCCTCCAGTACTTCTCGGGTACGGACGTTAAATTCATTCTCTAGCATGATATTCCAATGGGATAAAAGTTCGTTGGCGGTTTTCAAAAACCGCGCATTCGCTGTAACCGATTTCGTTGAGCAAGCGGGTGCTTTTTGCAAAATCCGCGGCGACTTCGGTGGGTTTGTGGGCATCGGAACCCATACAAACAGGAATTCCCAGCTCAAAAGCCTGATGCAAAATTTCGGGACGCGGATAAATCTCTCGTGCTTCTTTGCGAAGCCCCGACGAATTGACATCCAGCACCAAATCGTACGTTTTAATAGCGAGCAAAGCGGAACGGACCCACTCGGAGTCTGACACGGTCGGTTGCTTTTGCAATTTTTTCGGCAGATCGAGATGCCCGATGATGTCATACAGCCCGGTTGCGGCTGCTTCCTGGATAAGCTGATAGTAGCGTTCGTACAAAACATTAACACCAAATTCATCCAAACGGTGGTTAAGGGCCGGATTGGAAAAATCCCAGTCCTCCACAAAATGCACCGAGCCGATGACATAGTCAAAATCATAATCCGATAAAAACGTTTCAATATAGGGCATAAATGCCGGTAAATAATCGGCTTCAATTCCAAATCGAATGGAGATTTCCGGATAGCTTTTCTGTGCAGATTTGACGTTTTTTACATACGTTTCCCAATCGTTTAAAACCATCCGACCCGTAGGATCATCCAAACCGGGAATGGGAATGTGCTCGGAAAATCCTATTTCGGTTAAACCCTTTTCGATTGCCGATTCCACATATTCATAAATTTGACCTTCTCCGTGCCGACACAAAAGACTGTGCAAGTGATAATCGACCATTGTTTTCCTTTCCTATCGAACGGCTATTGCGGAAGCATAGCCTACTACATAGCCGGCCCTGGAACCGGTAACATCCGCAGAGTTGGTGTGCTCCAGTACGCGCGGCTGACTCGCATTCCACGTGCCGGCAACAATCTTGAGTACCGTGATTGGACCGGCGCCACATGCCATAAATTCGCCAGAAGCAGCGCCATAACAAAATGTTTCCGGAGAATCCTGTTCCACGCTGTTTAATGTTGCTTCATCCCGGCTCATACATTCTTCGCAAGATTGACCGTGATACAAGTCCGAGCTCGCAACGATTAATGTGCTCTCGGGATCCAGGGTATCGGTTATGGCTTTGGCCAATTGCTGACAATTGTTCCAACCATAGTCATGGAAAACAATGGGCAGCAGCCGAAATTCCCGCAAAGCTGTTTGTATAAACGGCAATTGTACTTCGAGCGAATGCTCGGCGCGATCACCATCCAGCTCGTGACCGATTTCTCCCAAATGAATATTGGATGCCGCAGCTTCGAGCGCTTTGGCGGCGGATTTATCAACCGGCGCATCACCGAGAGGCGTGACATAGGCATC
>CAYPZM010000471.1:0-3899 GCA_964414825.1 uncultured Cytophagia bacterium | reverse complement strand
GTACGAAAAAGCCATTGCAACGCATGTGGACCCGATCGAAAAAAAGCCGCTGTTTCATGTGTTTCCCGGGTCGCGTTCCTTTTCCATTGCCACAGTGGGCTGCAATTTCAAATGCACGTTTTGTCAAAACCATGAAATTTCCCAGCTTCCGCTCACCGGCCACATTGAAGGCCAGCAACTGCCCGTCGAGGACGTGGTGCGCATGGCCAAACACCACAATTGTAAAACCATTGCCTGCACCTACACGGAACCGACGATTTATTTTGAATATGCCTACGACATTGCCAAAGCAGCAGCCGAAGAAGATATTCTAACCGTATTCGTCTCCAATGGCTACACGACGCCAAAGCCGTTGAAGAAAATTGCGCCGTTTCTCACCGCCGCTAACATTGACCTGAAAGGCTGGGATGAGCAATTTTACAATGAGGTGTGCGGCGGCGATCTAAAAAGTGTACTAAACACTTTGAAATTGATGAAAAAACTCGGTATCTTTGTCGAAGTAACCACGCTGGTCGTTACCGGTTATGTCGATAAAGAGCCCATCGTGCGCGATATTGCCGCGTTCATCGCCAACGAGCTCGGACCGGAAACGCCTTGGCATATCAGTCGGTTTTACCCTAACTACAACTATCGTGATGCCTATCCCACATCGTTGGATGCCATTCAGCGCGCCCGCGATATCGGCCTGGAGCAGGGCTTGCGCTACGTGTACAGCGGCAATGTGATTGGCGATTCCGGCGAGCACACCTACTGCTACTCGTGCGGTACGCAGCTTATCACTCGGCTGGGATTTGAGATGTCGAAAAATCGCATCAAAAACGGCAAATGTCCCGATTGTGGCGCCGAGATTGATGGGATTGGTTTGGGCTAGCGATATAGTCGTTGACAAAGGAGGAAGACATGGACCGTAGAGATTTCTTCAAAGCAGCAGGAGTTGCTGCCGGTGCGAGTTTGATATCGCCCCGCCGAGTTTTTGCGCAGGAAACGCCAAAATCTTATAACTTTAAATTAAAATATGCGCCGCATTTTGGCATGTTTCAAAATCACGCTGGCAAAGATTTTGTCGATCAAATCAATTTTATAGCCGATGTCGGCTTTCGCGCCCTTGAGGATAACGGCATGAAAGGCCGTCCCGTGGACGTGCAGGAAAAAATTGCCGCCGCCATGTCGCGTCGCGGCGTGGAAATGGGCGTTTTCGTCGCCAATAGCATCAACTGGAGAGAGCCGACCTTGACCACCGGCACGCAGGAAAATTTAGACGCGTTCATCAAGGACATCAAAGAGTCCGTTGAAGTGGCCAAACGCGTCAATGCCAAATGGATGACCGTGGTGCCGGGTTTTGTCGATATGCGCCAGCATGAGGATTACCAGCGCGCCCATGTGATCGAGGCTTTAAAACGCGGTGCCGAACTTTTTGAACCGCACGGTTTGGTGATGGTGCTGGAGCCGTTGAATTTTTTCAATCATCCGGGACTGTTTTTGAAAACCGTTCCGCAAGCTTATGAAATTTGCAAAGCCGTCAATAGTCCGGCCTGTAAAATTTTGGATGATTTGTACCACGTACAAATCCAGGAAGGCAATCTGATTCCCAACATCGATAAAGCGTGGGATGAGATCGCCTATTACCAGGTAGGCGATAATCCTGGCCGCAAAGAGCCGACTACCGGCGAAATTCACTATCAAAACGTCTTTAAACACATTGCTAAAAAGAGCACGGATTTGATTTTGGGCATGGAGCACGGAAAATCTATGGACGGCAAAGCCGGCGAAATCAAGCTCATCGAAGCCTATGCGTGGGCGGATGATTTCGAACTTTAGAAAACGGATACCGGAAACCGGAATCTGGAGACCAGACACGGTCTCCAGTCTCCTGCCTCCATTTTCCCGGCCCTTTTCCTTTTCCCCGTTTCGTTCTCCATTAAATCATCTCATATTTTCGAAGAAAGACAATTGCAATCCCTCCGATGACAAAAAATATCCCCGCCGATAAAAAAACGCCTCTTGGAACGAATACACATCTTTCGCCCAGCCGACGAACGGTCCGATGATCGAAAAAAATAACCGTCCCATCATACTTTTCACCGAGAGCACAGTCGCACGTTTGTCCGAGGTAATGAGCCGGTTGACATAATCTTTCAACATGGGGCCGTGAATGCCGCGCACAAAGTAGAAAATAAATAGCACGGCAATGACCCACAACGATTGCGTGAGGCCGGTGGCGATATACGCGATTACCGATAGCGGCAGCAGCATCAGCAACGTGCGCGAGCGGCCCAGCGAGCCTTCGATACGATAAGCGAGCATGGAAAAAACGCCAACTGAAAAATTGAGTGCGGCCCAGACGATCCCCATGTAGGCGATGGGCAGACCGACAGCGTCCAGGTACGGCTGGATGAACCATACCATGGTGAGCGTCGATGCGCCTATGACCGAGGAATAGACAATGAGCCATTTTAATTGCGGATGGCCGTGAATGGCAAATTTGACAATGCTCAAAATGCCGCGAAAACTGCCGAGCGTGTTATCAAATTTGTGGCGTTCCGGTTCGACCAAACTTGAGGACAATGGAATGGTGAGCGCCATGACCACGGTTTCCACATAAAATGGAAATCGCAGACTAATTGTCGCTAGCAGGCCACCAATGATAGACGCCGCGGTTTCGGAAAAATTGGCGGCCGAGGTACGTCGGCCCTCGATTTTTGCATATTCGCCCTCCCTACCGCTTTCGATGAGCGAATCGTAAATCATGGCCGAATCGGTGCCGGAAATAAAACTGGCGCCCAAACCCAAAACGAGCTCGGCGGCTAGAAATCCCCAAAAACCGTAGGAAATCGAGTAAATCCCAAACCCAACAGTGCTGATAATGGAACCGATTACCAATGTGCGTTTGCGTCCCATCACATCGGAAAAATAGCCGGAAGGAATTTCAAATACCACAATCGCCAGCGAAAACAGCGCTTGCAGCACCATGACCTCGGTCTGCGACAGGCCGTTGTTGTAAAAAAACAGCACAATAATCGGGATAATGAACAACAGCCAGCGCAGAACAACGAGAATGTAAAGTTTGGGTATATTGGATTCGAGTCGGGACATCTATTCTTTCCGTCTTGCGACACCGTCGGTAATTGACAAGACTGCTCAAAACGCTAAAATGACTGGCATGCCTCCGGGACGAATGTCCCAAACCATTGCCCGTCCGGGATAAATATCCCGGACGGTCAATTCAAGTTCAGTGAACATCCGTGTGCATCAGGGCCTTTCTTCTGACACGACCATGCTGCTCCTCAAACCGAATACAAAAACCGCTTTATCTTTTTTGTCGGCGTTTTTTCAAACTCTTCGGCGTACAGCTCAATCTTGGTGATCTTGGAATACGACGGCAATTGTTCGTTTAACACTTTGCGGTTTTCTTCGATCTTTTCGGCCAGTTGCGATTCTGTTATCTCGTCCGCATCCGCAGCCTCAAAATCGGGGTGCACCAGGGCAATCAGTTTTTTGTCTTTTTCCAGCACCAGCGATTCGCCAATGTAAGGCAGATTGTTCAGCTTGGCTTCAATTTCTTCGGGATAAATATTTTGCCCCGACGGCCCAAGCAGCATGTTTTTGCTGCGGCCTTTGATAAAAATAAATCCATCAGCATCGATGATGCCGAGATCGCCGGTGTGCAGCCAGCCGTCTTCATCGATCGTCTCTTTGGTGGCTTCTGGATTTTTATAATAGCCGAGCATGACATTTTCACCTCGCACCATAATTTCGCCGACAACATTTTGCGGGTCTTCGCTGTCAATTTTGATTTCCAATGTATCGACCACGCGGCCCACGGAAAACTTTTTCGTATGTTGCCAGCCGTCATAGCTGATCAGCGGTCCGCACTCGGTCATGCCGTAGCCGTTGGTAAA
>CAYPZM010000470.1:0-3921 GCA_964414825.1 uncultured Cytophagia bacterium | reverse complement strand
CAGGCGCATGTGTTGCCGGGAGCCAAACATATAATACAGGACAACTACAATCGCCACCTTGCCGATGGCATTCCGCGGTGGGACCGTCCCGGCAGCAGCGGCGGCATCTGGCAGGAGACCTGGGCCACGCGGTGTTTGGATAACAACTCGGTGACGCAGCCGCAATTGCACATTATCGAGGGCATCTATGGGCACGATGGCAATTTTATTGAAGGCCCGCATAACGGATTTGCCAAAGACTTTATGACCAATGTGATCATATTTGGGAAAAATGCGTTTCATGTGGATATTGTAGGCACCTGGCTGGCCGGGCATGAGCCGGGAAATTTCGGCCTGTTGCACATGGCCATCGAGCAGGATATGTCAAAGTTTCTGAATCCGCGCGACATTCCGCTTTACGAATGGTTCGGCGACGGCTCCGCAACTTTGACGCCTCTGGACAAATTTGAACGCACACCATTAAAAACGTATTATTTGCAACGCGATTACAACGGCCAAAACGAGCCCTACTGGCATATGGTGGATGAGCCGTTCGACTACACGTCAGTCAACGTGGATGGAAAACCCCAGCTCAAGCCACAAACCTTTTCATTGGCGCCAAATTATCCCAATCCGTTTAATGCCAGCACGACGATCTCCTTCGCGCTACCCCGTGCCGGATACGTTCGTCTCGACATTTATGATGCTCGGGGACGTCTTGTGGATGTAGCAGCCGACCGCTTTTTTCAGGCCGGAACGCATCAAGTGCTTTGGGACGCTCGTTATGTGCCTTCCGGAAGCTATTTGTATCGCTGTTTGTATAGCGGATATACCCGGACGGGCAGCATGACGTTGGTGAAATAAAGCTCGAAATGCAACGTTTATCACAATAGCAAATCAACAAAATGCGAGGTATTTGAGAAAGGAAGGCCAGCATGCAAAAAGCAAAAGTACTTTTGATTATTGTCGTTCTCGTGGCTTTGGCATCCGGATGCGGAACCATGGGGGCATTTCATGCCAACAATGTTACGAACGTAGAATTATCCGAGGCAAACTTTAATATCGTTGCAAGAGAGGTACAAGGCTCGGCCACGCAGGGATATCTGTTTGGTTTTAGCGTTCAGCAATATTCCGACGTCACCACATTTGGTATCATCAAAATTTCCGGCGACGATAAACTGTACAATACCGCCATAAATTCCTTGTGGGATAATTATCGAGAAAGATACGGCGAGACAGAAGGGCGAAATCTGGTGCTCGTCAACATTCGCCAGGATACTAAGACGTTAAATACACTGGTCTATACTCAAGCCGATTTGTTTATCACAGCGGATGTGGTAGAGTTTACGGAGTAATCATTTTTTCAAACAAATAGTTACTTGACTAAAAAGCCACGAAGGCTCCAAGACTCGAAAAAAAAATCAAAAAAGATTTTGCAGAATTTTGATATTTACAAACGAATATTCTGTTTAATTCTTTGAGACTTTGTGTCTTCGTGGCATTGGAATTTTTCATGCTAGACATCTCTGCAGTTAACATCTGCAAAGAGATCACAGAAAGATTTTTCTGAGGATCAAAGCGGTGGCGCCCACCGATACCGAATAGATGCCAAATTTGGAAAACTGAATATCGGGCGTGGGTACGCCGCTGGGGAAAATATCATGCAATTGCTCTTCAACCTGCTTGACTATAGTTTCGAGAATGAAATCGCGTGCATCGGTAATGTCGCCGCCCAACACAATCACATTTGGATTTAGCATTTGCACGATGCGCAAAATTTCTTCTACAATGAACTGGCTATACTGCTGCAAAATAAATCGAGACAATTGGCACCCATTTTTCGCGCACGCAATCACATCTTCAATGTCGAGATTGGGTTTTTGCTGCACCCGCTCGAGCAACATGTGCTGCGAGCCCAATTTCTGCACGCCTTTATCGATAAATCCCGACAAATCGGGCAGCGAGGTAAAAATTTCACCGGCTGTGCCAAATGCGCCTTCATACAAGTTTTGATTCAAAATGAGCCCGGCGCCAAAATAGCCGGTTTTTTCATTCAGAGTAAGAAAGACCACGTGCGGCTGCAAAATCACATCATCATCGCCCACCTGCCATTTGATGCCCAGAGCGCCGGCATTGGCGTCGTTCACCACTTCAACCGGCCATGGAAAAACGTTTTTCAGCTCCTGTTCGACGGGGAAATTTTGCAGTTGCAGCTTTCGTGAAAAATGCACCAGGCCGCGTTCGCGGTCCACAAGCCCGGTGAGCGCAATGCCCAGGCCAATGACTTTGTCCGGTGACAGATTTAAATGCTGAAGCAGCTCGTCGGTAAACGATTTGATACTGGATACCAGTTTCTCCGGACCGATGTTATCCAACCCCAATTTGTGCTCCTGATGCACAATTCGGCACTGAAAATCGATGACCGTAGCACGCACTTCGTTCGGAATAATTTCCAATCCAATAATATAGCCTTTATTGGCAACCAGACGCCACAAAGTGGGCGGTTTGCCAGCCGACCCCATTTGATTGCTAACGCGGCTAACTTCGATCAGCTTTTTATCTTTGAGCGAGCGCAGGATATAGACCAAGGTTGACGGCTGCAAATTATTCTCGCGCGCCAGTTCGGCGCCGGATATTTCGCCGCGAATTCGGATCGTATTCAATATTTGTCGGTGACTTGGAATCTTTAATTGAAAGGGTTCGGGCAGCATAATATATTCTTGTTCGATGATCACAATTAATTCACCAATTTAACAAAATAATTGAAAATCGCAACGGCAAAGCCACTAAAAAGAGGACATGGCGAGAGAAGCAGCGCCAATAATACCGGCATGCTCGCCGAGCTGCGCTTTGACGATACGCACCGGTTCCTTGCTATTATTCAGTGCCGCACGACTTAACGCCTCTTGGGCGCTACCAATCAATAACTCTCCGGCCAGCGCAACACCTCCACCGAGAACCACGCGCTGGATATTGAGCAAATTGACCACATTGCCCAAACCAATTCCGAGGTAGTTGCCAGCATGCCGAAACACGTCGCGAGCCACAGGATCGTTATTTTGCGCCTCGGTGAAAATATCTTTAGGGGTGAGCAAATCGGGATCATACTGGTTCAACGTCGATTCCGGATGCTCCTTTAACATTTTAACCGCATCGCGCCGCAACCCTTTTGTCCCCACATAAGCTTCCACGCAGCCACGCCGGCCGCAACCGCATTCGTCACCATCCAGCTTGATGGTGATGTGCCCGAATTCTCCTGCAGCACCATAGGCACCACGGTAAATCAAACCATCCAAGATTAAGCCGGCACCAACTCCGGTGCCCAAAGTTACCATAATCATATTCGGGTAACCGTGTCCGGCGCCAAACGAAAACTCGCCCAACGCCGCAACATTGGCATCATTCTCCATAATGACGGGCAGATTCAAAATCTCATGTAACTTGTCAACCAGAGGTACATTATTCCAGCCCGGAAGATTGGTCGCTTCTTTTAATATGCCATTTTGAGAATCCACCAATCCGGCAACGCCAATGCCTACGCCTTCGACTTGAATATCCTCATCACGCACACCACACGATTGGTTGAGCACGGAGGCAATTTGGTGCACAACAAAATCCACGCCTCTTTCCACATGAGATGGAAAGTGTTGTTCGGCCACAATAGCCCCATCCGGCGTTACCATACCCATATTTATCGTTGTGCCGCCTAGATCGACACCACAAAACACATTCGTCACCGAGCGCTCCATTCTTCTTTTAGCAATTCCATCTTTTTACGCAGCGCCATGGTCTGATCAATGAAATCGCTCACCAACATTTTTTTCACAAAACAAAGCCCGTGGCAAGCCCGCAAGCGCGGATGCGTGTTTTCATTAAAAAAATCTTCGCCTAGACAGGTTTTGAGCATTTGGAACTGTTCGGCCTGAATTTTTTGCGCCAGCC
>CAYPZM010000469.1:0-3928 GCA_964414825.1 uncultured Cytophagia bacterium | reverse complement strand
CAAAAAAAGTATATAACCTTTCATGCAAAAAGTCAAGTTTTTGTTTTATTTGAGTTGATTATTTTCATCCAAAAACAACACAGTGGATTCATATTTTCCGACTCGCTCCGCTTCTAGCATAGCGTAGGAAATAATATGGATTCTATGCCCCTTTTCACATTTTAGGGCGGCCGGACCGTTCATGCCAATCACGCCGGTGCCGCGCTCGCCAACAATAGTGTAGGTTTCCAGGCGCTCCCCATTGTTCAGATTGACGACCTGGACGCGCTCCCCGGGATAAATTTGCGCTTTTTCCATCAGTTCTTCGTCAATGGTGATGCTGCCTTCGTAATATAAATCCGCTTGCGTGACAGTTGCATTGTGGATCTTGGATTTCATTATGGTGATAAACATCAAGAATACTCCTCATCTTTCGATGGAAATGTTTGGTTGCGGATATCCGCCGCATACTGCTCTACCGCCTGCGCAACCAATTCCGCCATATTCACGTAGCGACGCACGAAGCGTGGCTTGAAATCGTTAAATAGCCCGAGCAAATCGTAGAGTACTAACACCTGGCCGTCACAATCTAATCCGGAGCCAATACCGATGGTCGGGATGTCCAGTTTCGAGCTAATTTCTTTGGCCAGTGCTGCCGGCACACACTCCAACACCAAACTAAACGCACCCGCTTCTTGTATGGCTAATGCGTGCTGCAAAAGCTCTTGCGCCTCATCCTGTTGGCGCCCCACAACTTTGAACGATTGCGCGGTTTGCGGCAAATATCCCAAATGGCCCATGACCGGAATGTTTTCGGCCGTCAGAGCCGAGACGATCTCGGGTTTGCCTTCCGGCTTTATGGCATCGGCTCCATGTGTTAACAGGTGCTGCGCGTTCTGCACGGCCAGTTCCGCGGTTTCATAACTCCCGGCAGGCAGATCGGCAACGATAAACGTGTTCGGTGCTCCGCGTTGCACCGCGCCCAAATGACGCTCTATATCATTCATGGTCACGCAGGTGGTGCGGTCGCATCCCAAAACCACGTTGCCAAGGGAATCGCCCACCAGAATCATATCCACTTTGCCGTCAATGGCGCGGGCAAAGCTGTAATCGTAGCAGGTGACCATGCTGAGCTTTTGACTATTTTTTTTATATCGAATGTCCGAAACCGTCATTTTTTTCATGACAATCTTTCAAAAATCAAGCGGCTGCCCGATAATATGGTTATCAATCAGCCGCGTGTTTCCAACGTACACGGCAAGAGCCAGAATATCGTTCTTGCCAATCAACTCTGCATCTTGCATTGCCGAATTTACCACACTCACATAGTCGATGCGCGCCGATTTCACCGCGTTTATTTGTCCGGTGATAAAGTCAATAATATCTTTTGCGCGCGTTTCACCCGGCGTAATTTGCGGCACCGCCTGTTTGATACAACGGCTCAGAACCACGGCATCTTTCCGTTCTTGCGGTGACAAGTAAGCGTTTCTGGAGCTCATCGCCAAACCATCCGGCTCGCGCACAATGGGGCACGGAACGATTTCAATATCAAAATTCAAGTCCTGAGTCATTTTCTGCAAAATCAACAATTGCTGAATATCCTTTTGCCCAAAATAGGCGCGATGCGGTTGCATAATGTTGAACAATTTGGCAACAATCGTGCATACCCCACGGAAATGGCCGGGTCGTTTTAGACCGCACAAATTGTTTTGCATGGACTCGATGTCGACAAACGTCAACAAATTCTCGCCAAGAATTTCGGCAGGGGCCGGATGAAACAGCAAATCGACATTGGCCTGTTCGGCGGCGAGGATGTCCTGCTGCGGCGTTTTGGGATACCTTTGCAAATCTTCCTGCGGGCCAAACTGTAGCGGATTGACAAAAATAGAGATGGCAGTAAAATCATTTTGCGACACCGACCGCTCTATTAAAGAGATATGCCCGGCATGCAATGCCCCCATGGTGGGCACACAACCAATCGTATTGTTCTCGGCTCGCTGTGCCGCGATAATCTCCCTAACCTCTTGAATGGAATGCACAACATTCATTTTTTGTGTACCTGAGAAAAAGTGGCGGCTGGTCTTTCACCGTTTTTGCTGGAAAAGCACTGAGCGACAACAAACTTGTCGATATAGTGAAATGCCGGATCCAGGTAATGTTTTCCGCCTACGCCGAGAAAGGTGTAATTCGAGTTTAAAATATTTGCCCGATGCCCCGGGGAATTCATCCATTGTTGCACTACAGATTGGGCCAAACTCACATAGGTGTGATTGGGTATGGGGTCGCCTTTGTATTCGTAACTAAAATAGCCGCCGTTTTGTTCGGGCGTAAACAGCGAGCGGCCGTGCTCGTTGGCAATACCGCTGGTGTACGCCAAATTCTCGCCCATGTAGCAGTTTCTAATTCCCACGCGTTGCAACCGTTTGGCCATAGTTTCTTTGCCTTTTACGGGACTGGTGTGTGAAAAAAAGTTAAACTCGACCATATCGCGGCTGTGATCGATGGCGACAAGCTCCAGACGACGGGAATAGTGAAACTCGGGTAAATTGTAATTCTGACGCACCCGGTTGGTTTCGTAAAAAATAGCCGCGTGCAAAAGCGGATAGTCGATGTCCTCCATATCTATTCGAGCATTAAATGGAGGATACACCGCATAGGTTTTTACGCTAAATTTTTCGTAATACGATTTTGACCATTTCGAACCCTCACTCCACGCCGTTGCTGTACACAGTAGTAAAATCAGAAACACTCTTTCCAGATGCCTATCCATATAATCAGTCCTTGGTTCTGTTCTCTGGCCTGGCTCTCCTTTTTTGGAGAACGTTATCTTACGCATTTTCTTTAATTTTTTCAAGCGTGAATATGTAATTTTATTGGTATCCGCGCTCGCGCAAAACTCCGTCTCTCTTTTAATTTCCAAATTGTATATACGGACGCGAGTGCGGCAAAGGAGAAAATTTCTTTGCTGATGCATTAAAATTTTAACTCATTAAATGGCCGGCACTTTTGATACTCAACAGCACAAGTTTAGAGCAAAAACTAACCAGATAATACTTGACTAAGTGGCAAAATCTTTTTATTATACCCGCAGACATTTACCCACAGTCAACTCTCGTTTTTAATTCATTCTTTAATCTCATTGAACAAGCATGTGGTTTGAAACATATATCGTGAGAAAAATCTATCCCACAAACCCCGTTACATTAATGTTTGACGAGACACATAAACACATAACTATGCTACAAAATTTTCAGGCAGTTGAGGGTTTACATTCAAAAATCTCACTTTTCTGTTATTTCCTGCCAAGCTTATGGTTCAGAAATATTTATCTGAATGATTTGACTAGTCCATAATTTTATTTGCAAATATACCGGCGGACGTGTTACCGCAAATCGCTTTTCTAACGTGTGAAAACTAATAAATACAGAGGATATACAAGGAAAGGGTGCAAACATGAGAAGGTTTCTAACCGTTGTTCTTCTGCTGGTTTGTGCAAGTGTGGGATGGTCGCAAACAACCGGAAAAATATCCGGCACCATTACCGACGCAAACACAGGGGAGCCACTCATTGGTGTTAACGTCGTTATTCAAGACACCTATTTGGGAGCCGCTTCGGACGTGGACGGCAAGTACTTTATTCTGAATGTGCCTCCCGGCAGTTACAGTTTGAAGTTTATGCTTATGGGCTATCAAACCAAAGTGGTGGAAGGTGTCTCTGTGAATGTGAACCGCACAACGCCGCTGGACGCCACCATGGCCGAGACCACCATTGAGCTGGGTGAAGAAGTGGTGATCACTGCCGATCGCGTAGCGGTGCGCAAGGACCAAACCAGTTCGATCCGCAATGTCTCTTCCGATCAGATCAATATACTCCCGGTTGAAAATACCGGCTCGATTGTTAGCATGCAGCCGGGTGTGGTTCAGGGCCATTTTCGCGGTGGTCGTATGA
>CAYPZM010000468.1:0-3945 GCA_964414825.1 uncultured Cytophagia bacterium | reverse complement strand
CTTTGGCAAACGGGTGCCCACATCGACCGAACGCAACGGCGTGGACATGGTGGGCAGCGGTTTCATGGCCACGCGCACCACAATCGGCTCGCCATTGCTCATGCCGCCCTCAATACCGCCAGCATGGTTGCGGTTTCGGTGAAAGCCTTCACCATCGTCATAAAAAATCTCATCGTGAACCTGGCTGCCAAACACTTTAGACACTCCTTGGCCCATGCCAATTTCCACGGATTTCATCGCATTTATGCTCATCATGGCATACGCGATGTGGGCGTCGAGCTTGCGATCCCAGTGCACGTGACTACCCAATCCTACAGGCAAACCCGTAGCCACAACTTCGTACAAACCGCCGAGGGAATCGCCTTTTTCTTTGGCTTCATCGACCAGGGCCATCATATCTTTGGTTGTTCGGTCATCGGTGCAGGCCATGGGCGAATCTTCAGCCTTTTGAAACAGCGCCGCAATTTCTGATTGCGACGTTCGACGCGTCAATGACACAGCAGAAAAGGACGTGGAAACGCGGCCAATGCGCACCACATGACCGTAAATATTGATACCAAACTCCCCGAGGAGCCGACGCGCCACGGCCCCGGCAGCAACGCGCATAGTAGTTTCTCGAGCCGATGAACGTTCGAGAATGTTGCGCAAATCGTCAATTCTGTATTTGACCATGCCGGAAAAATCGGCATGTCCGGGCCGAGGCATTTGTAGTTTGGGAACGGGCGCTTTAACCGGCTCGACCGCCATTTTCTCAGTCCAGTTTAGCCAATCTTTGTTATAAATCAGCAAGGAAATGGGACTGCCCAGGGTTTCACCATAGCGCACGCCGGATAAAATTTCAGCGCGATCTTTTTCGATTTGCATACGCCCGCCACGTCCGTAGCCACGCTGGCGGCGACGGAGTTGTTCTTCAATATGGTCGGCGGACAATTCGAGCCCGGATGGCATGCCTTCGATAATCGCGTTCAGCGCCTGACCGTGCGATTCGCCAGCGGTTAAAAAGCGAATTTTATCCATCAATTCCCAGTTCCTTTTTCATAATCGTCTCGAGCTCTATCAATCCTGTGGATGACAATTTCAAATCTTTTCCTGTCCAAATTCGCAAGGACTGCAATCCTTGAAAAATCAACATGCGCAAGCCATTTTGAACTGTCGCGCCAGCCCATTCGGCCAGTTGTAAAAAACGCGTTTTACCAGGATTGTACACCAAATCATAAAAAAAATGATTTTCGGTCACAGCCGCCATGTCCTCAATAACGGACGCGGACTCGTTCGGATGCATGCCAACAGCGGTGGCGTTGATGACGATGGGTGTCTGTGCCACAACATCATTTACGGTTTGCCCCGTTTCTTCCAGGGAAGAAACATTGTAAATGCCGAATGATTCCCGGCACAAGGTAATCAGCTCCGCGGCCTTTTCGGGAACAAGATCGTGAATAATCAATCGTTTGACGCCCAAAGTTGCCAACGCATTACTCACGGACTTGGCGGCACCGCCGGCGCCAAACAGTAAAACTGATGTTTTTTTAAAGCGCTCGCGGTTCTCGCCAAGAGATTCAATAAAACCGTACGGATCAGTGACGTGCGCCGTAATCTGGTTGTTTTCGAGCACCAATGTATTGGCCGCTCCCAATTGCTGCACCTCGGGGGATTTGTTTTCCACAACATTCAAAATCGCCTCTTTGTGCGGCACCGTTACGTTCAATCCACGAATGCCCATGGCTTTCATGCCGTTTACGCATGCGGACAGGTTTTCGGATTTGACGTGAAATGCGGCATATACCGCATCCAAATTAAACTGTTCGATGAACCAATTTTGCATCAGCGGCGACAGGCTGTGGGCAATGGGATCGCCAATGACGGCAAAAATGTTGGTGCGAGCGCTAATCATGGACTACAGCTTCCAACCGGTCATAAAAATTCGGAAACGAAATACTTACGCTTTCTACATCGTTTATGGTGGTCTCCCCTTCCGCGATTAACGCGGCAACGGAAAAGGCCATGGCGATGCGATGATCGCCGTAACTATCGATTTCAGCACCTTTGAGAGGCGTTGGTCCGGTAATTACCAGACCATCCTTAAGCTCGCGAACTTTGGCACCCATACGTTTTAGATTTTGCGCAATGGCCTCAATGCGGTCCGACTCTTTGACGCGCAGCTCGCCGGCATCTTTTATGTTCGTAACGCCTTCGGCTTGGGTGGCGGCAATGGCGAGAATGGGAATTTCATCGATAATTCGAGGAATCATGGCGCCGCTTAGCGTAGTGCCCTTTAATTTTGAAGATCGAACTGAAATTGTTGCGCGCGGTTCATTATTGACGACCTCGGTGTGATCCAGCACAAATGTGGCGCCCATAGCAGCCATGGCGTCCAGTATGCCAGTTCGCGATTCATTGACACCCACATTAGGCATGGAAATATTCGAATCGGACAACAGTGCTGCAGCTACAAGAAAAAATGCAGCAGCGGAAATATCGCCAGGAATGTTTATGTCGCGTGCCGACAATTCGACCGGACCTTTTACCGCGGCCATGGCAGCGGAATAGTGTACATTCACGCCCATCTCCTGCAGCATGCGTTCCGTATGATCTCGCGACACATACGGCTCGGTAACTCGCGTTAAACCTTTGGCATACAATCCGGCCAACAAAATACAGGACTTGACCTGGGCGCTAGCAACGGGTGAGGCGTAATCAATAGCGCGAAGTTGTTGACCTAAAATTTGCAGCGGCGCTCTAAACTCGCTGCTCTGAATTTGCGCGCCCATCAATTCAAGCGGCTCGATGATGCGCCGCATGGGGCGTTTTTGTAAGGATTCGTCGCCGGTAATGGTGGCGGAAAATGGCTGCGCCGCCAAAATTCCGGAAAACAAACGCAACGTTGTGCCGGAATTGCCGGCATCCAGGGAGTTGGTTGGCTTTTGCATGCCAGTCATGCCAACGCCTCGAACGAGAGTTACATCCTCCTTCTCTTCAAAAGGCACACCAAGCTCGGTTAAGCAGCGTACAGTGCTGTCGACGTCCGCGGCGTGGGATAAACCCGACAGACGGCACTCACCGTTGGCGATGGCGCTCAGTATCAAAGCGCGATGCGAAATGGATTTATCTCCTGGAAGCTGCACCTCTCCGGACATGGAACCAACCGGATGCAACTTTTTTTCTTGCATGTTATCCTCGTTTCCTGCATTCAAAACCGGCGTCGCTCAAAAGTTCAATGGCTCGTTCCTGTTTACTTTTTTCGGAAAAAGCCAACCTAATGGTACCGCCTTCGTCTTCACGAATTTTTAGCACTTCAATATCTTTAATGTTGATGTTTTCCGCCGCCAGAATATTCGCCATTTGAGCTATAACACCAGGCTTGTCCTCCACAGACACCGACACTTCGTATTGCGGCTTGAGAAAGCCTTTGGTGTCGGTAGGAATAGAAAGCCGATTTCGGGCCGCATCGGAAAAATAGTGTTCCAGCTCCACAGAATTGTTCAACACGGTTTTCAGGCTTGCCAGCTCTTGGATGTAGGCATCAATAAAGGCTGAAATCATATCGGAATTGGTTCTGCAAATTGCTTCCCAAATACCAAACGGACTGGAAGCGATGCGCGTCATGTCACGAAAGCCGCCAGCGGCCATTTTGATAAAATGCGGACTTTCTTCGTTTTTCTTGGCAACCATATTCATGAGCGCAATAGCGGCAAATTGTGGCAAGTGGCTGACGGCCGCAGCAATCTCATCGTGCAGCCGCGGTTGCAGTAACAACACTTTGGCGCCAATCAACTCGAGCAACTCGCCAAAGGCTTTGCGTTTTTGTTCGTCCACGGGCCGACTCGGCGTTAGTACCCAGGTGGCGTTTTCAAACAAAAACGGGTCAGCGCCCTCAATGCCGCGAATCTCCGCACCGGCCATGGGATGGCCGCCAATAAAATAACAATCCGATGGCAAATGAATATT
>CAYPZM010000467.1:0-3948 GCA_964414825.1 uncultured Cytophagia bacterium | reverse complement strand
TCATAAATTTTTAAACTGGTGAGTGTAAGATAATCCGATTTGGCGCTGCCGCAATAGGCCAGATAACGGCCATCCGGCGACCAGGCCGGTGCAATATTGCCAATGCCTTCTTTGGTGATGAGCTCGCCTTCAACACGATTCTTTTCTATTTTAGTCAGCCGCGCGTTGTAATATGTTGCCAAGCGAGATTTCCAGCGGTCATACAATTCAGTGCCACTCAAACCGGTAACCGCCTTTACAGAGCCGTTAATCGTAAAGCGCTGTGGCCGGCTCATATTCTCCGCCAATTCTCGCAACGACTCTTCGCCCCATTCGTACGCGATATAACGCGTCAGCGCATAACCAGCGTTGTAGGTGCGCTCGTTGCCGATGCTATTTTTACCAAACACGCCCATTTCGGCAAATGAGTGCAAATTATCACCAAGGACGGCGGTGCGAATAAGCATATCTCGATGGGTATCCCAACGATCATAATCCATATTGGGCGCCTGGAACTGGGCCATACCTTCGGCCAGCCACATGGGCGCCACAGTCATGGGGATGGCATACGAGGCTAATTGATTGGGATAGCCATACAGCACATCGGGCCGACGTTCCGGTTCATAATGAATCCATTGAAAATAGACCGCGGGAATTTTGCGGGTAATTTTTTTTGCCGCTCCGAGCGACACCATGTGCGCAAACTCGTGCGTCACCACATTGCGCAGCCAATTGTGCGTGCCGCGCAAAATAAAGGTCATTTGCGGCGCCCAAATTTCAACCTTGTTGTCGTAATAAAACGCGGCGCCATTGGAATTGTCATCGTGATCTTTGATGATAAAATGGATGGTGCCATCGGGCTGCCAGTTATAAAAATCCGTGATCGGTTTGTAAATATCCTCAGCAATTTGCGCCACCACGCGTGCGGAGCGCTCGGCGCCCTCGTGGTAATGCACCTCGAAATTTTCGGTTTTTATGGTATACCAGTCCAGCTCCGGGTGGGCATATCCCAATTGAGCGTAAACCTGTGAAGCGCTCGCCACAAAAAGCACCAAAAGGAAAATTCGAATTAACAGTCGTTTCACCTATTTTACCACCGCGATTTTGATAAACTCTACTCTATTTTCAGAATCTGCTTGCGCCTCGACACGTGCAATATAAGCACCGCTTTGAATTGTACTGGCATCCCACAAAACCTCATGATCACCAGGCGATACGTTATTGCCGCTAAATTCGGTAACCAGCTCGCCAGCCACGTCGTAAATACGGATGTTCACACTTTTCACATAATCGTTCAGCGAGTAACGGATAAACGTTTTGCCATCGTACGAGGGATTGGGATAACAAAAAACTTTTTGCTTGGGAAGAAGCTCCTGTTCCTGCACAATATCCAACAACGGCAAATCATAATAAAAGCTGTTGTATTGATCGCCGCCATAACGGTACCAGGAGACAAAATCGGGAGATGTAACCGGCAAATCCCAGGCGTATAAAAATCCGTCGCTGCTAAGCGCGTACAAGATTACCCTTTCTCCGTCGGGCGACAACATCGTACTGGAAACGGGGCTGCCGCTGGCGATGGGATAATCATCGAGAACCGTTCCGTCGGCGCCTATGCCGTAAATAAATTCGCGCGAGACAGAAATGGTAAGCGTCTGATCCGATCCTTCCACCCAAATCGGGGCGGGTTCGTTATTCATTCTTTCGTACTTTTGCGCGATCGAGACCGGATAGTTCAACGTCGTATTTCCAGACATTTCAAATGCGGCAGCATATTGATTATTGCCGACCACCAATTCCGACCGACCGTCCGCGTCCACATCGCCAATGGCTGGGGCGGAAAAAACATAATTGGGTTCAAACGAAAAGTGAGATTTTAAAACCGCTGTGGCGCTCGTATTAAGACGAGTCATCACGCCGTCATTGGAGATCACCAAAACCTGATCATTTTCTTCATCGCGCAAGCCGCGCGCTATATAAAATACATCACCATTGCCAAACGCTTTAAACTCCTGGGCTCGAGCAACATTGCCCAAATTGACATTAAAAGTGACAATAGCGCCGGACGCGGTTGCAAACACATAATCGGCGCCGCCGCCCCAGGCGAGCATGCCGGTGATTGGATCGTCGTGAACATCAAGTTTTGCCAGTTGCGAAAATTCATTCTCTCGCAATCCGAGCACAAAAACATTGCCAACAGCCGTGCCGATCAAAATCGAATTGGGCAAAACGCCATTCGCTCGGGCCGTGACAAACATGGGGCCGGATGTGGGCTGCTCCTGGAGGTCGAGCGAATACAATAGATCCGCGTTGCCGTCGGCATCCGTGTCTGTAAGAGAAAAAACAGAAACCAGACCTGCCATATCAACGACAAGCAATTCTTCACCATCGCGATTCGGATCGATATCTGCGGTAAGCAGTGGTGATGAGACGCTGTTTTCCAAATCGGCGATCTGAGCCACATCATAGATTGTTTCTCTGTTAGTCGCATCAACAACAGTTTCTTGAACATCATTGGGAATTACTTTTTCGCCACGAGTTGTCCAGGCATAAAGTCTGCCGTCGAACGCAGCCGCAAGAATGGCCGTGGAACCATTTGCCAATTCGAGTGTGTTGAGTGCGCCAGGAGCAAAGTTCGTGGCTGCCGTATATTGCGGAAATCCGGAGCGAAACAAGTCCGAGTCGATGGAAAAGGTCATCAACGTATCTTTATCGCTAAAATTAAAAATGCGAATATGCGTTTTGCTACGATTATGGCCATAGCTCGGCGGTATGCTGGTTGAGGAAAATTCAACCGGATTTTCACCATTCACATATTGATGCGAAATATTTCCGGCCCAATAGGGATCCCAATAATCGCCGGCCTCGGTTCCGTATCCTGGAGTAAATTGTTGGTAAACCTGGCCAATGTCTTGCGGGCCGTCGCATTCGACGAGATCGACGCCACGGTTTTCGGGATCGTTATTAATGGTATTGGAAGCGAGATTTTCCGCAATGACGCGTTCGTTGATGTGCCATACAAGCACGCCGGAACCCGGGAGCCCATAATCGTATTCATCGATTTGCGTGATGACACCCAAGTCAGCCTCGGCAACAATGTTGCCCAGCGAATCAAATTTTACTCGCGTGCCATCCGCATCGCGTCCATAGGTGATGCCATCGCCGTTCCAGTCTTCCTGGCGGTTTTCCAGCAAAAAATATTCTTTAGAGTTGATAGGAATTTTATAAATATGCGGCGCCGAGCGGGTATTGGCACTACCCAACAGAGCTTCTTGCAGGTTGTTGACCACAACAGGTTCTTCCCAACCCATGTAGACTTTCATCCAGGCGCAAGGGAACGCCGGAATAAGGCCGAAATAATTGTACGACCCCTGGTCCATGAGGCCCCACATACCAACGCCGGCACGGCCGGTATCGGTATTGAACAAACTGGGCATGCCGAGTTGGCTGCCCATTAAAAGCGTGGCCGTGCCCAACAGTCCCAGGTTTATGCCCTTTTGGCTCTGCTGTTCGGGAAGAATAATTGCCTCTTGAACGAAAAAATTGTCACCGGCGGGAATGCCTTGGAAATTCGGATCATCTTCACCGAGGGTTTCTTTCAACGTTTCAAAATCGATAAACGCCGATTGGATATTAAACGGTGTCTCATTAAAATCAAAGGCAAAATCATTGCCAACGCCGGCATGAAAGATGACGAATGCGTCATAGTCAGAGAAATTCGCATTTTCAGCTTGCGCAGCGGCAATCGCATCGCGCAGCAACTCGGCCCAGCGCAACGCTTGCCGTTCTTCGTCATCTTCGCCGCTATAATAGACCATATTATGCGGCATCTGGTAGACGTCGGTTTCGCCGGCGGGCAGCACATGCGACTCGATCGTCAACTGCCCATTTGAAATGGTGTGAAAATAATTGTTTAGCGCCAACAGTTGATGCTGAAAATAAGTTTTATTGTGCGGCGGGCGGTCGATG
>CAYPZM010000466.1:1820-3953 GCA_964414825.1 uncultured Cytophagia bacterium | reverse complement strand
AAGAAACCAGAATGCCATGGGAAAAGTTTCGCCGGTTACGCTTTTGTATATAATTTCCTCGGCTTGATACGGACCGATATAAAACGACACGCCATAATTATTAATGGGTGTGGAGACAAACCAATGGAAGGTTTTGGTGCCATCGCCGTGATCTGTCACCTTTTGCAACGCACCGCTTGAAATACAGATTAAATGATCGGGAAAACGAAAGCGCAGCGACATGGAATCCGGCTCATCCGACGGATGGTCTTTGCAGGGCCACCAAATATCGGCGCCATTATTTTGGCACGACACGGAAACCCACGGCTCACCGTTAGGAGCGCTCTTCCAACTAAATCCACCGCTCCAGGGTGGATTCGGCGCTTCTCGCGGTTGTCCGTGATAATAAATTTGCGTTTGCAATGTTTCTCCGGACAGCTTTTTATCCTGTAAATCGATTAGAATTTGGGAATCGTTACGTTCAAAAGTTGTGGTTTTCCATCCATTGAACTTTGTCAAAGTGAGAATTGAATCGATGCTAAATCGGGCATCAAAATCGAGTAGCAGCTCGGTCATCGACCGATTTGCCGAGGCATGGATCGTATTGGAACCACGAATGGACTTGGATGGAGGATCAATGGTTAGCGATAAATCATAAAAAAACACATCATAAGCGGCTTGTTCAGGAGATAAAGGGCCGCCCGAGTCAAAAGTGTCGCGTTGCGCAAAACCGATACTGGTGAACAAAAGAAAAACGACAAGAGCCCGAAACATAACAATTTCCTCGAAATCAATCGTATAGTGAAATTTATAACGTTTTTATAAACAAGTTGAATTCCTGTTGAAATTATTTTATTGAAAATTATGGGTGCCGAAGTGTGAACATTCATCCTACATGCTTTTTACGCTGAAGAATCATCAAATTTCCCATTAAAACCAGGGCAACGCCGAGCAGAGAAAGGGCATTCCATGCATAATTTTCAAAAACAGTCGATAATCCCAACGCAATGATAGGAAAGATAAGGGTGACGTATCCGGCTTTGTCGGCTCCGATATTGCCGATAAGGGTTAGATAGGCGCTAAACGCCACCACCGAACCCAATATGGCCAGATACAATATTGAGGAGATGTAGGCAGGAGTAAATTCAAAGGTAAAGGTTTTTCCAAACACAAGCGCTATCAGCATCATCTGCAGCGAGCCATACAGCATACCGTACGCATTAATTTGGAACACGGGAATGCCGATTCGTCCATTTTGCACCGAGACTATATTGCCCACCGAGGCGATCATAGCCGCCAGCACACAAATGAGGGTTGCTACCGACGTTTCGCTTGAAAAACTAAACTTTAACAGCTCATCCTTAAAAACCAGGATGATTCCCAAAATCCCAATAAAACCACCAAACACAACTTGCCGCCGAATAGAAGCATTGAGGAACAGAGCGCCAAATACGACATTCCAGAACATGATGGTGGAAAACACAACGGAAACGAGTCCGCTGGGCAAATACACCTCGGCCGTATAAACGAGCCAATAATGAAACCCAAACAAAGTAAATCCTTGCACCATAAGCCAGGCGTGCTGGCGCCGGGAAAAACGAAGATTACGTCCGGAGAGCCGGCAATAGATCAGGAGAATGATGGCTGACAGCAGAAACCGATATGCAACAGACAACAGGGGGTCGACCACGCCGAGCTGAAATTTAATTGCCAGCCAGGTGGAGCCCCAGATCGACGCGGTGAGAATGTAGAGAAGAGCATTTTTCAAATTTACCTCAAGGGCAAACCCGGTCAGGTTTTGGTTTCATTATAGAGACGCGATTAATCGCGTCTCTGCTCTGACATGCCAAATCTATGAGAATAAATAATTTAATCCCTGGATTTCACATAATCCTTGTACAATTTTTTCGCAATAACCTCGGCAGAAAAATGGGCCAAATAATCCATGCCCGTGGCCATTTCATCAACAGTGAGCTTGGACAGGGCCATGGCATCCATCACATTTTCCACGGATCGGCTGATACCAAATATGCGCGGCGATAGCGGCTCTTTTGCCTCCACTTTGGATTTCCAGATACGTCGGCTCGCCTTATTATCGATGAGCTCCACCTGAGCTTCGATGACAAAAAAGGTACCGACATCCCAGCCACTGGC
>CAYPZM010000466.1:0-1810 GCA_964414825.1 uncultured Cytophagia bacterium | reverse complement strand
GTAGCGTTTCATGTCCACATTAAAAATAAAATCTGCGGCTTTGACTTCGTTGACGGGTCGAAAATTAAGCATCTCCGCGGTTTGAAACAGCACTTCTTCTTCAATAATTGCCGGAACATCGACCATGGCCATAGCGCTGTCGAGTCGGGCTCGAGCCTTTATCGCCTGTCCCTCGCGCGCAATAGCGGTGCCCACACTGAGCGCAGTGCCCACAATATTATTCGGATTAAAATCCACGCTCAGGTCGGTAAATACATTGGCTCGCGGCGGCATAAAAGTGCGCGCGGCAATATTGGCATCACGCAAATCGTATTCGACCAGCTTGTGGGATGAGCAGGCAAACAGACCCAAAGTGAACAGCAAAAATCCTGTTTTCATAAAGCGCATTTTCATATCTACTCCTAAAATTCTTTCCATGAGTTCAGTTCTATTTTCAACACGACAAGGTTGTTCCACAGCAGTTTATTTTGTACAATTTTCTTTATAAAGGTCAAATTGCTGATATGCAATTTTGCGAGTTTTGTTTCAAAGTTTGATTATTTTGCTGAAAAAGCTCGCACCTTGCACTTTTGGTTTACAAGGTCCGCTCATATACGCGATGCGTTTTGTACCATTGCACCCCCATGGCCTGCATATCCCCAAGGCTTTTGGCATTGTTTTCTTCGACTTGCACCAAATCGGCATGCAAAAAATTAAACTGCTTGATGGTTTTGGCCATCTCCGTATAGAGCACAGCATTGGCGCCCACACCGCGATGCCCGGGAAGCAGTCCGGTGCCGTTAAAATTGACCCATCGCGTTTGTTTAAACTCGCGCAAAATCGGCCACCAGCCAAACGGCCACATGTGGCCCCCCGCTTTGCGCAGACCGTCTGTAACATCCACAAAGGCAAATAAAAAACCGATAATCTCGTCATTTTTCATCACCAGTTTGATGAGCCGCGGATTGGAAATGGCCAGCATTCGGTTGGCGACAATCTCGGCTTCCTTTTGACTCAGCGGCGTGTAGCCAAAATTGTTGGAAAATGCTGCATTGTACAACTCTTGAATGCGCGCGATCCATTCGCGTAGCTCGGCTTTGTTGTGAAAGGATTTTATCCAAAAGTTACGTTTGGCCTTGACCTTGTCCGCAATAGTGTAGAAACGTTGCGGCAATTCCGCGCTGGCGGACAAATAGCCGGAGTAAAAGTCTGATTTTTTCACAAAACCACACTGTTTGAGCAAATCATCATAATAATCAAAATTATACGTTTGGCCCATGGCCGGTCTATGTTCAAAACCATCGACAAGGAGACCAATGCTGTCGCCTTGAATAAATCCAAACGGTCCCAAAATTGTTGTGAGGCCGCGCGATTTTGCCCATTCGGCTGCTGTTTCAAAAAGCGCTTTGGTGATTTCCAGATCGTTTACCGCTTCATAAAAGTAGAAAAACGCCGCCTTTTCGTTGTGAAACTGATTGTATTTTGTTTTCTCCAAGATTGCCACGCGGGCCTGGGTTTTGCCATTGTGTTCGGCAACAAAAAAATCCGCAAATGAATGTTGATAAAAGGGATGTTTATCTCGATCCATGGCAAAACGCACGTCCGAGATAAACGGCGGCACCCAAAGCGCGGAATTTTTGTACAGCTCGAACGGAAAGAGGCTGAACTGCTTTACATCGCGCGGATTGGCGGTATCCAGTTTACGTATATGCATTTTGGCGTTCTCCAATATTTTTGTCGATGGAGAAAATTTACAGCAGAGATTGGTGTTGCGCGTTTCGGACAAATGTCCGAATGCATTGCCCGTCCGGGATGGATATCCCGGACGATC
>CAYPZM010000465.1:475-3954 GCA_964414825.1 uncultured Cytophagia bacterium | reverse complement strand
ATCAACATCGCCGTTCGGGTCTTCGCCAATTTCCGGGCCCGTAGTTTGCTCGTGTATGCGAGGATTGGCCGGATTTTCAAACTGCTGCAACAACACATATTTTTCGGGATCGCTATTGGCAATCTCTTGTGCTTTGGCCACAGCGCCGTTCATACCTTTCGAGCCTTCGGTAAGCACCAGCTCAGCACCATAAATTTTCAGCAACTTGCGCCGTTCAATGCTCATGGTATCCGGCATGGTCAAAATGAGTTTATAGCCGCGCGCCGAAGCGACAAATGCCAAAGCAATGCCAGTGTTGCCGCTGGTAGGCTCGACAATGGTTTTGTCTTTGCTGAGCACGCCGCGTTGTTCCGCATCCCACACCATAGAGGCGCCAATGCGGCATTTTACCGAATAGGCCGGATTTCGGCCTTCAATTTTTGCCAAAATCGTGGCGCCGCCGTCTGTTATCCGATTCAATTTAACCAACGGCGTGCGCCCGATGGAATAGCTGTTGTCTTGGTAATATTGTGCCATAACTTTACCTCATTTATTGAAAAGAAGAACGTGGGTTCGTCACGCTCTTCTTATGTGCCGCTATTATTCGATTTTTTCAAACGCCTGCTCAAGATCGGCAATAATATCATCGCTGTTTTCCAGTCCGATGGACAAGCGCACCAGTTCGGGCTTGAGTCCAGCGTTAATCTGCTGTTCCTCGCTGAGCTGCGAGTGCGTGGTGCTGGCCGGATGAATGGCCAAGGATTTGGCATCACCCACATTGGCCAAATGCGACAAGAGCTGCAAATTGTTGATGAACGTCTCGCCCGCTTTGGCGCTGCCTTGTATGCCAAACACGATCATGGAGCCATATCCCTTTTGCAAATATTTTTTGGCGAGTTCGTGCGAGGGGTCATCCGATAGTCCCGGATAACGGACCCAATCAACCTTTGGATGACTTTGCAAATATTCCGCAACTTTTAACGCGTTTTCAGAATGACGCTGCATGCGCAACGGCAAGGTTTCGATGCCCTGAAGAAAAAACCAGGCATTGTCCGGAGAAATACAAGCGCCAAGATTGCGCAGTGGCACCAGTCGCATGCGCATGATAAACGCGACCGGATTCAAATCGCCCAAATCGTGCGCGTAGCGGATATCGTGATAGCTGGGATCGGGTTCGTTAAAAAGATTGAATTTTTTATCGGTCCAGTCAAAATTACCGGCGTCGACCACAATGCCGCCAATTCCGGCACCGTGCCCGCCCAGCCATTTGGTAAGCGAATGCACGACAATATTGGCGCCGTATTCGATGGGGCGCAGCAAATAAGGCGTGGTAAATGTGGAATCCACAACCAGAGGTAAATGATGCATTTGAGCCACGTTTGCAATGGCTTCAATGTCCGCCACATCCAGCACCGGATTGCCAATGCTTTCAATGAAAATCAGCTTTGTCTTTTCGGTGATAGCCGCGTCAATGGCTTCGGGCGTGGGCGCGGCAAAATTGGTTTTAATGCCGAGCTGCGGATGAATCACATCAAACATCGTGTAGGTGCCGCCGTACAAATTGTTGGCGCTGACGATTTCGTCGCCAGCCTGGCAAATATTGATGACGCTATAATGAATTCCCGACGTTCCCGATGCCAGCGCCAAAGCTGCAGCACCGCCATCCAGCGCTGCTACGCGCTGTTCAAGAACGTCCTGGGTCGGATTCATAATTCGTGTGTATATATTCCCCAGCTCTTTTAAAGCAAACAAGTCGGCCGCGTGTTGCGTATCGCGAAAGACATAGGAACTGGTTCGATATACCGGCACGCCGCGGGAACCGGTTGTGGGATCCGCGGTCTGACCGGCATGCAAAGCCAATGTTTCAAATTTATAGCTCATGTAAACTCCTCCGTCTGTCGTGTAAGTATCGATTGATTCTATATGATGTAATTAAAATCTGCATTTTCTGTGCGCAGTTTAGCTGCGCGGCTCATAATATCGGCAAAGGTGATGTGATCGACGATAGTGGAAATCGCTTTCGTCACTTGTTGCCATATCTCCTCAAAGGCTTTTTGGTCCTCATTTTTAATGCGAATCGCCGAGTATTCGGCCGAGATGCCAGAAGTGGGCTCTATAGAGCCATCTATGAGCCGAATCACTTCGCCGAGTGTGATGTGCTGCGGCGCTTTTTTGAGGTGAAATCCGCCACCAATGCCGCGTCTGCTTTCCACATATCCCGCTTTTTTGAGATTGAGCATAATGTGTTCGAGATATTTTTCCGGAATGCGTTGGCGCTGACAAATATCGACCAGCGGCACCACGGCTTTGGATTCGAACATGTACGACAAGTCGAGCAGGGCTCTCAAGGCATATTCGCCTTTGTAGGTAATTTTCATTTCAAAATCCTTAAATATGATCAACTATGTCATATTTAATAAATTTGGCGAAAAGAGTCAAGGAAAAAATATGCCCGCTAGTAGTTTTTGGCGGTTAGCCTTTAGCTTTTCGATAATGGAATTGACGGACGAGATTTTGTGGTGGAGGATCAAGAGTCAGTTTTTAAACGATGGGGATATCAAACTTTGGGATTCCTCCCTATAAGAACTTGCTTTTCCCTTTGCGGTTTTGCGACTTTGCGTGAGGAGGGCTCAGCTACTGCGCTTTTGTCTCAAATAGGAATAAAACTCGACTTGAGAACGAAATCCTTCGCCGTTTGCCGATTTGAGTTTGTTGGATAAACGATTGTCCAAAATTCGAGAGGCGGTGGTGTCTTGCCACTGATAGTCCCACATGGTACGCAATTCTCGCTTGAGCTCTTCATCCCATACGGGTGTAGCAACTTCAACGCGACGGTCCATGTTGCGGGCCATCCAATCGGCAGAGGAGAGGTAGATTTTCTCATCACCACCATTGCCAAAAATAAACAAACGGGAATGCTCCAAATAGCGGTCAATGAGGCCAATCGAAGGAATGGCGTTTTCCTTTTTGTCAAATTTGGGAAAAACCGAAAACATACCGCGCACATTCAGGCGAACATCCACGCCCGCTTTTTTAGCAGCGTATAATTTGTTGATCAGCGCAACATCCACCAGATTATTCAGCTTGAGATAAATATAAGCCGGTTTGCCGGCGCGCGCATTACGAATTTCGTGATTGATCATGCGCACCAGTCGATTGCGCATAAAAAATGGCGAGACCAGCAAGTGTTTAAATCGCCGCACGCGATAGTTACGCTCAAAAAAATCAAACACCGCGCTCACTTCTTTGCCCAATTCGTGGTGACTGGTACAGAGCAGATGATCGCTAAACACAGAGGCGGTTGCTTCATTAAAATTGCCCGTTCCAATGCAACAATAGTTGACGCGTTTCTGTTTCTCTACCCGCGTGATTTGCACGAGCTTGGAATGAACCTTGAATCCGACCACGCCCAAAATCACTTTAATACCTTCGCGTCGCAGGCGCTCGCGGTGAACGTCGTGCCGTAGGGGAACCGCGACGATAGACAGGCCATGGCCGGC
>CAYPZM010000465.1:0-465 GCA_964414825.1 uncultured Cytophagia bacterium | reverse complement strand
GCTCGCTCCAGCGGATGTTGGATTTCTCATCAAACCGGGCGCGCAGCTCCATGAGCACGGTCACTTTTTTGCCGTTACGCGCGGCGTTAATGAGTGCATTCATTACACTCGATTGCCGCGCCACACGGTAAATGGTAATTTTGATTTCTTTAACACTGGCATCAATGGCGGCTTCGCGCAACAGATCAATCACGTGCAAAAAAGGATGATACGGAAAGTGCAGGAGAATGTCTTTTTGCCTCAACACATTTAAAATGGATTTGTTGGGCGGCAGATCCTGGTGCGGCACTGAGGCCAGCTCATTGTACAACAATCGGTGCGACCCAGGGTCGGAAAATTCATAAAATCTTTGGAATTGTGATAGCGGCCACCAGCTATTTTGGTGCCTTGTTTGCGAACACCCAACTTGTGCTGCAATATCTTTTGCAATTTGAGGGGCATCTGCGCATCGTACACAAAGCGCAC
>CAYPZM010000464.1:0-3957 GCA_964414825.1 uncultured Cytophagia bacterium | reverse complement strand
GAAACATTAAATAAAAAACGAAAAAGGCCAGGATAAATCCATAAACGGAGAATTTAGTAAATCTGTAAATCAAAAACAATGTTATAATAAAAAGTGCAAATCGTAAAAGCATGCTACCAAATATTTTTTTATAAAACGTTCGGGTAGATGCAGTAAACGCATTTCGAATGGAAAAACAGCTATAAACAAGGCTGATAAAACTAATGACAAAACCAAGAGATACAACAATGGCAAGATCGGGTTGGTGTGCAAAAAGCAGCACGACACAAGAGGTTATAAAAAGCAACAGCGCAGCTATAAAAAAGGATACTAACGATTTATCTCTAAATCGTTTCATGCTTTATCGTTTTCATCGCGTTTAGAAGGGGGGAATACAGCTCTGTAAATATTCAAAAAGCCGGCGGCAGCGCCGAGTAACAAGCCGAGTATTAGAATAAGGGGAGTGGTGTTCCATTTGGTGTCCAAATAGTAACCCAATGCCACGCCCAAGCCGATAGCCACGGCAAATTGTAACCCCAAATCTATATAATGGCCGGTACCCTTGTTTCTTTGGCGATGATTTTCCAAAATTATTTTTGACCGGCACCGGGCTGCTGTGTGACACCTTTTAGGCCAAAGGTTCCGGGTTTTTCGCCTTCTTTCATGGAACAACGACCGTCAAATACAGCGCCCTCATCAATGACGAGTTTATTGGTTTTCATTTCGCCATGAAATTCGGATTTGCTTTCCAGTACAATTTTATCCTTAACGTCAGCGGTGCCATCCATTTTACCGCCAACAATGAGATTTTTGGCCTGCACATTGCCGTTCACATCACCTTCTTTGCCAATAATCAGAGTATCGGATGTGTTGATATCACCCTTAAATTTTCCGTCCACACGCAGGGTGTGTTCAACTTTGAGTTTTCCCTCAAAATCAGATCCCTTGCCAAGAATTGTACTCAATTCGCCAGATTTTGCATCAGTTTTCATACGCGTTCCATTTTAGTTATTTTGTTACAGGTCAGCAAATGCTAAAATATAATCTTTGGGGTCCAATGAGACGCCATCTTTCCATATTTCAAAATGCAGATGCGGCGCCGAGCTAATTCCGGAGTTTCCGAGTAACGCGATCTGCTGCCCTTTTGTCACCAGCGACCCTCGCGGCACAAGAGCTTGCTGATTGTGGCCATAATAGGTATAAAACCCATTGCCATGATAAATGATAATTAAATTTCCAAGATCATACGTCCACCCCGCAAACACCACCACACCTTCGGCGGCAGCTTTGACCATTTTGCCCTTGTCCGCGGCAATATCAATTCCCCGGTGCTGCGCGGCTCCTTTTGATGTATCGTTTTCATAATCGGCGCTCAACACACCGTCGACCGGCAATAGTGTGGGCACGCTTTTTTCAAATTCGTGAATGGTAGTTTTGGATTGTTGCAGAAAATTGTGCCGTTCGCGCAAAATTACAGCCGGGTCTACTCGGCGCTCCGTGCGACTGCTGTAATCTGGCAAAATATTTACGGCTGTATTTTCTTCCGGAATAATCAGCTCGGTCGACGTCCCGCTGCCATTGCGATGATTGATGCCGAGGGCTTTGTTGATCCGATCCTGATGACTTTCAAGAGATTCAAATTCGGCCATCAATTTATTAACTTGAGCATTGTTTGCTTCCAATTGCTGATTGACCACCAAAAGAGTTTTGTGCTTTTTATGCAATCGAAAGTACTGCACGTAAAACACAAGCCCGGCAAGAAGGTGAACCGCCAAAACAACGGCAAGGATTTTTAAGATTTTGAGGCGTCGCACCGGCACGTTAAATGCCTTGGGCTCGTCTTTATCGTCGGGAATGACCAGGATTCTGTAATATTGTCGATGTTTATTTTTTTTATTCATAATAATAGTTTCAAACGTCATTAATTTCCGAGAATGGTCTGGATGATACGATCAAGATCGTCATCATTATAATATTCAATATCGATGCTGCCACCTTTGGATTTTGATTTAATCTGAACTTTGGTCGTCAGCCGCGTGCGCAGCCGATTTTCTGCATCTTCAACAAATGCAGAGCGCACAGTGGTTTTGGGCGATTGCGTTTTCTCTTGCGGTGCCTCGTTTAGCTTGCGAACCGCCTGTTCAACCTGACGAACAGACAGATTGTTTCGCACAATCTTTTTCCAAAGCGTAATTTGATCTTCGGTTTTGTCCAAGGACAATAACGAGCGTGCATGCCCCATGGAAATTTGGGCGGATTGCGCGCTTTCCTGAATGGGACGCGGCAATTTTAACAAGCGCAAAAAATTGGCCACTGTGGCTCGATCCTTACCGACTTTTTTTGCCACTTCTTCTTGTGTCAGTCGGCACTCTTCAACCAGGCGGCGGTAGCTATTGGCGATGTCTATAGGATTCAAATCTTCGCGATGAATATTTTCAATGATGGACAATTCCATCATCTCTTCATCGGAATCGACATCGAGGATATAAGCCGGGATTTGTTCAATGCCCAGCTCGCGAACGCATCGAAAACGGCGCTCGCCGGCGATGAGCTGATATCCGCCATTGTACTCGCGAACGGTAATCGGCTGCACCACGCCTTTTTCGGCAATGGAGCGCGCCAGTTCCGCTAATTTTTCGTGATCAAACGTTTCGCGAGGCTGAAACGGGTTGGGAGCGATGCGGTCAACTCGAATAAATTGGATACTACCTTGGGCTTTGCTTTCAGCAGGGACATCAGGAAGTAACGCTGACAGTCCCCTTCCCAGCGCTTTCCTGTTCGTCATTTCTTAAAATCTCCTCCGCCAACGCCATGTAATGCTCAGTACCTTTTGAAATGGCATCGTACAAAATAATGGGTTTGCCAAAACTGGGAGCTTCACTCAACCGTACGTTACGGGCAATGACCGACTCGAAGACGCGACCGTCAAAATATTTGCGCACGTCCGCAGCTACTTGTCTCGACAAATTGAGACGTGAATCGTACATGGTCAATAACACACCCTCAATTTCCAGTTTTTCGTTCAAATGTTTTTGCACCAAACGTATGGTATTTAAAAGCTGACCCAAGCCTTCGAGCGCATAATATTCACATTGAATCGGCATAAGTACCGAGTTGGAGGCAGTGAGCGCATTTATGGTTAATAAACCCAGGGAGGGTGGACAATCGACTATAATATATTTGAAGCGGTCGCGAATCGTCTCCAGAGCGCGCGATAATTTGTACTCGCGCGAAATGGTGGAAACCAGTTCGACTTCGGCACCAACCAGGTTAATGGACGAAGGCAATAATTTCAAATAGGACAATTCCGTATCGATCAGAATATCTTCAGCAGACTCATCATTAATAATTGCATCATATACGGTTTTTTTCAACTCGCGCGAATCAAACCCCAGCCCACTACAACTATTGGCTTGAGGATCCATATCCACGATGAGCGTAGAATATTCCGCCACTGCCAAACATGCAGCCAAATTCACTGCCGTGGTTGTTTTACCAACACCACCCTTTTGATTTGCGATTGAAATTATTTTGCCCATCCGTGGGCGACCTCCTTGTTTTTAAATCTTATGAATATAACTGTTACGTGTCTGAAAATCAATAGAAAGTTTGAACAGGGCCGCACCACTTTTTTTGTAAATACTTGACTCTCAAGCGAAAAACGATTATTTTAGTCATGAATTTTTCTTCAAGGGGCCAAACCAAATTAGAGAAAGGGTTCGGTTATGTCGCTATTCAACAAGGCCGTTATTCTTTTTATGCCCGTTGTTCCCAAACCTATTGTTCGTTTATTTGCAAAACCTTATGTCGCCGGAGATAAACTCGAGCACGCTGTAAAAACCGTCAAGTCGTTGAACCAAAAAGGCATTATGGCCACCATGGACATTCTGGGCGAAAGCACCGAAAACGAGCCGGATACACATACCTATGTGGCCGAATATTTGGACGTCCTGCGCACCATTGAAAAAGAAAATTTGG
>CAYPZM010000463.1:0-3958 GCA_964414825.1 uncultured Cytophagia bacterium | reverse complement strand
CGCAGGATTTTTGTCCTATTGTAGAGACAGGGCAATGCCCTGTCTCTACGTTGAATAAACGTAAAAATTGGAGGAACATAAAATGGCCACACATTTCAAAAACAAATACCGCATCACATTCCTCCCGGCCGGCCGCCACACCGTGCACTGGAACGGCCGCAGCGCCACCGGACTCGAACCCGCCACCGGCATGTATGTTTACCGGCTGCAGTTTGAGGATCGGGTGTTGTCGAACAAGTTTTTGTTGTTGCGATAAATTTGGAGAGCAGGATGGGATGATCCCATCCTGCTCTCCGCACCTGTCATCGACCAGGATATGTATCCCGGTCGCGAGATGCACAAGGACAGCGAATTCGATTAAAGATAGTGCGCGTTCGGCGTGGCTATGCCGGACGATCGAAATTTTTGTAACATCGTAGAGACAAGGCAATGCCCTGTCTCTACGGTGGGAACGCAGGATTTTTGTCCTATTGTAGAGACAGGGCAATGCCCTGTCTCTACGCGGTTGCCATGGCCACACATCGCTGACCCTTATTTTTTTAATCTCTCCCTCCCCCAAAAAATCCTTAATCCCCACGCAAATTTTTTGTATATTGCCCTCCTTTGCTTTAACAACAACAGGAATCCATGTCCACACCGTTTCATGCGAAATATTTCGCTCACGAGATCACGCGCCATCGCACGGCCGGAGGCGTGCAAAAACTAACGCATTCGTTGTTTGATGCGTGCGTTGATTTGAATCCGCACCAGATTGAGGCGGCGTTGTTTGCCATTCAGTCGCCATTGTCGCAGGGCGCCATTTTGGCCGATGAGGTCGGGCTCGGTAAAACCATCGAAGCCGGACTGCTGCTGACGCAATATTGGGCCGAGCGCAAACGCAAGCTGCTCATCATTGCGCCGGCGTCGCTGCGCAAGCAGTGGAGCAACGAGCTGCGCGAAAAATTTCACCTGCCCAACCGCGTGCTGGACAATCCCACCTACCAGTCCGCCCTTGAAAACGGCGAGGGCAATCCATTTGACGACAACGCGGTGTTTATCGTCTCCATCCATTTTGCCGGCATGCACAGCGCGCGGCTGCGCACCATTGACTGGGATTTGGTGGTGATCGACGAAGCGCACAAGCTGCGCAACGTCTATAAAAAAAACAACAAACTGGCGCAAAACATCAAATGGGCGCTCGAGTTTCGCAAAAAAATCCTGTTGACCGCCACACCGCTGCAAAACTCGCTGATGGAGCTGTACGGCCTAGCCACGATCATTGACGAGCAATATTTTGGCGACCCGGAATCGTTCCGCAAGCAATTCATCAGCTCGTCGGACAGCCACGTGGAGCTGCGCGGCCGGCTGGCGCGATTTTGTCACCGCACGCTGCGCAACCAGGTCACCGAATACATCCGCTACACCGAGCGGCGCTCCATGACCCTGCCGTATCAAAACACCGAGCAGGAACAGTTGCTGTACGATCGCATTACGGAATTTATTCAGCGCGAGGACACTTACAGCATCCCGCACGCGCAGCGCCACTTGATGACCCTGGTGCTGCGGAAAATTTTGGCGTCGTCGTGTTATGCCATCACCGCCACGCTAAAAACGCTGGTGGGCCGTTTACGCGAAAAACAAAAGGGGGCGCAGGTCTCATCGTTGTGGGAGCACTTTCAACTTGATGATGCGTTGGAAGAGGAATATCTCGAAGAATTTGACGAAGATGATAACAGCAACGCTCCCAAAGATGTAGATCCCGAGCTGCTCGCCGAAGAAATTCACGCGCTCGACGATTTGATTCACCTGGCGGAAAGCATTAGCGTAGACACGAAAGCGCAAACGCTGCTGCAGGCGCTGGACATCGGATTTAAAGAATTGAAAAACATGCGCGCCAAACACAAGGCCATCATTTTTACAGAATCTCGCCGTACGCAAGAGTATTTGGCGCGGCTGCTGGAGACCAAGGGCTTTAAGGACAAGGTGGTGCTGTTTAACGGCAGCAACGCCGATGCGCAGTCGCGGCAGATTTACCAAAATTGGGCGGAGCAAAACCAGGGAAGCGGCCGGGTGAGCGGCTCGAAGGTGATCGATATGCGCACGGCGCTGGTCGAGTTTTTTCGCGACCAGGCCGATATCATGATCGCCACGGAAGCGGCAGCCGAGGGCATCAACCTGCAGTTTTGCTCGCTGATCATCAATTACGATTTGCCGTGGAATCCGCAGCGCATCGAACAGCGCATTGGTCGCTGTCACCGCTATGGCCAGCAGCACGATGTGGTGGTGATCAACTTTTTGAATCAGCGCAACGAAACCGATTGCCGCGTGTACGAACTGCTGGATGAAAAATTTCATCTGTTTAACGGCGTGTTTGGCGCCTCGGATGAGGTGCTGGGCGCTCTGGACAATGCTATTGATTTTGAGCGCCGCATTCACCGGATTTATGAGGACTGCCGGCACCCGGAGCAAATCGAGCTGGCATTTGGCGAGCTGCAACGCGAGATGGAAGAGAGTATTTCAAGCCGCATGAGCAACATCAAGCGAATTTTACTCGAGCATTTTGACCGCGATGTACACTCGCGCCTCAAAGTCAATTTGGACGAAACGCGCGAGCATTTGGATCACATCGGCGAGATGTTTTGGGAGCTGAGCAAATATGTGCTCTCCGATGTGGCCAATTTTTACAACCGCGATTTTTCCTTCAAACTGGAACGCGCACCGCTTCCCGACATAAAAACCGGCTTTTACCGCATGGTATCGAAAACACAGCCGGAGACCAGCAGCGAATTTTTATACCGCCTGGCGCACCCGTTGGGCGAGTATGTGATCCAATCAGGAAAACATATCGAGCATGAGGCGGCGCAGGTCTATTTTGACATCGGCAACCATCCGCACAAAATCACACCGCTGGAAAAATTACGCAGCCAAAGCGGCTGGTTGATTTTGACACGGCTGGAAATCCACTCGTTCGAGCCCGAAGAGTATCTAATTTTTGCCGGCTTGACGGACCGTGGCAAAGCCCTGGACCAGGAATTGTGCGCAAATCTTTTCCAACTGCGCGGCGCCGTAGCTAAACGCATCGAGGTACCGGAAAAGCAGGACGAGCACCTGGAAGTTTTAACCTCGGAAATGGTTCAAGCCATGGTCAAACGCTCCGCGGAATTGAATGCGACCTATTTCAAGGACGAAATCGAAAAACTTAACCGTTGGGCCGACGATGTGGTGCTCGGTGTTGAAAAAGACCTCGAATCCGTAAAAAAAGAGATACGCCGCTTGTCTGTGCAAGCACGGCTGGCGCAAGATCCTTTAGAGCAGCACAAATTGCAATCCGAACTCAAGTCCTTGGAGCGGCAAAAAAAGCATTTGCGCACGCAGCTCTTCGACGTCGAGGATACGATTTCGGGCAAGCGGGAATCACTCATCGACAAAATTGAGAAACGCATGCGCCACGAGCACAAAACCGAACGACTGTTTGCGTTGCGCTGGACGATTATTTAACCGAATTGTCTAACGAAGCAATACGCACTTTTTCGTCATACGAAACGTTCCAGCACGCACTGAAATCAGGTAAACACCCGCCGGTTTTTCCTCGGCATTCCAGAACTTGTTGTGACGTCCTGCCTCCAGATAATCATCCACCAACAGAGCCTGCAAACGGCCGCTCATGTCGTACACGGCGAGCTCAACAAAATCCGCTTCCGCCACATCAAAGACAATGTTCGTTGATGGATTGAACGGATTGGGATAATTCTGATACAAGTGAAATTCGCCAGGCAAGTTTTCAGCGCTTGGTTGTACGGCAATGGCCAAGGTTACGGCCGGGCCGCGAGTGCCATTTACATCGCAATTGCTCAGTCGATATTCGTAACTCAAGCCTGGTTCTACACGCCGATCAACAAAGCAGTAGTTGTGCGGCGAGCCGGTGGTTCCGAATCCTTTGAGTTCCTCGTGTGTGGAGAACGATGCCAAGAGATCGGAA
>CAYPZM010000462.1:0-3990 GCA_964414825.1 uncultured Cytophagia bacterium | reverse complement strand
TGATCAATTCATTTTTTGAATGCGCGATGATCAGCCCATTACGGTCCACAACTTGGGCATACTCGAGTCCATCAATGCCCTCGCTAATCACATCGAGAATGGCTTCGCGGATGGTGCCGAGCGGCGCACTGCGAGCATTGGGATCCAGATCGTTCTTGTAATACAAAAGCAGATCGTCTTTGATACTTTTGGAGACATGTTGCAGCGAAAGCTCGCAGGTTTGAGAAAGGCGTTCGTTTAGTATCCGCTTGCCGTTTTGAAAAAAGGTAAACGATAAAATAGAAAACATACCAATGACCAGAATACCGATGATGATGATCAGCTTATCCCGAATGGGTAAAGATGCATAACGCCATTTGAGTTGTTTTTTGTGCTTGTTAAACCAATCGACAATACGCTGGATAAATAAACGCGAGACGTGCCAAGCCTTTGATATGTATTTCATTTTGGTTTTGATGCTTTGGTCCTCGATTCGATGCTAAAATACAGATGTGCCCAAAAGGCAGTAATCTTATTACCAATTTGTAATGTAAATAATTTGATATATTATTCAAAGTCTTAAATTGATAATGTGCAAACGAGCCGGGACACCGGAGATTTTTAATCAACTATGACAATATCTTCAACGTGAATGGTATTCGACTTTTCTATTGTTTCGTAAATGACTGCTTTTTTTTGCAAATAAAAAATCACAAAAATCAAAATAATAACAATAGCTAACAGTCTTACCGGATTGGCTTTAGACGCTTGTTTGGAATGACGTATGCGCCGAAATTTTATGCGCTTCTTTTCATCCTCATCCAGCGCATCCGCCGGATTATAATAATAGGTATTAAATTTAAACTGTCGCGGTTTGTCTAATTTTAAAAGTTGCATAATTTTACCTCATAGCCATGTTTTCCATCATGGGTCTAATTATAGTATACAAAATAAAATAAATATTTTCCACAATAGAAATTTACAAAACCGTAATTTAATTACACTCAACCCAATAATGCGTAAATAAACGACAAGTTCCATTTTTTATGCTAAAATATATAGATGCGAAAGCGACAGCGGCTACGTTTCGTTTTTCCCGGGATTTATCTGCGGAAGCAAATCGGCTTTTTTGAGTAACACTTTGATTTTCAGGTAAAATATCTCTACCTTGCTTTTTCTTTAAAGATGCTAAAGGAGCTCAAGTGCAACCTCAGGAAAAATTTGAACGATTGATTGAGATAATGGCCATGCTACGTGGCGAAAGCGGCTGTCCGTGGGACCAGGAGCAGACGCACAAATCCCTGCGCCAGCATTTGCTCGAAGAGGCCTATGAAGTTATTGAGGCCATTGATAACAATGATTATAATGAACTGGCCGGTGAACTGGGTGATCTGTTGTTGCAAGTGGTGTTTCACGCCCAAATGGCTGCCGAGGCCGGATATTTTACAATTGACGATGTGATTGAAAAAATAAATGAAAAGCTGGTGCGCCGCCATCCGCATGTATTCGGTGATGAGGTGATCAACACCTCCGCCGAACAGACGATTGCATGGGAAAAGAGCAAGCTGCACAAGGAAGGCAAGAAATCCGCGATCGATGGCGTGCCTAAACAGTTGCCAGCTCTATTGCGCGCCTATCGCATGCAAGGCAAGGCCGCGGCGGTTGGATTTGATTGGCCCGAGGTGGAGCCGGTGTGGGAAAAGTTGAACGAAGAGGTGGATGAGCTCAAAGAAGCGATACATTTGGGCGATCCTGATAGGGTTGAAGATGAATTGGGGGATTTGCTGTTTACAATCGTCAATATGTCGCGATTTCTACGAGTAAATCCCGAAGATGCGTTGCGATCCACTATCGAAAAGTTTGAACGGCGATTTAAACGAGTGGAAGGTGAACTCGAAAAGCGAGGCCGCACCATGTCGGATTCGGATTTGCTGGAAATGGACGCAATTTGGAATCAAATAAAGTCCGAAGAGTGAACCGAAAAGTTATTCAAGCCTGAGAAAACAGCGGCTGCAGCGAATCCCAGGTTTCAAACAATGCCTGAGCCAACACTTTGGTATGTCCGAGTACCGGCATAAAATTGGTATCGCCATTCCAGCGCGGCACGATGTGAAAATGCAGATGGTCATCAATTCCGGCACCCGCCACTTTTCCTAAATTCATGCCAATATTAAATCCATCCGGATTCACAGCCGATTTCAAAACCCGGTTGCTTTTCGCAAGCAGTGCCATCAATTCCGCATGCTCTTCACTCGTCAAATCCTCAAGGTTGCTGACATGACAATAGGGCACCACCATCAAATGGCCGTTGTTGTAGGGGTAAAAATTCATAATCACAAAACAACGTTCACCACGAAACAGGATCAAATTCTCCCGGTCGTTTTTTTGCCGGGGTTTGTCACAAAAAATGCATCCCTTGGATTTGGTGGATAAAATGTACTCCATGCGCCAGGGCGCCCACATATAGTCCATTCGTTTTCCTTTGCAGTTTTAATAAAAAAGGGTACGGTTCGTACCCTTTTAATATAATCTTGTCGAGGCTGTTGAAAGTCCCAAAAGCACGTTTCCCACATCACTCCCGCGGAGGCGGAATGCACTTTTTCGAAATAGACTCCGGACACCGCTGGGAAGCGCGGTTCCGGGGTGACTTTTTTTGTTTCCTAACTATCCTTATACTCTATTCTGCAACCTCCTGCCTCCGCAGGCATGACTTGGTTTATAGCTTTTTCGACAGTCTCGATGGGCGTTCCTAGCTTATTCTTCTTCGTCCTCTTTGCTCTCGGCAATGACCTTGGCTTCCACATCTTTGGGAACCGGGTCGTAATGCGAAAAACTGCGCGTATGGGTCGCACGACCACCGCTAATCGAGCGCAATTTGGTCGCGTAATCATGCAGCTCGGCCAATGGAACTTGCGCTTTCACCAGTTGGAAACGGCCTTGCGCTTCCATACCGCCAATTCGGCCGCGGCGTGTGGACAGATCGCCCATCACATCGCCCATGCTCTCTTCCGGACATTTGACCACAACGTTGTAAATCGGTTCCAGTAGAATCGGTTTTGCTTTTTGCATCGCCATTTTGAACACATGGCGACCGGCAATTTGAAATGCGATATCTTTAGAATCCACTGGGTGCTCTTTGCCGTCATAAACAATAGCTTTAACATCGACAATTTTGTAACCGGCAATAGCGCCTTCGGTCAGAACCTGTTTAACTCCTTTTTCAATTGACGGAATAAACACCGAAGAAATGGCACCACCGACAACCTCGCTGGCAAATTCAAAGCCTTCTCCGCGCGGTTGAGGCTCAACGCGCATCCACACCTCGGCAAATTGCCCGGCGCCACCGGATTGTTTTTTGTGACGATATCTTTCATCACCTTTTGATGTAATAGTTTCGCGATACGGAATCTTGGGTTTCTTTTGATCGACATCAACACCGTAACGCTCTTTCAGGCGCTGCAGAATGATGGTCAAGTGCAGCTCGCCTTGTCCGGATACCACTGTTTGTTTTAGCTCCGGATCGATATAGACGGTAAAGCTGGGATCAATTTCATGAAGAGTGTGCAAACCGTTACCAATTTTCTCTTCATCACCTTTACTGCGCGGCTCAACAGCAACCTGTACCACAGGCTCGGCAAAGGTAATGGGCGCAAATTGAACGGGACGTTTTTTATTGCTCAAGGTATTGCCCGTGTGGGTGTCTTTGAGCTTTACCAGAGCACCGATATCACCGGCTTTTAGACCGCTGATTTCTTCACGATTTTTGCCATTTAACGTATAAATTTGGCCAATTTTTTCTGTGATTTTTCGTGAGGTATTGACTGCTTCGTCACCCGGCTTTAAAGAGCCCGAGAAGAGGCGAATGAGGGAAAGCTCGCCCACATGTTGTTCGGCAATAGTTTTGAACACGAGCGCGGAAAATTCGGCATTTTCATCGGGCGTAATCTCAACCTCTTTTTCATCTCCGTCTTTTGCAGGGTACGATGTCCGGCTTTGCGGCGAGGGGCCATT
>CAYPZM010000461.1:0-4013 GCA_964414825.1 uncultured Cytophagia bacterium | reverse complement strand
AATCTCAAGGCCAATCGCAACGCCCTGCTGGCGTTTGTGCATGACAATTATATCTGGAGTGTCGTTTTATTCATTCTCGTCTATCTTGTCAGCGTGGCGTTTTCCATCCCCGGCGCCACCATTTTGACGCTCACCGGCGGCTTTGTATTTGGCGCGGTGCTCGGCGCGGTTTATGTAAACATTGGCGCCACATCCGGCGCCATCGCCGTCTTTTTGTTCGCGCGCTATCTGGTCGGCGCTAAATTGCAGGAAAAATACGCCGACAAGCTGGCCAAATTCAACAAAGAGCTGAAGGAGAACGGCTACAGCTACCTGCTGACGCTGCGCTTTATCCCGCTGTTCCCGTTCTGGATGATCAACCTGTTTGCCGGCCTGACCAACATTCCGCTGCGCACCTATGCGTGGACCACCGCCGTCGGTATTTTCCCGGGCTCGTTCGTCTACACCTTTATGGGCAGCCGCCTCAACGACATCAACTCGCCCAAAGATCTGCTGTCGTTTGAAATTCTGCTGGCTTTTGTGTTGTTGGGCCTTTTTGCGCTCACACCAACGATTATTAAAAAAGTGAGAAACAGAACAAAATCCACCCCAGTTGTGGAATAGCAGGATGGGTCACTCGTGCACTATGGATTTTTATCTGCTATGCATTTTAAAATCTGTGCGGCACATTCCCGGGTGCTGTTGTGATCCATCCTGCCATCATAATGATGTCACCAATAAATACACACCCCCGGCCATAATCAGCACGCCGCACATCCGCTTTACCCAAAGAACTTTTGAACTCTCCGATGTCCAGTTTAAATACTGCTGCGCCTTTTGCGCCATGGTGCCGAAAAACACAATGACGCCGCAATGCCCAAGAGCAAAAAATAAAATCAATAACACGGCGGCGACAAATGAGGTCTGCGCTTTGGCAAACGCCACACCCAGAACCGGCGCCACAAAGGCAAAAGTACACGGTCCCAGCGCGACTCCAAAGGCCAGTCCCAGAAACAGGGCTGACAGCAAGCCCTTTCTTTTTCCGCCTTTGAGCCCAAACGACCAATCGAGTCGAATGATATCAAGCAGATAGAAACCGACGACAAAAAAGACAACAGCGACGGCAATATTGCCGACCGAGCCAAGGTCGCCCATGAGCCGGCCCAGTGACGCGGTGATGATGCCGATGAGCGCGATGGAGACCAAAATGCCGAGCGAAAACACCAGCGAAAATGTGAACGCCCGCGCCACGGTCTTTTTCTCCTGCTGCATGACAAAACCAATGACCAGCGGAATGCTGGACAAATGGCAGGGGCTCAATAAGATACTCAGTATCCCCCAAACAAAAGCGCTCGCAAAGGCCAGCCACAACGACTGCGTCAATGCCGTCGAGAGAGCCGCAAAGATATCCTGAATCACGATGATGTTTCCTTTTTGGGTACGAGTCCCTGTTTCTGCAAAAAGGCGTCTATTTCCGCTTCAGGGAAGAATCCTTCATGCCGCATAATTTCCTTACCGTTCTCATCGAGAAAAACCTGCGTCGGTATTAACTTGATTTTGTATTCCTGTGCATATTTTCTCTGGTCTGCCTGCCAGACATCGTAAAAAACGATATTGATCTGATCGCCATATTTTTTTTCAATAGAGTCCATCACCGGCTGCATGGCTTTGCAGGGGATACAGTTCACAGAACCGAGTTCGACAAAGGTGATTTTAGCGCCGCTTTTTTCGGCGTTCCCGGATTGCTTTTGTGTTTCTGCGTCCGATCGACAACCCAGAATGGCGATGGAACACATCAAAACAGTTACTTTTAATAGCTTCATTGTATCAACCTCTTTATTATTTTTTCTTTTTATGCCAGTCCGTCAGCATCTTTTTTTCCACGATGACTTCAAACTCGTCCAGCGTCGGCAGGCCGTCCGCATAAAACCGGCAAGCCATACGCGGATCGTCCGGCGCCGGTGCGCCGACCATATCCGCGCCATTGATCAGAATGGTGGGTGAACCGCGAAAGCCGACCTGCCGGGCGTGCGCGTCATCCTTGATTTTGACGATGGTAATGCGCGTGCCCGGATGCCGGTCGTTGTAGCGGCTCATCAACAGCAGCGCTTCTTCGGCATGCGGGCAGCCCATAAAATATTGAATTTCCAAATGAACCATACGGCCTCTTATTGAATCCAACCTAATATTTCGTCCTCGCCCGGCACTTTGCCGCTGATTTTCACCTCACCATCAACCACCAGACCCGGCGTCATCATCACGCCGTAGGACATGATGTCATTGATATCCGTCACCTTTTCAATCTCAATATTGATGTTATTGTCCTCGGCGACTTTGGTTACGCGTTCTTCAAGAAACTTGCACTTGGGGCATCCGGTGCCCAGAATTTTGACGTTCATTTTATTATACTCCTTTTTTTGATTTTTTTGCATGATTACTTTCTCGAGTTTTATCTCATTATTTCGACATCATATTCATCATGGAGATCATCTGTGACATATCCATTTTACAATCATTCTTCATTTTTTTGACATATAGACATCATCTCTTGAGGATTATCATTGAATATTTCGCACATATCAGGCGTAATCTTTTTCACAAATTCTATTTTGTTTTCCTTGTTCAATTTATGAAAAGCTATTAATAATTCGTTCATTTCATGCATTTCTATTTATTTTTTTATTCATGTAATTTTGCAGGAAACCAATGGGTGGTTTTATTGGCAATCCTCACCAAAGTCAGCATCACGGGAACTTCCACCAATACGCCCACCACAGTTGCCATCGCCACGGGAGAAGCAGTTCCGAATAATGATATTGCCACCGCTACCGATAATTCAAAAAAGTTGGAAGCTCCGATCATTCCGGCTGGAGCAGCAACATTATGACACAAACGGATTTTTCTGGCAGTTAAATAAGCGACAAAAAATATGAAAAAGGTTTGAATCGTAAGCGGAACAGCAATGAGCAAGATATGCAGCGGATTGGCGAGAATCACATTTCCCTGAAAGGAAAAAATGATAATAAGAGTCAACAGCAGACCGCCAATCGTGACGTTGTTGAATTTCGTGATGAAGATATTATTGAAATATTCTAACCCCCTGTGTTTTATCACGCTTGACCTGGTGATCACACCTCCTGTCAATGGAATTACTACGAACAGTACAACAGATAGAATCAGTGTGTCCCAGGGTATTGTTATACCGCCGATTCCCAACAGCAGAGCCACTATCGGCGTGAAAGCGATGAGTATTATTAAATCGTTGGTAGCCACTTGAACCACCGTGTAAGCCGGATTTCCTTTGGTCAGATGACTCCAGACAAAAACCATTGCCGTGCAGGGAGCAGCGCCCAGCAGGATAGCTCCGGCGAGGTAATCTTTTGCCAAATCCGGTGGAATGAGAGATTTGAAAACCACATAAAAGAAAAACCAGGCAATGAGGTACATGGAAAACGGTTTGATCAGCCAGTTGGTAGCCCAGGTTACATACAGTCCTTTGGGATTTTTACCCACATTTTTGATACTGGCAAAATCCACTTTCATCATCATCGGATAGATCATCAGCCAGATGAGAATAGCGATGGGAATGGATACTCTGGCATATTCAAATTGTCCTAAAAAATCAGGAATGGCGGGAATATACTTGCCGATCAGTATTCCAACTGCCATACATAAAATTACCCACAATGTTAGATACTTCTCAAAGAAGCCAATACCAGCTTTTTCTTTTTTTTCCATAATTTCTATTTACCTTTTTTCTTTTTTGTCAGATGGCACTAAAAGAACTGAAGTCTTGGCATTTCGACAAACGACATGGCTTACACTTCCAATAAAAAGCTCTTCCACATATCCTCTACCCTGGCTGCCCATAACAATCAGGGAAGATTTAATCTCGTTTGCTACCTTGACAATCTGTATGCTTGGTTTACCTCTTGCCAATAGAATCTCTACCTTCACGTTCTTATTAATATCCAATAATCGTTCTTTTAATTTTTCCAATCGCTTCCTATCGATTTCATCAAATTCTTCTAAAT
>CAYPZM010000460.1:0-4062 GCA_964414825.1 uncultured Cytophagia bacterium | reverse complement strand
CTTTTTCTCTTTTGTCGTGGCGCTCAACACGTCAGCGGCACTGATTTCGACAAAATCATTCAAACGAATTCTCATCGTGTCTTCCGAAACCGGAACCCCGTTCCGCGATATGGATGAGCCGGAAAGCGCGTCATTGTTTGGCGATGGTGCAGCCGCTGCGGTGATTGAGCCGACTCCGCAAGGCGAATCGAGTGCGTATATCGATTGGGAGGTGAACACCTGGCCTGAAGGCGCGGAATTTACCGAATTTCGCGGCGCCGGCACCAAACATCCGCCCGATCATCCGAAAACCTCGCCCAAAGACAATCTGTTCCAGATGCAGGGAACGCGCGTCTATCGTATGGCGCGGGATCGGATTCGTGAAAATTTGAACCATTTGTTCAGCAGAAATAATGTTCAGCCCAGCGACTTTGACTGGCTGATTATGCATCAGGCCTCCGGCCGTGCCGTAGAAATGGCTGCTAATTATGGCTTTGCGCCGGAAAAGACCGTCAGCATTGTTGAAACTGTGGGAAACACCATTGCCGCATCGACCCCCATGGTGTTGGCACATGCAAATAAACAAGGATTACTAAAACGTGGCGACCTATTGCTCCTCGGTGGAACCGGTGCCGGATTGTCCGTCGCATTTGCAATGATTCGCTGGTAATGGAAAAAATGCAGGAGGATTAGAATGCTTTCTCGTATGCTCAAAATGTGGGGAGCCGTTTCATATTCATTTAACCGGAGGATTACACCTCTTTTCACCATTATCGGATTTTTATCCCTTCGACTTTTTAACTCGATAGGCCTCGCGCTCGACCGGCTGCTTTTCCCAAAAGTTAATAAAGTCAAAATCGAAAAGCCCATTGTCATTGTGGGCAATCCGCGCAGCGGCACCACGTTTTTGCAGCGATTTTTGGTGGATCACAATTTTGGCACGGGTATGCGATTGTGGAAAATGCTCTATCCGTCGCTCACCATCCAAACCTTGTTTAAACCGATTTTACCGCTCCTGGAAAAATTTAGCCCGGCCAAACATCACGCCTCTGCCGCGCATAAAACCAGCTTGACTGGCATTGAAACCGATGATCCGGCGCTATTTTTCCGCTTTTTTGACGGCTTTTTCGCCTATGGTTTTTTTCTTGCCTGGGCCAAAGAAGATTTACGATCCATGTTTGACCCGAGTATCCGCGATACTTCCGAGCGTGATTTTGCTTATTTGGAGAAAATGTGGATTCGCAATCTCATAGGCGAAAAAAAGAATCGCATGATTCCGAAAATGTTTTCGCTCACCGTTCGTGTGCCGCAATTTTTGAAAAAATTCCCGGATGCCAAAATGCTTTACATGGTGCGCGATCCGCTGTCCACCGTGCCTTCGGGAATGAGCCTGGTAACCGGCGTATTGGATGGCCGCTTTGGCTTTTGGAGCTTGCCTGAAGAAAAACGCCAACGCTATATTGACCGGCTTTATAACGGTTTTCTAGATCTCAGTCTAAGATTTTATGAAGATTATGTGAGTGGCAAGATTCCCAAAGAGAGCGTTAAAATTGTCACCTACGATCGCGTCATGACCGACTTTGACAATTTGATGAACGAAATTATGGAGTTTGTCGAGGTGACGCCTTCGGATGAACTGGTTGAAACCATCAAAACCACAGCCGAAAAGCAACGAAATTACAAAAGCAAACACAAATACGATTTGGAAAAATTCGGCTTGTCCGAAGAAAAAATTCGTAAAGATTATGCCCCGATTTATGAAACGTTTTTAAAGTAATCGATTTTATCAGTTTATAAAAAAAGCCGCAGTTTTCGTACACTGCGGCTTTTTTTATGATAATCGATCGGGCAGGACATACATCCCGCCCGAAAATTGCATTGGGACATTCATCCCTAAAAATATCAAAACGTTATATCAAAACTTTTCCCCGAAACCACCGTGTTTTCTTCTACCGTAAACGGTTCAAGATTCAAGCCGTCAACATCCAGCGAATATAAAATGTCATCAATAGTGAGCTGCTCCTCGCCTTTAAAAAAGACCACGCCAATGGCGGCAAATGTGCCCGGAAAGGCGCGCATCTTGTAACTGGCTTGTACTGATCCTGCAGGAATAGGATCGCTAAACGCCAGGTCTAACATGGTCGGCAGGATGGGAGGGAAGATTTGAAATTTCGTGGTCGCAATAACACGGGCTTCGGTAAACTCTTGCGGCCAGGTGCCAGCAAAGTTTAGATTACCTTCAATATAGGTTTCCGTGATTTTACGCGCTTTTGAGCGATTTACCACGATATTGATGTCTTTAACAATCGTGTCCTCGTTGGGAACCATGACTTCTGATGGCGCCAACGAATCCTCACCGGCAAAATAGGCGCCGCAAATACTCATCAAATCCCATTCCGTACCTTCGGCACGCCAGACGACGCCAACGACTTTGTAAGCATCCGGCTCCAGGTAAAATGTATATTTGTGATTTGTAGCGTTCGGCGAAATCTCTTCGCCAATGATCAATTCATCAATTGCCGGCGGAAACACCTTTGCGGTGATAAGCCGAACTTCTGTTGCCGGTGCTGGCCAATTGCCAACAAACGATACCGTGCCCTGAATGCCGCTGGTAACAGAGCCCAATTTCACGGAAAAGTCCGGGCCATTTACAGTTTGATTGTCACTAATAGATTGCTCGTTCACCACCAATCCGCCGTTGTTTTGTGCAAAATAGACCGCTTCCTGCGTCAATCGACCTGTGTTGTCGAGAAACGCAATGCCAATAGTGCGGTTCGTTCCGGCAGGCGTACTGACCATATACTCGGCTGAAGTTTCGCCGCGTTCCAATGCCGTCCCCATGTTGAGGTCGAGCAATGTAAAGGGTTCGGAAATCAAATCTTTACGTGAGGCTATGACCATCGCAGATGTATATTCATTCGGCCAGGCGCCCTGAAGCTCAATGCTACCGACTATTTTTGCTCCATTATAGACTTGCGCTTGTGAACGATCCACGGAAATGTCGATTCCGGTAACGCTTGGGTTGTCATCGCCTACCATAACCGGTTCCGGTGCTTTGAACTCGGAATCGCTTGTATGCACGCCGCAAATGCTGGCCAGACTCCATTCACCGCCTTGAGCTTTCCATGCGACGCCAACAAATTTATACTCTCCGGATTCCACATCGATAGAATAAGTAGCTGATCCATTACTAGAAATGTTTTCGCTCTGTTTTAAATCATCAAAATCTTTTACAGGAAAATCTTTTCCCGCAACCACGCGAACTTCCTCGGCCGCTTGCGGCCAATCGCCGCTAAACGAGACGGTTCCCTGAATTTTTGCGGAAGGCGTGGGTTCAACACCGTTGTCTTTGCCACATTGAACAATTAAAAATCCAACAACAAGAAATCCAATGAATAGTTTTGCTTTCATGAGCCTTGTACCTTTTGGTGAGTGGTTGTAACGAATTAAAGCCAATGTACTAATAAAATGTAAAAGTTTCAATACAGTCATTTTTGACTGCTGCTGATGACAAGATGGTCACCTCGTTTTATGTGAAAAGGTTATCTTTTGTTCCCACTAATTTGCAAATAATTACCGGGATAAACTTGAAGAACATTGAATTCGAATTTATTTTTTATTACATTGCCGCACCTGGTTGTTGCTGTCGTGCTGATGGCACCCGGTAGAACAGTTTATTAAGAATCTGTTAAAAGAAAATTAATCACCTGTTAATATCATATTATATCTTTGTCTGCAAACATCCTCTCATTCTCCTAGTTTGAGGTTTCGATGAAATTATTTTTTGCATTTGCCCTGGTTTTCACTATGTCCACAACGCTGATTGCGTCGCAACAATTGCAACGAGCGGATAGCCTGTTTCAACTTCGCAACAAAAATTTTGATGCGGAGCAACTTTTAGCGGATACTACATATGTGAATCAAGCCATTTCGCTTTATAAAGATGTTCTCGAACAAAGCTCCAGTGATTCCCTTCAGCATGAAGCCTTGTGGAAATTATTGCAAGCCTATTATTTTAAAGGACAGTTTGGCTCGACCGAGTCATCTATGCGGAAACGTATTTATAATACAGGCATAAAAATT
>CAYPZM010000459.1:0-4122 GCA_964414825.1 uncultured Cytophagia bacterium | reverse complement strand
AAGAATTATCCATGCGAGAGCATCATCAATTTATTATCGAACGAATTTTAAACTTTGGTGATGACGATGCGGTGCGATGGCTATTCGATCATACGAACCGGGCGCGCATAAAAAACGTCCTTCACAATAGCCGGAATCTAAGCGAAAAGACCAGGAACTTTTGGAACATCATGATGAGTTGAAAAATCACTATTTTTATGAGGTCTTGCCCCCGTCTCAGAGAACGCTGATGGAAAACCTGGCCGGTCAGGAGTGGCTGGGATCATTTTACCTTGTCGGCGGTACAGCGCTGGCGTTGCATATCGGGCATCGGATTTCTATTGATTTTGATTTTTTCTCCCGGGACGAGTTTAACAATCACAACCTCATGCGCCATTTATCTGATCTTGGGCACTTTGATTTGTTTGAAGAGGGGCGTGATACGATCCATGGTTCTCTTGACGGCGTCAAACTGTCATTTTTACGCTATCGCTATCCCGTTTTAAAGCCCTTACATTCACTACACCTTTTAAAAGTGGCTGATATTTTTGATATCGCGCTCATGAAACTATCGGCGATTTCCGGACGGGGTGCAAAAAAAAATTTCATCGATTTTTATTTTTTATTGCAGCGTTTGAATCTCACCGAACTTTTAGCGGCTTATTCGGAAAAGTATGGTGAGGGGGTGAGTCAGCATTATCATTTATTCAAGTCTCTTGTTTATTTTCAAGATGCGGAGCATGAGCCGATGCCACGGATGATACAACCTGCCGAATGGGCTGACGTTAAGCGTTTTATCGTACAAACGGTAACAGAGATTGGGATTTTCTGATTGTGCCACACTTTTTTATGTCTGATTTCACTTGAAAATTTATCAAACCGTGCTGCAGCAGTTGTCAGCGTTCACGTTCACATTTGCGTCCCTTGTTGAAAAGGCGCCGGATACGGGCGTTGTACTGCGGCATGATGTGGACAAACGGCCGCAGCAGTCGTTGGCCTTTGCACGCTTGCAGCACGATTCGGGTGTGCGAGGGACGTATTATTTTCGCATTGTGAAAGAGAGTTTTGAGCCCCGCATCATGGAAGAGATTGCGTCCTTGGGACCTGAAATAGGGTGTCATTATGAGGATTTGTCGTTGGTAGCGAAGGAGATGAAGAAAGGAGGCCGGAGACGGGGGAACGGCAGTCGGCAGGCCGGAGATGAGAACGACCAATCTGCTAAGAGCTAAAAGCTAACAGCTAAAAGCTAACAGCTAAAAGCTAACAACCAATCAGCTAAGAGCTAAAAGCTAACAGCTAAAAGCTAACAGCTAAAAGCCAAAAGCCAAAAGCCAAAAGCCAAGAAATTTCGCAATTGGAAGTGAGACTGACGGGCAAAATAGCGGATTCAGAAATCAAGCTGTCCCAAACAATTGCTGATTCGAATATCATGCTATCCCAAAAAATAGCGGATTCGGATGCCAGGGCCAGCTCCCATAAAGCCGAGCTCATCAAGTGGATGTTCATCTTTTGGATTGGCCAGGTTGCGGTCATTGTGGGGATTTTGTTTGCCTTTTTTAAGCGGTGAAGAAATGAAATGCAGTCGGCAAACCGCAGTCCGCAGTTAGCAATTCGGTCTGCCGACTGCGGTCTGCCTTTTACGTCCCGATTCCTTTGTTACCGTTTTGAAAATCTCACCTATGCTTTATAAATTATGTCATGCCTTCAAACCCTGAATTTGAAAACCTCATTGAACTATTGAATTGTTATCTGCAGGATAGATCCTGGGAGGAACATGCGCACCATCGCATAAATTGGGCGACACTGCTGAACATTGCGCATTCGCACCGTGTGACGCCGCTGTTGTACTCGGTGATTAAAGATAATTCAGCGGTGCCGGAGGAGGTGCGCGAGAAATTGCGGCGGTTGGTACTACAGCAATCCGCCCGACAGGTGCGCGCGGCTCGCGAGCTTGTGGAGATTGTGTCGTTTTTTCAGAGTTTAGATATAGAGGCTGTTGCGTTTAAAGGTTTAGTGCTCGGCGCGCTGCTTTACAAAAAGCCAGGCTATCGACTCTTTGCCGATTTGGATTTGTTTTTGCCCAGGCAAGAGGTTAAGCGCGGCATTGATCTGCTATCCAAAGTGGGGTATAAAAGCCATCTGCTACACACCCATCCCGATCTTTCAATCACCAGACACGCCTATACGTTAGAGTTGTTTCATCCTCAAAAAAAAATCCTGTTCGACTTGCACTGGGACGTAACCGATGGGTATGTGACAAACCTGTTTACGTCTGAAGAATTGATCCCGGAGGCCAAGCCATTCGATGAAGCCATATTGCCGCAATTCTCACTGCCCGTTACGTTGGTTTTGCTGAGTGTTCACGGCGCCAAATCGTCATGGTCGAATTTGAGCGCTTTGATGGACCTGGCGCTGTTTTTCGAGCGCTTTCCGGATCTGGATTATGCCAGAGTCGTTCAGAAATTGCAACAGCAGGGCATTGGCCGCATGCTGTTTGTTGGGGCGCTGATGGTCGAGTTCTTGTGGGATGTGCATCTCCCGCAACCCATTCTCCGTACGGTCGATAATCCATCGCGAAAGCTTGCTACTTTTATTGTAAATCAATTTTTCGAGCAGACTGGTGCGACTGGTAAATCCCGCTGGGCCAAAGTGCGATTTGATTTGCGCGTGCGCGAAAAGGCTAGCCAGAAACTTCACTACCTTCGATTTAAATCGCGTCGCAAAAAAGTGGATTTGGACAGTTCGAATCCGGTGCGGCAATTTGTATCGCATGGCCGGCGCGTGTTGCGCATATGAAATGCAAAATGTACAAACGATGAAACGCCGGCGTCGTCGCATACTGATCGATGTCTGTCACCCGGCAGAAGTTCATCATTTCAAATATCTGTACCGAGAGCTGTCAGCGTGCGGCTGGCACATTTTATTTGCCGCCAAAGACAAAGACGTCACCGAGGCGCTGCTGATTCATCTGCACCTTCCGTACCGGATGTTTTCCAAAACGCAACGCGGCCTGGCTCGAAAACTTTTATTTGTACCGATCGATCTGGTTCGCTTCTTTAGGCTTGTTGTTCGCTTCAAGCCAACCTTTATTTTGAGCACGTTATCACTGCACAGCAGTTGGGTGTGCGCATGTCTTGGAATTACGCACATTGCCTTTGCTGATACCGAACACCGCCGCTTGCTGGATTATGTGACAGTGCCGTTTGCTACCTGGATATTGACGCCACAGGCCTACCGCAAAAACTGGGGCACGCGACAGATTCGGTACGCCGGAAATCATGAACTGGCCTATCTGTTTCCGGGGCGTTTTACGCCGAACCCCACGATAAAGCAGACGATGGGCCTCTCCCTTGATGAAGAATTCGTGGTCCTGCGTTTTGTGGCCTGGCAAGCCTTTCATGATGTGGGCAAAGCCGGTTTGAGCCTGGAAGCCAAAAAGCATCTCGTCCGGGAGTTGGAGCCGTACTATCGCGTATTCATTTCCTCTGAAGCCGAACTGCCAAAAGAGCTGAAACCGTATGTATTGCCAACGCCGCCGGAAGCTTTACATGATGTGTTGTATTATGCATCAGGATACATTGGTGAAGGCGGCACCACAGCATCGGAAGCCGCTTGTTTGGGAACGCCGTCCGTGTTTGTCAGTCCGCTGACGCTTGGTTATTGTGCCGAGGAGGAAGAGGCCGGACTTTTATGGCAAAAAGCGACACTGGCCGAGAGCGATATATCCGATATTCTTGCATTTTTTCAGGCAACAGATCATGCGCAAAAGTTGCAATATTTTTTATCCGATAAAATTGATGTAACCGCATTTTTAACCTGGTTTTTGGAACGCATTCCTCGCAGTTTGTTGTATATTAAAACCGTGCCGAAAAGTTGCAAAAAAGGAAATGTTTGCGGCGATCGGCCATAAACATTGGCATATGTCGACTAGCATTACTAGTCTGCGGGGTTTGGCAGAGAAAAGGTGGAGGTTCGCTCCTATCTTTCATTTCTTGAAATAGATCAAGGTCGTGTTCAATTTCGCGCAGCTTTAAGTTTTTGTATAAAATCTGACACAGTGTATTAGATGAATTCGTTATATGATTACAATTTTGGTCCATGCGCGAGCATACGTAACGGTATTGCGCCGTAAACGCTAAAAAA
>CAYPZM010000458.1:0-4130 GCA_964414825.1 uncultured Cytophagia bacterium | reverse complement strand
GAAATATAGAAAGCAACTCAAGGAGGATATTATGAATATTATGAACATACAGAGCTTTGCAAGGTCCAAAGAAACCACCGAGCAATGGCTCCGAGATCTGCAAAAACATCTTAATTTGCGGGACGAAGAAGAGGCATTCGTGGTCTTGCGGGCTGTCTTGCACACATTGCGCGATCGACTGAGCGTAAATGAAGCCGTCGATTTCGGTGCGCAATTGCCACTATTGATTGCCGGTGTGTACTACAACGGTTGGTCGCCCAACAAAAAACCTGTCAGAATAAAGAGCAAAGATGAATTCATCAATCGCATTTCGCAAACGCTGCCTCAGGGCCAAGATCCGCTGGAAGCAACAAAAGCGACGCTGGATGTGCTCAAGCATCAAGTGACCGAAGGTGAAATGAGTGACGTGCGCTCTGAAATGCCAAAAGAGATTGAAGAGCTTTGGGCGGCGTAACGTCAGGATTGCAAAAGTCCTGATACCTTTTATATGACTTGCCTTGCGCTGTGGTAAGGCGACTTGGCGCGAGGCGTTTTCTAAATCTATCGAATTGAGGCTTTTTCATGAGTGAAACTATTTCAAAATTATTAGGAAATGAAGCAAAAGACTTGCTCACGCATCAGTGCAAAACCATTCCTAAAGATCAATTGTATCTACCCGGACCAACTTTTATCGAGCGCGTTGTGGAACAGTCCGATCGCCACATTGCGGTGTTGCGCAACTTGCAAACCATTTACAATTCAGGGCGATTGGCGGGAACCGGCTATCTTTCGATTTTGCCGGTAGATCAGGGCATCGAGCATTCGGCCGGCGCATCATTCGCTCCCAATCCGATTTATTTTGATCCTGAAAATATCGTCAAATTGGCGATTGAAGGCGGATGCAATGCCGTTGCTTCGTCGGTTGGCGTTTTGGGAGCTGTAGCGCGGAGATATGCGCACAAGATTCCGTTTATCGTCAAATTGAACCATAACGAGCTCTTGAGTTATCCGAATTCGTACGATCAAATTATGTTTGCCTCCGTGGACCAGGCATTTGATTTGGGCGCCGTAGGAGTGGGCGCCACCATCTACTACGGCTCCGAGGAAAGCAACCGGCAAATTCAGGAAATCACCGAGGCCTTTCAATACGCGCACAGTCTAGGAATGGTGACGGTATTGTGGTCCTATTTGCGAAATTCCAATTTCAAAAAAGACAAAAATTACGAGGTGTCGGCGGATTTGACCGGTCAGGCCAATCACCTTTCCGCTACAATAGAAGCGGATATTATCAAACAAAAGCAGCCGCAAAACAATGGCGGTTACACGGCTGTGGATTTTGGCAAGACGGATGAACGGGTCTATTCGGAGTTGACCAGCGATCATCCCATTGATCTGACTCGATATCAAGTCATAAATTGTTACATGGGACGAGCCGGTTTGATCAATTCGGGTGGCGCCTCAAAAGGCCAAAACGATCTTGCACAGGCGGTGCGCACGGCGGTCATCAACAAACGCGCCGGCGGCATGGGGTTGATCACCGGACGCAAATCGTTTCAAAAGCCGATGGATCAAGGAATCGATTTGTTGAATGCGGTGCAGGACGTTTATTTGGATGAGGACATTACCGTGGCGTAATTCTCTCTGGGACGAATGTCCCAGATCATGGCCCGTCCGGGATAAATATCCCGGACGATCTTTTTTCATTTTGCTGACGGTTATCTACCTTGGACGAATGTCCCGTCCACTCCCCATCCGGTATAAATATCTCGGACGCCCTTGGATTATCTTAATAAAAGCAACTTTTCAATAGCCGTATGTGATCCGGACTCCAAGCGTATAAAATAGGCACCGGAACCCACTGGAACTCCATTTTGATTGGTGCCCTCCCAAACAACTTGATGCACACCCGAATCCAGCGATTTCTTCAGCAAGGACTGTATCCGCTGCCCCCTCACATTATAAATGGTCAGCTCGGTAAACGCACGTTTCTCCAATTCAAACCGAATTGTGGTGGAGGGATTGAACGGATTCGGGTAGTTTGGATACAAGCAAAAGCGATACGGCTGCTGACGCGTATCCACGGATGTATTTAACGGATCCGGTTTGTACGCGCCGCCGGCATCCCAACGAATCCAGTCGATTTCAGCGGCACATGCGGAATTGCGGTCCGAGTCGCCAATGGTAATTATATTTCGCGATGATTTAACATTAGCACCCAAATTTTTGCCCAGTTGAGTCGTATCCCGCCACACGGAATACGTGGTCCGAATGGGATCGTACGCAAAACGAAACGCGTGCATGGCCGTCACGTTGTCCACATTCGCTGCCAGCGTGTCCAGTTCACCGCTGCCATTCCATAACACAGCATCCGGAGTAATACAAAAATAGGTTCGAGTGGCGCCATTTTCCAGCAAAAGTGTGAGGCCCGGAAAACGGCCGGTTCCTAGCGTTACGCGAGCTTTGACTTCAACGGTGAACGGAGTTTGGGGAGTAATAAGCGAAACCCACTGGGTTTCATCCGTCCGTTGTTGAAAGTAGAGCTGCTGCGCCGGATCGGGGGCAGAAAAAGAGATCGTTCCATTTTCCACAACAAATCCTTCATCCGAGCCTGAGGCACGAACATCCCAGCCGGCCTCAGGATTTTCGACATCCGGAGTAGAGTCGTAGGCCTCGTAGCGCTGGCCAAATTCTATTGATGCTTTTTCACTCAAGGTCGACTCTGAAACTTGCATGCCCATATCGAACAGTTGCACATCCCCGGTTTTCTCACAATGCACGGCAAGCGTCACCATGCCGCCTGGGCTAATGGCCGAAAGCGCTGCGTCGGACAGAGCATGCACGGCATAGTCGGCTTGAGTGGATTCCAATTCCGCTGCCAAAACGCCGTTGAGGTAGATATCGGCTTTGCCGGCGAGGGCAATCAATACCTGCAAGTTTTCGACTTGATCGTCAGTTAGCTCCTCGAAATAAAACGATTTTCGCAGCCACAAATCGGTAGCATTCCATTCGGTCAAAATCGTCACAGCAGATGAATCCATGGAGCCGAACGCTCCCGGACGCTCTTGCCAATTCGTATCATCAAACTCAGGTGACATCCAGGAATCTGCGGGTTGCTCTGTCGCGATTTGCCAGTGCGTCAATTGCAGTTCGGCTGTGGGCAGCACCTGCCAGGAGGGCATACCGACGATTACATCGGCTGCGCGGGTTTCAGGAGAAACGGTCAACTCAACCAGCTCTCCGTCTTGCACCACACCTTCTACCAGAGTTTCGAATGGCGCGTGCAATTTGAATTCCGCATTCCAGTTGTTCGGCCAAGCAGGAAGCAAGCGAATGGTCTTGCCTTCGGGCTGCAACAGCATACGCTGCAATGCAATAGCGGCGACACTGCCGTGATCTTGATCGGGAATCCAGTCAAAGTTCGGACCAAAAAATGCCGGGAATCGGCTGCCGTCATGCCAGTTGCCAAAACTTTCCGCGACAAATGTTTTAGCGCGAAAAGTCCGTCCGATGTATGCTGCATGAATTGAATTTTGCCGCCAGCCTTCATTGCCCGGATTTTTATTGACCAGAAACGAGTGCACAGCCGTTGGCAAATCCGGTTTACCGAGCCCATACAAGCGGTATGGGAAAATGGAATAGAGTTCGGGATTTTCGGAATTTCGATTATCCCCGTATTCATACGCCGGCAACAACACGCGCTTGCCATCATCGTCTCCAATAGGCAGCGGGGGCAATTCGTTGAACACGCGGATCCATTGTTCGCGCAATTCAGGCGTCAAAATCGTTTCCGGTAATTTTAGCAGCCGCTGAATGTTGAACCACAAGCCCGCAATATCGGGCGCGGGATTCACAGCATCGCCCCAGGTTTCCAACGATTGTGCCGGATAAAAATAAATGTTGCCATGTTCATCGCGTTCGTAATGCTTGTCGAAAAAATCTATGGTTTCGGATGCCATGGTCAGCAACGTATCGCGCGCAAAAGCTTTGCTTTGGGTGAGATCGTAATAGTCAAGCATCATCGTAACCAGTTCGATCGTGGCATTGTAATCACGGCGAATCCACGGATTGGTTGGGATATTATCCGTATTGCCCCATCCCCAGTTGTTGGTATTGTAGGTACCCCAGAAATACATGGTTTCCGGAATGTACAG
>CAYPZM010000457.1:0-4150 GCA_964414825.1 uncultured Cytophagia bacterium | reverse complement strand
CTTTCAGGGTTTTGCGCCCAAACTAATCTAAATGTGGGTATATTGGCAGATGCGTAGTACAATATATTGATCAATATCAACCCTGACAGGGTTTTTCATCAGCCCTTTAAGGTGTGCTACTAATTCAAACGCTTCGAGCACGATCAATATCGCGTCTCCGATGCCAGTTGGGAGTACGATCCTGCATCCGATAGCTGGACCGAGCTCGAAATTATAAAGTGGCCGCGACACTCTACCAATGCGGTTGTGTTGAATAACAAGGTGTATATCTTGGGCGGTACAGAAAGCTATGCCGAGGGACAAATCTTTCGCAAAGACGTGACCAATACGGTGCAAACGTATCGACTTGAGTAATAGTCCTGACAATCGATTGTATCGGTATAATCGACACGCCAAAATATGTGCGAAATTTTTTTTATAGACCGAGCAAGAGAGTGCCAAAGAATGGGAGGGTAGGATCAAAGCACACTGGTCCGGTCCACCACCGGGCCAGTGATTATTCGATAATTATATGGGCAATGTATCCGCGCTAAGCCTTTAGCGCCTGAAAATTGTTGTAACACTTTTCCACAGCCACCAGCGGCGGATACACGTCTTTTTCTTCCTCAATAATGTACCACTCGGTGCCACCTTCAGTTTCGCAAAACGTCAACACCTCTTGCCAGGGAATATCACCTTCACCCACTATGGCATTGGGATTCGATTCCGAGTATTCTTTCAAATGAATGGTCGTAGCACGACCCGGATATCGTTTCAAGGTCTCTAAAGCATTGCCGCCGCCGTGCGCGCAGTTGCCGGTATCGAGCTGCAAAATCACTTCGGGATTGGTGTTTTGCGCAAAAACGTCCCACGGCAGTTGGCCGTCGACCGGCTGGAATTCAAAATCGTGGTTATGATAGCCCACCAACATGCCATGCGGTTTGAGCTGTTCGGACAGGTTGTTAAACTCTTCGGCAACTTTTGTCCAGTCGCTGCGCAATTCCTCCGGAAGCCAGGGTACCACAAGGTATTTATTGCCAATGGTTTTGTTGAACTCGACGGTTGCTTCAAAGTTTTCCGGCGACAATGCGGTCAATTGCGTGTGCGAACCGCAGCATTTCAAACCGTTCTCGTCCAGCAATTGCTTGATGTCCGCGGCTTCATAGCCATAAAACCCGGCAAATTCAACGCCGTCATAGCCGATCTTGGCAATCGTCTGCAAAGTGCCCGGAAAGTCTTTTTCGCACTCGGTGCGCACGGAATAAAGTTGCACCCCTAATGGAATCGTCTTTTTAGCTGTTCCTTCCTGCTTGCTGCATCCAACAAGTGATACAAGTGAAGTTGCCGCCAGAGCAGCACTGCTTTGCTTGACAAACTCTCGTCTCGAAACTCGTTTCATCTGATCCTCTCCAATTTGATGTGTTGAATACTGCCCCCGGTTCGTTTTCGAAATGATACAAAAAAATATCTATTTTAGCAATGTTGATTTTTGCCGATTTGATACACGGTGTTAGAATGTGTAACACTTTAAGGCCAAGGGCAATGTTTACAAAGGTAACCATATTTCCGCAAACTTGCAGCTTTAACCCTATTAAAATCCGGCGATAAGTCGAGTACTAATAAATGCCTAGGTGTCTTGTTCACGGTTCGAATTAACAATCAATTCGATTTTTTGTCATATCAGGCCTGGATTTTGCAAAAAGCGGCGCCGATATCAACATCCTGGCAGAAAAGTTACGAGTTCGAATACTATTAGATTTAATCTGAGGAGTTATGATGTACAAGCCCGTCACGTCAATTTTATTCGCTATACTATTTATAACGCTGGTTATTCCTTCGGCCTATGCACAGTACGACCGATTGTTGTATCATGCGCCGTTAACCAGCGATAGTCCCAATCCTATAGGCCAAATTTCCGGCGGAGGTGGAAATTTTACCGCCGACGGCTGGACACCAACGCCAGGCAGCAACGCACAATTGCGCGTCGACTTGAACTACTTTTTGCCTTTTGAAGGTATGATGGAAGTGACTATGAAAGGCCTTATGCCCGAAGTATTGGACGACTGCGTACCGATTGCGCTCTATTCTCGCGGCGATGGCAATTTTGATAAAGTTGATGCTTCCCCTGGCGCCTATGCCTTTCTAAAAACCGATGAGCGGTATGACGACTTGAATCTCGATTTTAAATTTTTTTCCGCGGCGTTTTACGGGGCCAATAAAGCTACGAGCAGAAAAGACACGCCTATCTACAAACGCACATGGGATCCGAGCAAGGAATATGTTTTCAAGATTATTTGGAATCGAGAAAAAATTGAATTTCGACTGTTTGATGAACTGTTGGCCGTGCATCCCTTTGAAGGACAGGCGGAAAGTTTTGGATATATTTTCCTGGGTCGCGACGATACCTACGGCTATACCATGCAGGGCGTATATTACAAGGATTTGAAAATTTATGTGCCGGATACCAACTATCCGTTTCGCGATATCGCCAACGCGTACGGAGAAATGGCGCATCGACGCATTGGCGGCCAAGGCGTGTCCGTTAGCGATGTGGACAAAAATGGCGATGAAGACCTGTACCTCTCCACATTTTATAACAAAGGCTACGAAGTGGCCAATATGCTTTTTATGCAAAACAGTGGTGTGTTTCAAGAAGAAGCATCATCGCGCGGTGCCGGAGACCAGGCGTTTTCGTACCAGTCCTTGTATGGCGATTTTGACAATGACGGCGATCAGGATTTGTTTGTGGTGAATTATCATAGCTCCAGCTATCCCAGTCAACCCAATCACCTATATTTGAATGACGGAAACGGCAATTTTGTCGATAACAGTGGCAACATTACCGGCAATACGGCATCCGATTCCAAATCCGCAACCATGTTGGATATTGAAAACGATGGCGATTTTGATGTGGTTGTCATCAATAATACCGATGCACACCAGGTCTATGTGAATGACGGCAATGCGCGCTTTAATGTGGAAACGCGCGGATTGGAGAATTTCCGATCGGGCGGTCATAGCTATCAGGGTGTGGCTTCGGGTGATATGAACAATGACGGGTTTCAGGATTTGGTTTTGGTGCATTCCAGCGGCGCGTTTGTTGTTCTCAATGATGGCAATGGCAATTTTAGTAGCGGCACAACGCTTTCCTTTTCAGGCGGCGGTAATTCTCCGACATTGGTCGATATGGATAATGATGCGGATTTGGATATTTTTATCGGCCTTATTGAGGACTCTCAAGTTCAAGTTTTCCGAAATGAGGGCAGTAACAGCTACTCGAATGTTTCCAGTCAGGCAGCGCTCTCAATTCGAACGTTTGGCGTCGTTCCCGGGGATTGGAACAATGACGGATTTCTGGATGTGTTTGCCATCGACAAAAATTCCACGGGCAAATTATATATTAACGATGGTTCTGGCCGATTTAGCGAAAAGCAAGGAACCGGCGTGGAATCGCGCTTTGCCGATGGCCGTGGCGCCGCCACATTTGATGTGAACGATGACGGCCGCCTTGACATTTATGCAACGGCACGTGGCGGAATTGCAGTTGACGATGACACCGGTGAAGAAAAGCCTTATAATAGAAATTTTTTGTTCCGAAATGAAATCGAAAGCGGCAGAAGTTACCTCAAAGTCAAGATTTTGAATGATTATGACAACATTGCCGGGGTTGGCGATAAAATTTATGTCTATCGCGGTGGTTCTCTCGACAATCCGAGCGGGTTGTTGGGATATCGCGAAATCGTGTCTTCTTCGGGCTTTAATAGTCAGCCTTCCCTGGTTCAACATTTTGGTGTGGGTAATGAATCCAATGTGGATGTCAAAGTGGTTTTGCCGGATGGCTCGGAGAAAAATTTCACCAACGTGCCCACCAATCAAACCTTCGTGGTAAGGCCGGTGCAAATTATTCCCGAACGCCTGGTTGTCGATTTCAATACAACCCAGCCCGGTATCGCCGGCAAAGCTTATCCTCTAGCTTATAACGTGCTCGGTGCCGATAGCGAGCCCGTACCCGATTATCCGGTAACCTTTGAAATACTAGCCGGAAACGGCTCGCTCGATGCCAATTCCAACGTGACCACCAAAACCGTGAACACGAATCAAAATGGTCGCGTAGAGCTGGACTGGATTTTAGGTCCGGTTGCGGGAATCGACGGTCTAAATCAAATCAAAG
>CAYPZM010000456.1:0-4199 GCA_964414825.1 uncultured Cytophagia bacterium | reverse complement strand
TTGAATGCAAGCTGCACCAACCCTGCAGACGTAACCAAAAACATAAAGATCATTGGAAAAACCAGCACGTGATACACGCGTTGGGTTTTGCGCATCCAAATGATTATAATGGTGAGCGCCAGCGCCGCAATGAGCTGATTGGCGCAGCCGAAAATCGGCCATACCAGTTGCCACGGAGTGAACGCCGCAGCAGCCCCTACCGTTACGGTAAATACTGTGGCGCCGATTTTATGTTGCATGTTGCTGATCTGCAAGCCAGCAAACGCAGACGAATTTTCCGTCGTTTCCTGCAAAATAGAGCGCGCCACACGCGCCACAGAATCCAGGCTGGTGAGCGCAAACGATGAAATGGCCAACACTACGAACGAGGCGCTAAAGTCATACGACAACCCCAGGCGCTCCATCAGAGCAGCCAATCCGCTTGAGAAAATGGCAATCGGCCCGCCATTGTGATAGAGATCAGAAAACGTCGCCGAGGTCAAACTGGCAGCGACAAGCAATGCGATCACCGCCAACAAACTCTCAACCAGCATCCCTCCCATGGCTATCGGGCGAATGTCGCGTTCGTTATTCACCTGCTTGGATGTGGTGGTCGAGGCAAACATGGAGTGATATCCGGAAATGGCGCCGCACGCCACCATCACAAACAAAAGCGGAAACAAGTTCATGTTTTCGGCTCGAAAGCCTGTGAATGCCGGGGCGTGCAAATGCGGGTTTAACAGCAAAACGCCGATCGCTGCGGCAATAATTAGCGTAAACAGCAAGAACGAGTTGAGATAATCCCGCGGTTGCAGGAGCAGCCAAACCGGGGCAATAGAAGCAATAGCGATATAAACGGCAATAATAATCATCCAGGTCGGTTTGGAGAGCGTCAGCGGCATCAGAAAGCCGAGGTAGATAGCGCCTGCCATTAAAACGAGTGCAAAAAGGGTCATGGCAAGCAAAGGCAATTGGAAGCGGCGCATCACAACCCCAAAGAGGAGCGCCAAGAATAAAAACAGCACCGAGGATGTGGCGGCAGCCGGCATACTGACAAACGAATCCGCGACAATGCTGGTAAACGCTGCAATTACCAAAATGGACGTGAGCCACACAAACCAGGCGAATAATGTGCGATTTTTGGCGCCAGTGTTTTCGCCAATTACCTGGCTCAAATTTTTGCCTCGATGCCGAATGGATGCAAAGAGTGCCCCAAAATCGTGAACTGAGCCGAAAAAGATACCGGCCAGAACAATCCACAACAGCACAGGCACCCAGCCGAAAACCGACGCGGCAATGGGTCCAATGATGGGTGCGGCACCGGCTATGGAGGCAAAATGGTGACCAAACAAAACCGGTCGTGACGCGGGAACGTAATCGACATCATCGCGCTCGGTATGGGCTGGTGTTGCTTTGGAGGGATCGATTCCCCATCGATTTTCCAACCAGCGACCATAAAGACGATAAGCCAATAAAAACAGCACGATAACCAGAATGACGATTCCGCTTGTCACGTTCTACTCCTGAATTTTCGAATGTCTTGGCCTATTGAATGTGTCTCAGCGCAACAGCACCATACGACGCGTTTCCTGAAACGCTCCTGTTTTCAGCGTATAGAAATAAATGCCCGATGCATAATTCGATGCATCCCAGTGCACGTCATGTTCACCTTTTAGTTGCACGCGATTCACAAGCCCATCCACAACGTTGCCACGCACGTCATAAATCGTCAGCGAAACCAACGCCTCTCGCGGCAACCTATACGAAATCCGCGTGACCGGATTGAATGGATTGGGATAATTTTGTTTCAATGTAAAATCGGATACAGAAACAAGATTCTCCTGAACTCCGGTTTCAAATTCCATCATGGCTTCGTTTAGCCAATCTAGCCGGTCGATCATCCACAAAAAGAGAAAATCAAAATCATCGTCGTACGAAATGCCGACGTACTGGTTCGGCCAAACCGATTTGCCGATCACCTGCCAGCGTTCGAAATTGAACTCGCGATCTTCGCGAATGTGGCGATACAATGAATCCAGCTTGGTTATGATCCAATCTTCCGAAAGCACCGAATCGTTAAGCTCGAACCAACGCTTGTACACGCGCTTTGTAAAATCGTTATTCTTCAAAAGTGTTGCCCACCAGGCCGGCACCCGAAGCGTATCCGATTGCAGCGCATCGGAATTCAGCAAATGATCGAGCGCCAAATTCTGCACACTCCAGCCATCATAATAATTGACATTTCCGGCGGCATGCTCAAAATTCCAGGTCGGCTCCAGGTGGATGCGGCCGCCTTGACTATCGCGATCTTTGTAAAACCGAGATTGCATACGATAGGCATTGACATTTTTAGCAAACTCGTTCAAAATAAAATAATCCGCAAACGAATAAATATCAAACTGCTGCATGGTTGCTTCGGAAATCGATTCCGAAGACTCAGACATCAAGCCGTTTTCAAACGCCACCACTTTATCGTAGAGATAACTTTGCTGTTGCGGTGTGATGGTGCCAGCATCGGGATAAACGTATTGGTAAGCAACCGGATTGCCACCGCGATACGGAGGATTCGGCGATGCAAATCCAGGCAACCAGCGCTGTCTACCAATTTTAAAAATATAACCGCCGGTAAGCGCATCACCGGATTTGTCTTGCGGGGACATTTCGGTAATGTTCACCCGATTCGGATGCGGATTGCGTTTTTCCATCAACAAGTAAATGCCAAAATATCCACCATCGATAAACACATGTACAAATCGTGTTGCGCCAATGTCCACTCCCATGCCGCGAGCGATTTCGCACATTAGCGCATTCCTTAACAAGGTCTTGTCACTGTACGAAGCGTAAAGCAGCCATTCGTCTCCCGATTCGAGGCCTAAAAATGCCGCATCGACATTGTCGCCGCTTTGGTTTTGTATGGCAAATTCATAATCGAACTTGGGATAGTCAAATTCGTTGGCGATTTTGTTTATTTTAACCGTGCCCGAAAACTCGTTGGGTGAATTCGATAATTTATTAAGCGAGGAGCTCGTCTGAATAATTCCCATCTGCGCCGCACTTGCAGAGGTTGAAATGGATTGTGAAGCCTCTATCGAGATTATCGGCAAATTTGAGGCAAAATTGTCATAATAATTTTTTCGGGCGTAGAGTTTGGCTGAAATTAAAAAATCCGGGCTGTCGCCACTTACATTTAGCGCATGAATCGCGAGAATATTATTGCCGCGTTTTAGCTTGTCCAGGTGCTGAGAAATATCCAATGTATTGGTGGAATTGGCCTCATGCGGTTGCGAGGCGCCGGAACGCCAATGTACATGCGCGGGAGCGTTTTCCTGCACCACTCGATGGCCATTGATAAATGCCACAAATCCATCATCAAAACGGACTTGCAATGCCAAATAGTCGAATTCTGCAAGGTCGCTGGATTTGACCTCAAATTCAGCTTGCACGTAACACGTGGTTTGGCGATAGGCCATATGCTCCGAGACATCGAGACTGATGTGCTTGGCATATTCATCTTCCTGGTCAAATCCGACACCGCCGGGTTCTCCCGTACAGTGCAGCCACAACGTATCGTCGCCAATGGGTTCGGTCTTCCACTCCTGACCGATGTCCTCCTGAGGAACCAATACACGTTTATCGGCATCCTCCGGCACAAGCACAACCGTCATGGGTTGAATAGGCTTATTTTCTAATGCTTCATATGCATAAAGTTTAAAAACAGTGCTGGTGAGTAATATAAAACAGCTCATAAAAATAATTAAACAGCGGAAAACTTTCATGTTCATTCCTTTGGTCTTTTGGGAAGCGAGCATCTAAAATGGTATCGTAATTTAGCGATATCGTTGAAAAAACCAAGGGAGAATTAAAAAGAGGAAAGCCTAAAAAAAGCCCCAAGTCATACTTGGGGCTTGATATTAAAAGCGTTCAGTATAAAAGTGACAATAGGGCTGCGACTGCTTTTTCGTATAATAATCCTGGTGATAATCCTCGGCATCATAAAACGTATCAGCCGGCTCCAGTTTGGTGGCAACATCGTAGCCTTTGTCTTCTAAAATGCCGATTAACTTTTTAGCGATCTGCTTTTGGTCGTCATTTTCATAATACACGACTGATCGGTATTGCTCGCCAATATCCGGTCCCTGGCGGTCAACCTGCGTGGGATCGTGAATTTCAAAAAAGAGTTTGGCCAGCGTTTCATAATCGGTTTGCGACGGATCGTAGGT
>CAYPZM010000455.1:0-4210 GCA_964414825.1 uncultured Cytophagia bacterium | reverse complement strand
GCAAAGCGGCCCGCGCATCGACAAGGGCGGCAACAAAATCACCGCCCGCAGTCAGCGCCAACGCTACATCGCACTGGCGCGCGATTTGGCCGACCGCGATGCCTCGCCGGACGCCATGGGCTTGCAGTGCCACATCGGCGGCTGGCAGGCCCCGGCGGATCAGCTTGAATTTTACGATGAAATGGCCACCGCCGGTATCCCGCTGCACATTACCGAATTCTGGGCCAACACCAAAGACCTGCGGCTGGATGAAAACATGCCTCAAGATGAGATCAACGACCTGCAGGCAACGTTCATCGAAAATTATCTCACCGTGGCCTACGGTCACCCGGCTGTGGACGCCTTTTTCTTTTGGGGGTTTATGGGCGATGCCATTAACTGGGGCGACCATTCATCGCATCGCCTCAAACCGTTGTACACCCGGGTGCAGACGCTGCTGAACGACACCTGGATGACCCGTGAAACCCTGCAAACCGACGGCGACGGTATCGTCCGCTTTCGCGGCTTTTTCGGCGATTATGCATTGCGCTATCCAATAAATGACGCAACCGAAACGGGAATCAGTTTTTGCGTCAGCCAACAATCCGTAAATCAATTTTCATTAACGGCCAATTTATTATAGAATTAAAGGTGATCCAATGCTTCGAAACATACTGATCCTTACCGTTATTTTAATCACTCCGCTGTTTGCACAGCACGATTTCCAGGTCGAGTTGTACGACAAGCTGCACGACTCGCCCGCGCAGCAAAAATTCGACAAAATCGCCCCCTGGCCCATCGGCTGTGTTTACATCCAACATCCCGGCGAGGGTAAAGCCGAAATGCGCCAACATTTTCGGCTGATGAAAAAACTCGGATTCACCGCGCTGAAACAGGTGATGAACTGTCCGGGCACCACCCGCAACGAAATCAAACTGATCGCCCTTGAAGAAGGCATCATCCCCTGGTGGTACGGCCAGGGCGGCTGGGAAGCGGTCACCCCGGAATTGCTGCAAAAACTCGACATCCCGGAAAATACACCGATGACGGAATTGCGGCAAAATGAAAAATTTCTGGATTACCAGCACACCGTCCTCAAACAGCGTTTGCTCAAGGATATCGAATGGGAAAAACAGGGCAAATCCGTCAAAAATTTTGGCGCCGTGCCGCATGTCGGCGGTATCGGTCCGGAATTATCCGAGGAAGGACTGCCGCTGTTCGTGCAGTGGGTCAAAGACGAGTACAAAACCATCGATGCCCTGAATCACGCCTGGAACCAGCAGCATTTCGGCATGACGCCGCGTGAAGGCGATGCCTTTACCTCGTGGGAGGATTTTGACGAGCGCTGGCAGTTGATCAGCAGCAAAGAGTACCGGCATGTGCGGGATATTTTTCGCTTCAAGGCGGACAACCGCCTCAACCTCTACCGCGCCATGCTGAAAAAACACATGGAATTCGATCCCGAGCAGCCGTTCCGCGCCGGCGGCGAAATGGGCATGTTTCTGCCCTTTTCCTACCGCGGCGTCGACATGGAAGGCATCGCCGAGCTGATGACCGATTACGGCTCGTTCTACCCTTCCATTCATCTCGCCTGGCATTTTGACGAGGTCGACCACGAAATTCCCCGGCCGCATTACATGCAGGCGGCGCTCACCTCGGATTATTTCAAAAGCGGTTGGGCCGCAAGCTGGGAATCCACCGGCGGGCCGCAGCAATTCAGCGGCGGCAAGGGCGGCAACACCTTTACCGTCGATGCCGGCGTCATGACCCAGTTGATGCTGAATTACATCGCCGCCGGCTACAAAGGCTTTGGATTATGGAGCTGGAGCATTCGTACCGCCGGCTGGGAAGGCGGCGAGTTTGCGCTGTTGGACCGCAACAACAACGTTACCGACCGCGCCATCCGCGTCGGCAAAATCGGCCAAACCTGCCAAACCTACCGCGACGAGCTGTGGCGCGCCCACAAGGAACCGCTGGTCGGCGTGTACTGCGACTGGGACAACGAGGCTTACTGGGCCGCCATGTCGGTGCGGGGCCGGGATCATTTCCGCCAGGACCCGATCGACGCCCGGGTCGGCGTCAGCCGGGCGCTGATCAACGCCAACGTGCCGTACGAGTATCTCACCGACAACGATCTGCGCAAAGGCCTCACCACCCGCTACCGCGTCATCTATATGCCGTTCGTCATCAGCCTGCCGCGGGACGTGCAGGACATTCTGCTGGATTATGTCAAAAACGGCGGCCGGCTGGTCATGGACATGCCCTCGGCTTATTACGACGAATACGGCGCCGTGCTGTCAACCGACACCGGCAGTTTGTTCGAGCAGACTTTTGGCGCCGTCATCAACGATTTTCAAGGCGCCGGCGTCAACAAGCCGTACCGTATCGGCGAGCTCGATTTGCAGGGTTTTGTCATCAACATGACGCCGACCACGGCCAACGTGCTGGCGGCGTACGACCACGGCAACCCGGCCGTCACCGAAAACAAACTGGGCCGCGGCAGCGCCGTCATTTTGGGTTACGAGGCCTCCAAACTCTGTTTCAAACCGGGAAATGATCTGGCCGAAAAAATGCTGTTAAAGTACACGCTTGGCGATTACACCTCGCCCTATGCCTGCGACGACGCCGTCGTCTATCGCCTCGCCGCCGAGGATGCGGATCACTATTTTCTCATCAACGACGGCCCGGCACAAACCGTAAATCTGCAGCTCAAGGATTTTGAATACGCTAAAATTTACGACGCCGTGTTCAACGAACCGGTGAATTTGAACAGCATCGACCTTGAACCGTACAGCGGCCGCTGGCTGCGGTGTGAAAAATAAATGAATTAAACCCCGGGGTCTCTCAGACCCCGGGGTTTGACACCCAGTCTACCTCGTTCCGCCGATCCTCGGCGGAACGCAGTATAGGACGCTCCGCGTCCGAAAAAGACTTAACATGAATTTGAACAAAAATCGGTTTTCTGAAAAATCAATCTTCTGCCGCTCCGTCCCGCTGCGCGGTACTCCGCGGGCTGCGGGCGCCTCCTCACGCCACCGCGTTGCGGTGGCGCTGCGGGGTCGCCCTCCGCAAATGTTTTGAAAAACAGCAAGAGCACAAATTTCAATTCAGCGCCGAGGGGGGTAGCGGAGGACCCGCCCGACACAACCGGCCGAACACGAGTGAGAACGGGGCTTTTCGCGGCGGAAAAGCGGGGCCGCGGCGAGGGGGAAACGTTTCCCTCAAGTCGCTGCTTTGGAGCATGGATTGAGCGTTGCCGGCCAGAGCCCGGTAACGAGGTATTTTCGGCTTTTGGACTAACATTTTGAGGAGAACATGCGAACATTTAAATTGATTTTTATGTTGCTCGGACTGGCGGCCACGGTTTTCAGCCAAACCTATCCTACACCGCCGGAGGTTTCGCCGACACAATACGACCGTTACAGTTTCACCATCAACGGCGAGCGGATTTTTCTCGCCTCCGGCGAATTTCATTATTGACGTTGCCCATCCATCGAGTTGTTGAATACGGAAAAACTATTGGTCGTTGGCGCTTCCGGCACCTTGGGACAGCTCATCTGTGCCGAGGTCAGGCAGTTGTTGCCGGAAGCAAAAGTATTCATCGGCGATTATCAACCCAAACGCGGCGCTGCGACGGCTGCTGCATTTAACGGCGAATTTCGCCTGACAGATTTTGATTCGGCGAGTCTTGAAATGACCATTGCGGAAATGGACATTGTCATCGTCGCCATTAATCAACCCCGGCCGGTCATTCAGGAATTGTGCGTACAGCACGGCAATATCTGCATCGATGTGACGGTCTTTCACGAGTTGATTGATCAAGCTGCCGGACTAATTCCAAAACTCAAAGCTGTGGACGTTCGAAAAAAAATGGCTCAACTCGGATCCGTTACGTTATAAAAAGCTAAAAGGTGAAAGATGAAATTCTCTGCTTTATTCTGCTTGTTCGTTGTTTTAATTATTGTACAAACTGCCAACACCGCCGAACCCTGGTCCCCGGCGACCTACCCGGATGAACCCGGCTTTACCCAGCGCATGGCGCCGATGCTGGAGCGCATCGCGGCGCAAGAGTTTGGCAAACGCTCCCTCGCGACGTCAAAATGCCCGGATACCGGTTTGCCGGTGCGCGTGTGGGCGGTTGAAGGCGAAACGATTTTTTCGCCGTACACCGGTCGGGCGTACACGCAAGGACCGACCGGCTATTTCGGCCCCAAAGCGCGTAATGAAAACG
>CAYPZM010000454.1:0-4255 GCA_964414825.1 uncultured Cytophagia bacterium | reverse complement strand
TAAAATGCTCAGTGCATTTGGCATGGACGATCAAGTGGCTCGAATGAGCAATCTCTTCATCACCGAACCGCTGGGCTATTTGCCATTTTTGCGATTGATGAGCCAGGCTAAACTGGTGCTCACCGATTCCGGCGGCATCCAGGAAGAAACCACGTTTTTAAAAATCCCCTGTCTGACTTTGCGCGCCAACACCGAGCGTCCGGTAACCGTTACTCTGGGTAGCAATCAGCTCGTTGGTATGGAACCTGAGGCGATCCTCGATGGTTATAACAACGTCTTACATGGTACCCTGAAAGAAGCGCAAATCCCCCCGCTTTGGGACGGTATGGCCTCAAAACGAATTGTCGATATTTTAGAGAAATTGGCGTAACCGAGTTTTCATGGAGTTTTTACATGCGTAATTTGATTTTGCTGCTTTGTTGTGCAAGCCTCACGCTTTCCGCACAAGATTTTTCAAAAATAGGGACGTTGCAAGATTTACAGAAAAAGGCATCAAAAACGCCGATGCAGCTTCCGGATCCCCCGGGGATTGAGCATGCCGTAGATGAAGCCTCGTATGTTGTGGGCCCGGGCGATGTGTTTAGCATCATCATTGGTGGCCAGGCCGAAGAAGAGCAGCAGGCTATGGTCACCCCTGAAGGCGAATTGGTTTTCCCTGCGGTTGGGGCCATAGATGTTTCAGGACTTGTCTTGTCCGAGGCCAAACAGGCAATCAAAAATCAGCTTTCCGAAAAATATGTTTCCAACAATATCTCTATTTCACTCATTCGGTTGCGCACGTTTCGCGTCACTGTGAGCGGAGCCGTTAATTATCCGGGTCTCGTTCCGGTGAATGCTGTGGACCGCGTTTCCGATGCCATTTTTATGGCCGGAGGGCTCATCGAGCCGCCGCCGCCATTTCCGGAGCCCGAAGACCCGCGCAAACAAAATCCCAGTGCGCGTAAACTTAAAATTGAACAGGAACTTTCCGAGGAAGAATATGAAGAGTTGAAAAACTCGGTGGCGTCCAAGCGGCACATCGTGGTAAAGCGGCGCGATGGCTCGTTGCTTAAAGCGGATTTATTAAAATATCAACTGTCGGGTGATGTTGAAGCAAATCCTTATCTGCTGGATGGTGATGTCATTGTGGTGGAAACTCGGCAAAAAGATGTGGGCGAAATTTCGATCAGCGGTGCTGTAAAACGCCCTCGCACGTTAGAGTTTACCTCGGGCGATTGTATTGATGATCTGATCGAGATGGCGCACGGTTTTCGTGTAGATGCCGATTCCAGTAAACTTTTTTTAGCGCGATTTGAGGCCGATGGCTACACCATCAAGACGATCGAGTATGATATGAATTGGGAAAATACAGTTCAAGTTCAACAGATTCTGCAAACGCCTTTGCATCCGGATGATCGCCTTTTTGTTCGCCAAATTCCCAAATACCACACCAAACGAATGGTAAAGGTTGAAGGCGAAGTGCGCTACCCCGGCGAGTATCCGCTCACACACAATCCGACTATGCTATCGGAAATCATCGAACTGAGCGGTGGCTTTACCAAACAGGCCATGTTGAACGCATCTCATGTCATTCGAAAATCATATGAAGATATTCAAGACCGAGAGTATGAGCGCTTGGATCTTATGCTCGTGAATGAGATGGAGAGGAAGGAAAAAGCCTATTACCGTGAAATGGCGCGGGAAATTAAAGGCCTGGTGTCAACCGATTTCCCGGCTTTATTTGTCGAAGGTAATAAGGATTTTGATATTCCGCTACGCAATAGCGATATTATTGTCGTGCCCGCCAAAGATTACTCTGTTAATGTGGTCGGACATGTTAAACGCCCAGGATTAGTCGAGTATCTGCCGCAACACGATTTTAAGCATTATATTCAATTGGCCGGCGGATACAACAACGGCGCCTGGAAAAGCAAAATACGTGTGCGCAAAGCCGGTACCGGAGAATTGATTCCGGCACAGAATGCAGAAATTGAAATGGGCGATACCATTTTTGTTCCCGAACGAGTTGAGCGCGATATGTGGGAACTGTTCCGCGATGTTGCCCTGGTAACTTCGCAATTTGCGACGGTAATTATGATGGTGGTGCAAATCAACTACTGGTCCAACAGAGATTAACTTTTGAACGTTACAATGTCAAAATCGAGATGATAGACTCCTGTTGAGGGCCGGTCACTTCCACCTGGCCTTCATCTGTGACAAACACGTCAATTTCCGTGCGAAAACCAATTTTCTCCTCCGGCATGTAAATGCCCGGTTCTACCGAAAAACAAGTGCCGGGCAAAATCAAACGCTCATCTCGGGTCTCCAAATTGTCAATGTGTACGCCGTTGCCATGTACCTCTTCACCAATGTTGTGACCTGTCCGATGGCTAAAATACTCGCCATATCCGGCTTTTTCAATCACACTGCGACAGGCATCGTCCACTTCCCAGCCATACACCGGTTCATTGGCACTAAAGCGTTCTTGCACCAGATTGAGAGCTGCATTTCGCGCTTCAACTGCCACACTGAAAATGTTTTGTAGACTTTCGGGAATTGCTTCTCCAATAAATCCCATCCATGTGATGTCGTAATAAATACTTCCTGGCCGATTTTTCTTGGCCCATAAATCGAGCAGCACCAAATCGCCACTCTTCATGGAAAAACTATTTTCCGGTGTCGGTTCAAAATGGGGATCGGCCGCGTGTTCATTTACCGCAACAATGGGCCCGTCTTCCCAGGTCATCTCGTTTTGGCGCATCAAATCGTGCATAAATGCCTGGATTTCGTATTCTTTGGGATTCTCGTTATTGCGAATCCGTTTGGCGATCTCCAAAAACGTTCTGTCTTTTATCTCCTGCATCACGCTTCCGGCCTCTTTGTGGCTTTCCCAGTCTTTCATGGACAGGTGTGCTTCAAATCGTCCCACCAAATCCGCGCTCGAAACTACCTCAATACCAAAACTGCGGATCAATTCCACGGTTCCCGCGTCAACAATCGACACGTAGGGAATTGCATTGTTCGGAGAATATTGCATGGCCACAGCTTGGGCATTGCCGAGGAGCTGTTTCAACAGTTCTTGCTGCTGCTGCCAGGCAAGATAGATATGTTTGTCTCCTGGCAAATGGTCGCAACGCCAGGGCTCGATACGATGCACCAGCTTTTGCGGCGTTCCTGTAGCCGGAATAAAATAGTACCAGCGCCGCGAGGCAAATCGCGATGTATCCATATTGAGCACGCGCGCGGCAATGGCGTCGCGATTATGGAAATCGTAAAACAACCAACCATCTATATTGTTTTTTTGCAAAGCCCCCTGAATGGCCGGTAAATCCATAGTATCCTCCGAATACAAGTTAGGGTTGTTGCGGACTATTAGAGCGAATGAGTCGTTTTAACATGTGTTCGATACTTTCCAGCTCCTGGGCCATGGTTTCATGCGTTTTTAATAATTTCAAATCATTGGCCAGCAATAGCAGATACTCCAGCTCTTGCACGGCGTTAAGTGCCTGGCGATAATAATGCAATTTCGGTTTTTTGCCACGTTTTTTGAAACCAATGGCAATATTGGAAGGGATGGCAGTTGCGGCGGTGCGGATTTGGTTGGCCAACGATTCTGTCTCTTTTTTGCTCAGTTTTACATTAAAGAGCTCCATTGTTAGCTCGTGGCTTTTTTGCCATACAACAAGGTCATGGAAGGTTTCTACTTTTCGAGATACCATTGTACTCAGCCTTTCATTTTGTTGAATAGGAATGGGAAAATTAAGGGGATAACATTTACCTTTGAAACGAAGGTATACATGGGAAATATTTCTTTCGATACTGTAAATTTATTTAAAATATTCATTTCTAGAAGGAGATGCAACCCATTTTCAATACGTTTTGCTGTGCCTGATTGCGCAACAAGCTATCCCAAAGTAAAATTTTTGGAAATTTACCAGAATATTGAGTACATTAGACGAAATTTGAATTGAACATCAGCTACGGGAAGACTCATGGTGAAAATCGGCATCGTTGGCGTTGGAAAGCTGGGATCTTTTCATTGCAATGCAATTTCCCGGTTAACTATGGCAGAATTGAGCGGCATTTACGACACAGATGAAACTCGAAAACTGGAGATCGCAAAAAAATTTCAATGTACGCCGTTTGAAAGCACAGAACAGTTGATCGAAACAAGTGATGTTATTGGCGTCATCGTTCCAACTGTATTGCATGTGGATGTTGTGAAAATGGCCCTGCAAGCGAGAAAGCCGGTGTTTGTGGAAAAACCTATCGCTGC
>CAYPZM010000453.1:0-4259 GCA_964414825.1 uncultured Cytophagia bacterium | reverse complement strand
TCAAGTTGGGGGCGAAAGATTATATCGTAAAGCCCATACATGTGCGGGAAATCGTTGCGCGGCTGAATATGGTGTACAATCGTTATGCGGCGCAGAAAAAATCACTTTCTCTCGAAAGCCACAAGTTTTCAGGGCGGTTGGAAGATTTATCGGTGATCGATCTCATCGAGATTTTTGGTATTGAAAAAAAGACTGGTATTTTGAGTCTTAATAATGAAAACGGGCACAGCGGAGAAATCATTTTTGACCATGGCAATGTGATAAATGCCGGCACCGTATCACTTCGTGCCGAAGAAGCCGTGTACAAAATGATGCATTGGAATCGCGGTAGATTTTCCATGCTTTTTGGTACCACGGATACCAAGAGTGAAATGATGATTAGCAATATGGGCCTGTTACTGCAAGGAGCCAAACGAATGGATTTAAGAAACGAATTGCTCAAACAGCTTCCGTCGTTGGATGCTGTGGTCATTACGACATCAAACTTTAAAAAAATATTGTCCCAAAAAGAGATGAACCAAGAATTAAAAGAGTTTTTGAAACTCTTTGATGGCGAGCGGAGTTTGGGGCGCATCATTGACGATTGCCGCGAAAATGAAATCGTCACCCTAAAGCGTATCGTCAAACTCTACAAATTGGGCTTTTTGCACGTGCTACGAGATTTCTCCACGGATCAGCATCAGCCTTTGCAATTTAAATCCGAGCATGAAGAAGAATATACGGAATATGATCCGTTTGAAGATTTGGCGGAAAAGGCCTCTGAAGCTTCTGAACAACGAAAACCCGAGCCCAAACCAGAACCCGCGCCAGAACCAGAGCCCGAATCACTTTTTGATGAAATGGAGTTTGAAGCGCAGGAAGAATGGAATGAAAGCTACGAGCCCTTTGAGCCCGAAGATGAACTTGAGATTGACGATACCGAAGACATGACGCTCGAAACTCATGCTTCGAACAACAATAAAAACGGCAACACCAAACCGACCGCTAATGTTTTGGTGATCGGCACCGAGCTGGCGTACCGTACCGAGTATATCGACAAACTGACGGGCAATGTTTTGGTACGAGCTCATATTGGCTCGGCGCCGCTTTCCGATTTTTATCAAGGCGTAATAAAGTTTCGTAACGGACAGTTTATCAATGTTGTCAGTGTGTCAACTGATCAGGAGTTTTCCTCCCTGGTGGACCATTTTGAATCCCGCACAATCGGCATTATTCTACTGGTCGATGCTGAAAGCTCAGTTTACAGCTACTACCGCTATCTTGTGAATATTTTAAAACGAAAAACCAGGGCGCCCATTTCTGTTGTGGTCAAATCCGACCAACGATTTAATGATTTTGAGCTGCACGAGCTGCACAGCACCATGGGATTGGCGGAGGAAGATCAAATCAGCGTGGTGCCTTTGTATGATGAAAAAAATTCCCGCCAGGCATTGTTTTCTGTTTTAAAAGAAAATTACAGAAATCATAATCTGGTGAAACACTCGGAAAAAACGAATTGAGTGAGCCACGTTTACATCATATTTTGGTATTTGATTATAGCACCGTGGAAGTGGAGCGCCTCATCCAATTATTAAAGGATAGCAATTACAAAACCGCCCATTTTCAGGATATGCAGCAGGCTTATAAATTTGCAATATCCGAGCATCCCGATCTCATCGTTTTTGATATTCAAGCCTCGCAAAATTCCGGGGTGCATTTTTTTCGACAACTTAAAAATCATCCCGCCACGCACAAAGTTCCGATAATCCTCACTACCAACGAATCGGAAATGGAAAAACGAATCGGCTATATGGAGATGGGAGTTGATGATTTTGTCAACAAACCCTATTACCCCGAGGAAATTGTTGCCAGAATTAATATGCTGTTGCAGGATTTTCCCGTGCCGAACCCAGGCACCCAAGCACACGATCAAGGATTTCGAGGCAGTCTCAAAGAAATGAACTTGTTGGATTTAATTCAAACCATGGAGCTCGGTGAAAAATCGGGCATTATTTATTTAAATCGTGGTGATAAAGAGGGCCAGATTTACATCAACCGTGGCAAAATTGTCGATGCCGTGGTGGAGGGCTATGACACGTTGGATCGCGCTTTTTTGCACATGCTCACCTGGATTGAAGGCAGTTTTGTATTGAACTTTCAACCCATTGACATGGAAAACTCGCTGACCGAAAACAACCAGCGATTATTTGATGAAGGCGCCAGAATCATTGATCAATGGAGAAAAGAAAGCGGCGAGCTGCCGTCCTTGCAAACCCCGCTCATTGCTGTCAAGAGCGATAATTTGCCCCATCTCTCCGAAGCCGAACAGCAAATGTTGACGCAATTTCAAGAAACTCATACTATTTTGCAGGCGATTGACAAAAGCAATTTTGATGACTTTTCCGGCCTCAAACACATAAAATCTTTGCTCGAAAAAGGTGTGCTCGTAAAAACGGAAACGCCACCTCAGGATGTGGCGGATACGCCGACCTTTCGTCCATACGTAAAGCGCGGAATTCGGAATGCAAAAAATAAGTACTCGCATATCTTTACTCTGTTTAGTAAAAAGCAAAAAAAAGATAGTGTCGCGTTATCCAAAGAGCCTTTGATGCCTGCCGAGCATCTGCGTCTGCATAAAGAAAAAATAGCCAACAAAATTATGCTCACAAAAGCGGAATTGTTACTCATCAAGCAAAAATTCTCAAGCTGAAATGTCCATATTTTCCATCCAAAAAGATAGCCAGCGTATTGGCGAAGTGGTGGTGGCCGGCCCGTCGGTTACGCTGCAAAAGCGCCTCATTACGCACTTGTGCCACGAGGTGGTGTTGACCAGCAACAACACCGTATTCGGACGCAGTAAAATTACCGATGAATTGCAGCTCTTTTATTATGGCATTGGTGAAAAAGAAAACTATGCCGATTTTGCCTGGGACATTATCGCGCCCAAAATGCTCGGTTATGTGCTGGTATTTAATTGGTATGATGGAAATGCGTTTCAGGAAATTCAACATTTGGCCGATAAACTGTGGCACAAAGTTGATTGCCACGGCATTGTTGTTGGCGATGTTGCGGATTCGTTTCTCACTCTGGATTCACGCATTTACGAACACGGATTTTCACTCTCTTCCAAAGTGCATTTTACCATGTGGGATTCATCGGTCAAGTCTAGCGCAAAACATGTGATGAAAATTCTTGTCGAATCAATCATAAATCATTTGGATTGACCTATGCTGGAAGCTCAACCTAGCACCACCCATCTTTTGCTGCCCGGCAGACAATTGCAGCTTTTGCGATATATGCTCACCGGCATGTCGCCGCTTCCGGTTCTTGAGACTATGGATGCTCAGGAAATTGTGCAAGCGTACGAGTTCATGTGGGAAAAAGCGTTGGAAATTGGAATAAGGATGCGGGGCGAGCGGTTTTCTCAAGCAGATATTCTCAAACGCTTGAAATCGGTCGAACAGTACAAACACGAAGTCGGCTGCAAAGAACCGCTGCAACGATGCGAAGTTCATACCTGTTTGCCGCAAAATCCGGCTTGCGTTAAAAACAAACTTAAAGATCAGTTTGTCCGGCTTTACGAACACATTGCGGAATATCTCGGAATTGAATTTAAAACCTGATGTGCCGGGGATATCAATTGGCAAAACATTTTTATCGTCTACAATACTTGCTGCTGGCCTGCTTTTTATTTATATCGTTACCCATTTGGGCTTTTAATTCATTCGATTTCCATCAACTCGAGCGTGATAATATTCATGTCTATTATGCAGAAGCGGATTCGTCTCACGCTCGCCTTGCCGCATGGACGCTGGTTGCCGCATTTGATGAACTTACCTACGATTTAAATTACCAGGAAATCGAAAACATTCACGTTTTTATCGTACCCACGCGGCAACAGTTTCGGGAATCTCTTCACGGCCAACTTCCGGAATGGACCGGTGCCTATGCGATTCCATCCCAGGGCCGAATGGTGGTCAAATCGCCGCGATGGAGTCGTGAAGAAAATTTTCATACCACACTGGTTCACGAGCTGTTTCATCTGCTCGTGCATTCCTATTTGGGATCAGTGTCGCTGCCGCGGTGGCTGGATGAGGGACTGGCGATTTTTTATTCCGGCGAAACCTCTTGGCAAACCTCGACTGCGCTCTCCAAAGCCATTGCCACCGATTCGGTGATCCCGTTGAGTGAAATCGATTACGTACTCGAATATCACCGCATCAAAGCTGATTTGGCCTATCAGGAAAGTTATTCCGCGGTCGAGTATTTGCTCAAAACCT
>CAYPZM010000452.1:0-4264 GCA_964414825.1 uncultured Cytophagia bacterium | reverse complement strand
GCGGATTTAGGGATATGGATGTTTAGAGATTTATATGTCTATGATAACGGAAAACTGGTTCAGATCACCCATCAGGCTGGTGCATCCGGAGATTATTCTGATATCGAGCGAACGGTCTATCATTATAACGGAAATGTAATCGATTATTTCACAACGGTGGAACAATGGGACGAAGGCTCCTCAACCTGGCAATTCGGCTACGACAGCAAAAAGTACATTCATCAATACAGCGGCGGAAGACTGGTAACAGAAGAAATATTAAACTGGAATGAAGATACAAATGCCTGGGAAAAAGATTATTTTCACGAGTACACGTACAACGATGACGGCTCTGTCAGGATAAAACTTGTAAAAAGCTGGTCTGACTTTGATAATGCTTATGGAAATGAGGAAAGATGGATTTATTCTTACGGCGCAACATCCGCAGCGAGACAGACCGCGAGCATACCTCGGACTTTTTCCCTGTCGAATTATCCCAATCCGTTTAATTTGGAGACGACCCTTCAATTCAGCATTCACGCCGACACCCGGACAAGTCTGGACATTTTTGATGTTTCGGGTCGCAAGGTGCGCTCCCTGATCGCTGGTGAGATCAGGCGGGCGGGAGTCCATCAACTCAAATGGGACGGCAGGGATGATGCCGGGCTCGTACAGCCGTCTGGTGTCTATACGGTCCGATTATCGACGCCCGATCGTACAATCAGCAAAACATGCCTTTTGATCAAGTAAAAATTATTGTATCAACCTTGCGAGTAAAACCAAAGATTAATGGTGATAGAAACGTGAGACAAGGTCACCATTCGGCGAGCCAATATGCGATGCACTTTCGATATCTATAAACGTTGTGTGGTCAAGCTGCTTTTCTAAAGAATAACATTCTCATCGTTCCAGGTGCATCGCATGTTTTTTTCGCCCAGGCAAATATGCAGGGTTCCTGCGCAGCCGCCATCAAAACGCCGATATTCAAATCCGCTTTCGCCGCGCCGATCAAAAACTCAAAACGTTAGCTGTTTATCAACAAGGATTTTAATTATGCTTGGAGCCATTGCCGGCGATGTCATTGGTTCGGTCTATGAACATCGCCCGATTAAAACCACGGATTTTCCGCTCTTTCATCACGACTCGCGTTTTACAGATGATTCGGTATTAACCCTCGCTATTGCGGATGCCATTTTAAATCAAACCGATTATGCCGAATCTTTAAAACGTTTTGGGCGCAACTATCCGGATGCGGGGTACGGCGGTTCATTTATCCATTGGATATTTGAACCTGAAAGCCGACCTTACAACAGTTGGGGCAATGGCGCGGCAATGCGCGTGAGTCCCGTGGGATTTGCCTTTTCCGATGCTGAAGCCGTGCTCTCCGAGGCCCAAAAAACGGCGGCCGTTTCGCACAATCATCCCGAGGGCATCAAAGGCGCCCAGGCAACGGCGCTTGCTGTGTTTCTGGCTCGAACCGGAGCCGGCAAGGATAATATCCGAAACGACATTAGCGAACGTTTTGGCTACAATCTGCAACGTACCATCGACGACATCCGGCCAAATTACAGTTTTGATGTATCCTGTCAAGGTTCGGTTCCGGAAGCCATCATTGCTTTTCTGGATTCGGACAGCTATGAGGATGCGGTTCGAAAAGCCATATCCCTGGGCGGCGACAGCGATACGCTGGCCTGTATCGCCGGTGGTATTGCTCAGGCGTTCTATAAGAATATTCCAACAGAGATTGCAAGGCACGTGAGGAAAAGGTTGCCTCACGAGTTCCTGGAAATTATTGCAAAGTTCGACGCAGCGTATCTGAACAGCTAATTTAAAACGATTTTGCGCCCACACTCGCGCCGAATGCTTTACGACTTTTTCGCTTCTGGCAAAGCAAAAGGGAGATTCTCGAAATAAATTCAAACCGAGTCAAATCAATTCTGTTTTTTGCGGCAATGATATGTGTCCTGCTAATTGCAAGCGCTTTTGCTCTTGACAAGAACAGTAAATCGATCCGGCCGCACGCCGGAAATCTTTGGTACTGGGAGTACAATGGAAAACCGGTTCTTCTCCGGGGCGGCAGTAATGACGACAATCCCTACCAATGGGAGGAGAACAAATTGGTCGTGGAACTCGATCTGCTGGCCTCGGTGGGCGGAAATTACATCAGAAACACCATGTCGGACCGCGATGACGGCAACGTTTATGCGTTCAAAGCCGTGGAAGAAAATACCTATGATCTGAATCAATGGAACGACGAGTATTGGAACCGATTCACTTTTTTTCTCAAAGAAACGCGCAAACGAGTCATCATCGTCCAGCTAACCTTGTGGGATCAGTTTGATCTTGGCGGCAGTCTGTGGAGAAATCACCCGTGGATTTTTATTCCACAGTTGACAGAAATGTCGAGGATGAATTGGCGTTTCAAAAAAGTATGTTGATCAATTGCTGTCGATCAGTTTAAAGTTTGATCATGTGCTGTACAATATCAATAACGAGAGCAGTGAAAGTATCGAATGGGAAAACTTTTGGGCATCTTATATCAATCAGGCTGCCAGCAACGCAAAAAGCCCTTTTGAAAAGGGCTTTTAATCAATTGTTTATATTCGCACGCCCAGAAGGATTCGAACCTTCGACCTACGGATTAGAAGTCCGTTGCTCTATCCAGCTGAGCTATGGGCGCGACTGGCCTGTGAATATACAGGTTCTGGTTGTTTTATGCAAGATTTTTGAAAATAGGCACATCGAGAATGATGCGTCAATGAAAATGAATGAAATTTTCAAAGACTGTTTGTCTCCTTCCTCTTTGGTTAACGGCACGCCCCCCATCCCATCGGAATTATTTTCCCAATAATTCGTTGCTCAAAATAGATTTAGTATATTTTGAGGAAGACGATTATGCCTGTTCACAATACCGATATTGCACATATTTTGAGTCAAGTGGGCGACCTGCTGGATATTCAAGGAAAAAACCAGTTCCGCGTGCGCTCGTACCGCAATGTGGCGCGTACGGTTAAAGGCTATTCGAAAAACCTAAAGGACATGGTGGAGAATGATCAGGATTTGACGCAAATCTCCGGCGTGGGCCAAGATATGGCCGGCAAAATTACCGAAATTGTCGAAACCGGCAAGTTGCAGCAGTTGGAGGATTTACTCAAGGAAACACCAGGAGAATTGTCCGATTTGATAAAGCTGGAAAGCCTGGGCCCCAAGCGGGTAAAAACGTTGCATGATAAAAAAGGTGTTGATACCCTCGAAGATTTAGAAAAGCTCGCCAAAGATCACAAAATTCAGGAGATGTCCGGATTCGGAGCCAAAAGCGAAGAAAAGATCTTGAACGAAATCGAGCGCAAAAAACAGGGCGCCGGCGAGGGCCGCACGCGCCTGGTGACCGCCGAGGAATATACTCAGCCGCTGGTCGAGTATTTGCGCGATCTGGAGGGCGTCAAAAAAGTGGATGTGGCCGGTAGTTACCGTCGTCGTAAGGAAACCGTCGGCGATGTCGATATTCTGGTCACGGTTAAACGCGATACGCCGATGATGGATCATTTTGTCAAATACGAGGACGTCGACCGCGTGGTCTCAAAGGGTAGCACCAAATCCACCGTGATTTTGCGCAACGAATTTCAGGTGGATTTGCGGGTGATGCAGCAGGTCAGTTACGGCGCAGCGCTGGTGTATTTTACCGGCTCCAAAGCCCATAATTTGGCCATCCGCAAGCTGGGACAAAAACGCAATTTGAAAATCAATGAATATGGCGTGTTTAAAAACGATGATCGAGTTTCCGGCAAAACCGAAAAAGAGGTGTACGATGCCGTTGATCTGCCATGGATTCCGCCGGATATCCGCGAGGATAATGGTGAGGTGCAAGCCGCGCAAAAAAACAAACTGCCCAAACTGGTCGAATTGAAAGATATACGCGGCGATCTGCAGAGCCACACCAAAGCCACGGACGGCAAGGCCTCCATAAAGGACATGGTACTTGCCGCCAAAGACAAGGGCTATGATTATTTTGCCATCACCGATCATTCCAAACGCGTAACCATGGCCAAAGGTCTGGATGAAAAACAGTTGGCCAAACAACTGGAAAAAATGGAAAGGCTGAACAACGACATCAGCGGCATTCGTATTTTAAAATCCGTGGAAGTGGATATTTTGGAAGACGGTTCTTTGGATTTGGAAGACGAGATCCTCAAAGAACTGGATGTGGTTATTTGCTCGGTGCATTACAACACCAAGCTCAGCAAAGCCAAGCAGACCAAGCGCATTCTCAAGGCCATGGATAATC
>CAYPZM010000451.1:406-4274 GCA_964414825.1 uncultured Cytophagia bacterium | reverse complement strand
CTCTGGATTATGCTTCCGGCGTCTATTTCTATCGCCTGCAAACTACGGATCGCACGATTACCAAAAAGATGATGCTGCTCAAGTAACTTTGCTTATGTGTCGTACACCGTGAGGTGTGCGACAATTTTTGAGCACATTTGAATATTTCTGCGAGGCAGGGACAGACGTTCCTGCCTCTTTTTATTTTAAACGGTATTGGAATCCTGTAGAAAAGGTAGCTCTGTCGAGACTGTTGGAGAACTAGAAGCGGGACCTAACAAGGGGTCGCTTCAAATAGAAAAATAAAATCATAAGCCTCTATTTATCTGGACAATAAGACAATATTTAAACTCTCAAGCGCCCCCTTGTTGCAAATGGCTTGTGGCGCTTTTTCGAGCCTCGACAGCTTTTTTTTCCAGGATCAGCGCCGCCCAAACCCAAACAAAACGATTATGAAACATTCAAAAAAATTCCCGTCGAACCATAAATCGCAAGGCCTTACTCTATCCCCCAAAAAGAAACGAATCTTTAGTGCCTTGCTTGTGCTAATTCCCATATTCGTTATCGTGCTGTTAGAACTGTTTTTGCGCATGGCCAATTATGGCGGAACACTCGATTTATTCATACCCGGGCCCGGCAAACTGAGCAGCTACTGCATATGCAATCCCGATGTGGCGCGGCGATACTTTGTCACGCAAACCAATGTGCCCTCGCCGCCGAATGATATGTTCAGCAAACACAAACCGGCAAACGGTTTTCGGGTGTTCGTCTTGGGCGCCTCCACCACATACGGCTATCCGTTTGGTTACAATTTAATGTTCTCTCGAATGCTGAAAGCGCGACTGGAGGAAACGTTACCCAATCGGACGGTTGAGGTCGTCAACGTTTCCATGCCGGCCATTAACAGCTACACATTGCTGGATTTTATGGATGAAATTTTAGCCCAGGAACCGGACTTGATTTTAATGTATGCCGGACACAATGAATATTATGGTGCTCTGGGAGCCGCATCCATGGTGCGATTGGGCCGCAACCGTTCCGTGGTCTCGGCATATATGAAATTGTCCCGCTTTAAAACCTTTCTTGCCGTGCGCAACATCGTATTACATTTGCGGAATTTAGGCAAAGACTCATCCCTCTCCCCAACGGCCACGCTCATGGAACGTATGGTTTCCGAACCCAACATAGCGCTGAACGGGCCGCTTTATCAAGCCGGGGTCAATCAATTTTACGAAAATTTGCGCAGCATTTTGATCAAAGCCTCAAGACAGAACGTCCCGCTTGTTCTGAGCGACCTGGTGAGCAATATTGCCGGTCTTGAACCGTTTGTTTCGTTGCATGATTCGGCATCTGCTGCTTATCACAAGGCGCGTCGTCTTGAACACAATCAACAATTCGACCTGGCGCAGGAGCAGTTTAAACGCGCGCGTGATCTCGATGCTTTGCGCTTTCGCGCACCTTCGGAATTCAATATAATCATCCACAAACTGGGCCAGGAATTTGACGTTCCGGTCGTGACTATGGAAGCGGCCTTCGAGTCAGCATCGCCAATTGGGCTGGTTGGCGACAATCTTATGGTCGATCACGTACATCCGACCATTGAGGGCTATTTTCTTATGGCAGATGCCTTTTACACCACGCTGCAAACCGCAAATCTGCTCCCCACTCCGTCTGCTCCCGACATCTCTACTCAGCAACTACAAAACTCATGGGCATATACTGCTCTGGACAGTGTTTATGGTGATTTGAATATCCGCATCCTCAAGGGCGGCTGGCCGTTTTTACCGCATTCCGACACCAATACGGCTTTGGATGAATTTGAGCCGAAAAATAATATTGAAGCCATGGCCAAACGCGTTGCCAAATATGACAACATCTCTATTGCAGAAGGGCACGAATTGTTGGCCCGGCAGTATGAAACAAGCGGCGAGTTGCCATTGGCCGAGCGCGAATATCGCGCCCTGGTCGCATTCAAGCCCCATTCGGCGCTCCCCTATTTAAAACTCAGCGAACTGCTTGTAAAGGCGGAAACAGTAGAAAAAGTGCCCGAGTTGATCAATCAATCTTTAATTTTTGACGAGTCCGCACTTGCGTTTATTTTACTGGGCGAAGCGTATAATGCCCTAGGACGGTACTCGGATGCTATTGAAGCATTTCAGCATGCGCAAGATCTGGGAGCACAGCGCAGCGATCCTCACATTCTGGTGGGACTGAGTTATGCGTATCGCTCAAGCGGACAAGTGGAAAAAGCGCGGGAGCTTGAAAGCCAACGAGCACAAGCCAGGGCGACACCTGAGGGCGCTCAAAGGATTCCGGAAATCGAACAGCTCTTGCAACATGCGGACATTCTAATTCAACAGCAGCGTTATGACGATGCCTTGAGTGAATTGCGCACTTCTCTATCCATCCGCGAGACGGGAGACGCTCATATGAGAATCGGTCAAATCTATTTGCAAAAGCAGGAGTTTGATCAAGCTGTCGTGCATTTAGAAAAAGCGCGGCAGATGCTGCCAAAAGATCCTCTGCTGCTATACAATCTTAGCATTGCTCTGGTGCAGCAACAAGAGTATCAACGTGCCTGGGACATATTAGAAGAGTTGCAACAGATGGATGTCCAATTTGGCGATCCCTATGAGTTACGCACAAAGCTCGAAACCTATATTCAAAAATAACAGTTGAAATCTCGCTGAAATCTATTCAGCTTTTCGAATTTTTGTTGACATTTTCTTTTCTTGTTGCTATAATCAAAGGCATTTCGGCCTGGTTTTTGAATCTCGTTACCTCTGAATTCGAATTCCAGAAAAAGCTTACCTCATCTTATATCAAAGATCCATTTTTTAATTTAAATTGTGCTCACCAAGCGGAGGTGATTGCCTATGATCTATTAGTCGTTTCAACACCCTAGTTGTGTTAGAAAAGGAAATTACATTACTATGCTCCGATTCTGACAGTTGTTTGTTGTTCATTATTTTAATAATGGAGGCACGAAAATGAAGAGAACTGTTAGTATCATCATGTCGTTTTGTTTTTTGCTTTTAATTTCAGCCGTCCCCTTGATTGCGGACAATCTGGTCAGCAATGGGGAATTTGACGACGGCTTGAACGGGTGGGGCGGATGGATAGATAACGCTAATGTAACTGTAGAAGTGACACACGACAGCAGTGCTCAGCTCTCCGGTGACTATTCCATGAAGGTCAATGTCGTTGCCGGAAGCGCTGATCCGTGGAGAGTGCAAAGAAATCAACGAATTTACCTGCAAGAGGGGCATACCTACCAGGCCAGTTTCATGGCCAAATGTGAAACGGGTACCGCAAACTTGACCGTTTATAGTCAACATGAAGCGGACCCCTGGACCAATCACGTGAATCAGATAGTTGAGATCACCCCCGAAGCGCAACTGTTTGGACCTTTCGAATTTACTCCGGCTTTTGAGGATTCCATCAACAATTTTGGTTTTTGGTTTGGCGGACAAGACAGTGTTGTGATTTATCTAGATGCTGTTGAGCTGGTGGATGTTACTCCAGTGCTCGGACCAAAGGTCATTTGGGTTTCCACCGGCGATACCGATACGTTGGGAAACCGATGGGACCAAGGTTGGGTTGATTTGTTGGCCGCTCAGGGCTACAATGTCCAACGCGAAGATTCGTCCATGACCGGCACCTTGACCCAAGAACAGCTCGATGAGCTAAACAGTGCCGACCTCGTCATCATTGGGCGCGCCGTCAGTAGTGGGGACTATAATGATCCGGCAGGTTGGAATTCGGTACAAGTCCCCATGATTTTGACCACAGCTTATCTTTCTCGACAAAATCGATACCAATGGTTGAACAACTCGGATTTGCTTGGAGGCGGCGATAGCGGTGCTCCTTTGTACCGCGTCGAACAACC
>CAYPZM010000451.1:0-396 GCA_964414825.1 uncultured Cytophagia bacterium | reverse complement strand
ATAATGTGGTTGCTGTTCTCGATTCGACCGTGGGCAGCGGTCAAACCTCTCTGCCAAACAACACCGAGTTTGGCAATGGTGAATTGCTGGCAACGGCCGCAGATACTGGAACCGTTACCATTGTATTCTGGCCGTGGGGCACAACCTTTCACGATGGGACACAGTACAGTGCCACCGCATCGCGGCTGTTCTTTGGATGCGGCACACGTGAAAGTACATTGGAACCGCCAAATCTGGATCACGGTTGGGGCATGTATAACCTGACCGAGGCCGGAGAAACCATGTTTTTAAATGCGGTACAGTTCATGCTCGCTCAGGAGCCTCCACCGCCACCGCCAGCCGAACCGGTTGTCATGGCCACGCAACCGCCAAAGATTGACGGTAAACTCGATCCCA
>CAYPZM010000450.1:0-4294 GCA_964414825.1 uncultured Cytophagia bacterium | reverse complement strand
CAAGCTCTCGTTCCCCCGCAGAGCAGGGGAACGAGAATGCTGGGACAACCGATTCTGCAACAGCCTGATGCTCGGGAGCGACTTTTAGAATCTGCATGAACTTGGGATTGGAAATTTTTCTGAGTAAATTAAGTAATCGTTTTTATAATTTCCCCAAAATCTCCGAAAGAGTTGGATTGGCAAACGCAATATCTTGAAGCTGGTTTAGCGTTTTACCGGCTTGTATGGCCACGGCCAACGGTGCCAATATATCCGATGCATGCAAACCAATACCAGCGGCGCCCACAATCACCCCATCCGATTTTCGAATTTTAACCTTGATAAATCCATCTTTTTGTAAAATCTTTGCTTTTAATAATGATGAAAAATCAGCGCGATGCATTTCTGCATCGGAACTGTCCAGCATATCACCTACTTGAACCACTTCGGGCTCGGTGTACACCGCTTCTATTGAAAGGTGCGATTGAAACGGCTTTTCTGAATCGTGCACGGCGTTAAGGGCGGCTATGCGCCCCATGGCCATGGCACGATTGGCGGTCATGGGCGCGCCAGTCACGTCACCGGCCGCATATATGGACGGAACCGAGGTGCGGCAGGTTTGATCAACAGTAATCCCTATAGCGCCATATTCTATATCTGTTTTCTGTAATTGCAGCGGCTTGAGATCCGGTTGGCGACCGATGGCGATAAAGGCCATCTCCGCGCTCAACTCGGTTTTATCTGCTAATGTAACGGACACGTTATCACCTGTATTGGTAACGTTTTCCACGCGTTTGTTCTTGATAAAAGCTACACCTCTGGAGCTCAGAATCGATTCCAGCTCGTCGGATACATCTCGATCCGAACGCGGCAGCAGTTGGTCGAGATCGGTAATGGCATTTACCTGGCTGCCCAACCTGTTAAACATATAAATCATTTCCGAACCGGTCACACCACCACCGACTACAATTATGGATTTTGGAATCTGATGTAGTTTTCCCAGCATTCGCGGGGCAATGATTCGTTCGCCATCCGGTTTCAAGGTGGGGAAAAAGATCGGCACTGAGCCGGCTGTGATGATAATGCGGGTCGCGGAAATTTGAGTTTCCTCGTTCTCCTTTTGAATCTTTAGTGTTGTATTGTCGATGAACGAGGCTTGCCCCAAGATCATGTCAACGCCGACCCGTTCGAGCTCGGTTTGATCTTGTTGAAACTGGTGCTGTTGTACGCGTTCTAGTTCGTTCTGAATTCCATCCGGCCGATGAGCTCCGTGTTCCGCCGCATGTAGCCATACTTTGCTCGGCACCAAACTGTGCCACAAAGCGCGACCACCCGGTTTTTCCTGACTGATCAGCGCGACGCGGGCGCCATCTTTTCCAGCTTGTTTTGCGGCTGCCAGTCCCGCCGGACCCGCGCCGATGATGGCCACGTCAAATTTTGGTGATGTCACGATCCCTCGCACGTTTTGTTTTTGTTAATGTTTTAAAATGAGATGATTTCGACAGGATAAAGTTGCAACTTGAGTTTTTGCAAGCATTTTCCCGTCCGGGATCAATATCCCGGACGATCCTTTTTAACAAATTGTTTTTGTTTGGAAAATTCCAGTAAAATAAAATTTGGGGATCAGCGAAAGGCTAAAAAAAGCCTGGTGGGATTTGTTCCCACCAGGCTTTTTAACGCAGAATTGTAAATTTCCGCGTTGCCACCTCTGTGGTCGTGCGGATTCTGAAAAAATAAACCCCGCTCGGCAGCGCCTCGCCTTGATCACTTTGTCCGTTCCAGTTTACCACGTGACGACCCGCCGGATATTCTTGCTGCGCGAGTTGCGCCACTTGCTGACCACTGGTGTTGTGCACGGTGATGGTCACGTCGTCTTGGCGCGGAATGGAAAACTCGATCCGCGCAGATTGATTAAACGGATTGGGCACCGTTTGTCCCAGCTCAAACCGATCCCGAACTTTAGGCTGAGCATTTTCATTCACACCGGTATCCGCCTCCAACAAACTTTCGATCACCGCAATCATAGTTTGCGGATCGTACTCGGTGCTGGCGTAGCGAAACACGCCGTTTTGGTCAATAATATAATCCCGTGGAAACGGAGACAGTGCATTAGTCAGCGGATACAAGCGCTTGAGCGATCCGCCGCTGTCCAAAAGAATGGGGAACGTAATGCCTTGCGCTTCCACAAATTGTCGAATCACGCTGGGCGCTTCGCTGGAAGCTCCCAGCACCATGACGCCGCGTCCTTCGAAGCGTCGCCAAATAGCCGTTTCTATGTCCGAAAACTCCGGAGCACATACCGGTCACCAGGAGGCAAAAATGGCGAGTACAACAATCTGTCCTCGCAATTCCTCCAGGCTGAGGGTGCCGCTGCCGTTCACCAAAATCGGCAGCTCGAAGTTTTCGGCCATATCCCCGACTTGAACTTCATGGGAATTATTCCCTTGCGTCTGGATATAAATTTGCGGCTCGTCTGGATCATCGGAAAAGACAATCATGTTGCCGCCGACAAACAGCCGCGTCGGTGTGTAAATCACATCGATAATTTGTTCGCTATGCGGTGCAATAGTGAACGATTTGGTGGGCGTGTCGAAATCGTCATAGGTAAACGCAATGTCTTGCACCTGAAGTGGCGAGTCTCCGTTGTTTTCCAGCGTCAGCGGCAGCGTCGCTTGCTCACCAAAAGCCACTTTACCAAAGTCGAGAAGACGCGTCGACGCATCGATATCGGACGATTCAACCGGACCAAATTCGTACACATGCAACTGCTCCCATTCCGCCGCATAAATGATGTTGCCGCCCGGAGAGCCGATCGCCATCAAGCGGCCGCCGGTGTTTTTATAGCCGACCAGTTCCAGGTTGGGCTTTTGCCAGCGCAGCACGTGCAGTTGGTCCCAGGAGGAGAGCGAAACCAAATCGTTGTGTACGGCAACGCGCGAGGTAAATCCGCTGGTCTCGTAATTGGCGAGAAACGTTGGATTGGCCGGACTGGAGACGTCGAACACATCCACGCCGGCGGTTCCCACGGCAACAAACACCTCGCCATCGCGATAGCGAATATCTTGTGCCGCACCACTTGTGGGGGCACTGCCCAACAATTGTGGCGAAAGCGGATTGTCAATGCGGATGACTTTGATGCCGTCCTCACCATCCGCCACAAATGCCAGGTTTTCGTGAATGGCCAACGACCAGGCATTTCGCGTTTCAAAATAACGAATAAACCGCGGCGACGACGGCACCGAAATGTCGTAAAACACCAAACCGGATCCGTGCGCTGCAAACACAGCCAGATTGCCAGTAATTTCGACATCCTCGATGGACACTTCCGGGCCGATACCGTTGAAATCGTTATTTGCTACGCGATGCTCCAACAGGACCGGATCGCTCGGCGTGCTGATGTCGTACACGGCAAAGCCGCATTCCCGCGCTGTGCCAATGGCCAGCGTGCCTTCAATATCCCAGTTGTACGAACGACCCCAGGGACAGCGTCTGACATCCATCGTGCCCACCGATTCAGGCTGGCGCGGATCAGACACATCGTACAACTCGGCGCCTCCGAGTCCGGCAGGAACAATCATCCAATCGCCATCCACTTCCACATCAATCAGCTCATAATTGATCGGATTGATGGTTCGCACGAACGTGAGGTTTTTGGCCTCAAGAGCGAAGGCGAGGAAAAACACAAAGAATAGAACAAAGGCGGTTCTCTTCATAGTCACCTCTCTATGTAAAGGGTAAAGTAGGTTGAGGAAGGGAAAAACATCTATTGAACTGAATCTATTTCAAATAGTTTCCAAACAATTTGTATTGAAAACCGTAACACGACATATCGTAATGGAACCATTCTGACTGTCGATAACAAAATTCAGATATTTATGTTACAACTCGACAAGAAAAACTCGATTGCCACAAAGGCAGAAAGACTCGAATCTTTAACAGGGGTTGATTATTTATTTCAACGTAAACTGCTGCAAAGCAGAATCAAACAAATTCATTCATTCTGTCTTACTGTTACTTTGAGCCCTGGAGTCTTTGTGGCAAACATTACACAGACAATTTTTAAATTCTCGAAAATTTTTGCAAACCCTATTTCTTTTTACTTGTCTATTTAAATGTCGTGAGCGAACAAAAAAATCACATAGAGTTCGAACTCGTGCGTCGCGCGCAACACGGTGATCTGAACGCGTTTGAAGAGCTGGTCAAGTTGCACGACCGCTCGGTGTTGAACGTGGCTTACAGCATGACCGGCGACGCCGACGATGCGCAGGACGTCTATCAGGAGACGTTTTTGCGCGCCTACACCGGCATCTCCCGC
>CAYPZM010000449.1:0-4356 GCA_964414825.1 uncultured Cytophagia bacterium | reverse complement strand
TTAGCGGACGGCGGCGCGTTTATTTTTGCGGAAACCATTCGGCAGATTCGCCGTGCCACGCCGGACACCACGATTGAGGTGCTGCCCTCGGACATGGGGGGGATTTATGAAAATATCGAAACGGTAATGCGAGCGAAGCCGGAAATTTTTAATCACAATCTCGAAACCGTGCGCAGGCTTTCGGATCGTGTGCGCTCGGTGGCCAAATACGATCGCTCCTTGCAGGTGTTAAAGTGGGCCAAAGAAATCGAGCCGGGATCGTTGACCAAGTCCAGTTTGATGTTGGGCGTGGGAGAGCGAAAAGAGGAAATTGAAGCAACCATGGAGGATTTGTTGGAACACAATGTCGACATTTTGACCATGGGCCAATACGTTCCACCGTCCAAAACGCATGCGAAATACTTGCCGCTGGAGCGATATGTGCACCCCGATGAATTTGCCGAGCTCAAGGAGATTGCCCTGGCAATGGGATTCAAACATTGCCAATCCGGGCCCAAAGTGCGCTCGTCGTATCATGCGGCGGAGCAGGCACAGACGGCGGGGGTGAGTTATGCGTAACGAATACCTGCTCTCATAGATGAGCTATTCCGGGATTTTTTTAATAAGATGGAAGATGATCAGGATAACGCTTACTTTAAAGGGGGGATAGTATCCATCATCCTTGAAAAAGGCACTGCCTGCACATTTTCCGCTAATGGAAATATATGCTCTCCCATATGAATGACATCCAACTGGTTTAATCTTAATGTGTCCATGGCGCTCCGCATGGAGGGTGTAAATCTGGGCGCAGTCGTTCGTTTGATCTCAAAACCATAGCGCTTTTGCCCTCGTGGGATGAATAAATCGAGCTCTGCGCCGGCATGGGTTGCCCAATAATAACAATCACTATGTTCCACTCCCAAATGTCGCACAAGTTGCTCAATGACAAATCCTTCCCATGATGCTCCAATTTTAGGATGGCCTTCTAAATCTGACATTGTGCGAATATTGAGCAGCGTATGCATTAAACCGCTATCCGCAATGTAAGTTTTAGGTGCCTTGATTTGACGTTTGGAAATATTTTCAAACCATGGTTCGAGTTGTCGAACGACAAGAGCAGAGGTTAAGGCATCCAAATAATTTCGGACTGTTGTGTGTGCCAATCCAAATGAACGGCCAATATCAGAAGCATTCCAGATTTGTCCGTGATAATGACCGAGCATGGACCAAAATCGACGCAGCGTCGTTGAGTTAATTGTGAAGCCTAATTGTGGCATATCTCTTTCTAAGAACGTTTTGATGAACTCACGACGCCATTCTTCACTGCTGGCATGTGTTCGTGCTAAAAATGACAAAGGGAAGCCACCGCGCAGCCAAAGTTTGTTAGCATTTTCCAGGCCCACCTCATCTACTGAAAATCCACCGAGCTCCTGATACGCTATTCGTCCGGCTAATGATTCAGAACCTTGTCTAAGCAACTCCGGAGACGCACTGCCAAGGACGAGAAAGCGAACAGGAGTATTGGGCCGATCAGCCAGTACGCGCAAAACAGTAAATAAATCCGGCAGGCGTTGTATTTCATCAAGAACGACAATGCCTTTTAGATTTTTCAATACCAGCATAGGATCAGTCAATCGTGTCAGGTCTTCAGGATTTTCGAGATCAAAAAAGAAGACGGGATGCGTGGAGTATTTTGCAAATTGTCGCGCTAGCGTCGTTTTGCCGACCTGTCGTGCACCAATAATCCCAACTATCTTAAAAATCTCAAAGAGGTGGATTAGATGCGCTATTTCAGCATGTCGTATGATCATATTTTACAACTTGAAAAATGAGTCATGTGCACTCAATTTTCAAGGCTCCGTTTTTTTATAAAATTAATAATATCTTGACTCTATACACATAATTTAAATATATGTCTTGCACGGCAAAAAATCAATAAAAAATATGCAGTGCTGTTAGGAGCAGTGAACACATGCATCAGGCTTGAAATCCAAGGACAACATAACTCTGACGGTCTCACATCAAACTGTTTGCGGAAACAGGCAGAAAAATAGGAAGGATTTTCAAAACCGACCTGATAGGAGATATCTGTAACTGAGCCGGCACGTTCTTGCAGTAACTGCGCGGCACGTTTGAGGCGAATGACGAGAACAAATTGCGAGGCGGTCAAGTCGTTGAGGGCTTTGAGTTTACGGTGCAGGTGCATGCGGCTGACGCCGATGTCGTACGCCATGTGTTCGATGGAAAACGAGGCGTCGTCCATGTGCGCTTCGACATAGTCGATGGCGCGTTTGAGAAATTGCTGGTCCATAGAGGTGACCGTGATGTCACTCGGTGCCACATCGAGTTTTTTGCTGAAGGCTTGTCGCAGTCGTCGACGTTGTTCGATAAGATTTTTCACGCGTACGCGCACTTCGGTGGCGCTGAACGGCTTGATGATATAATCATCGGCGCCCATTTCCAGTCCCGTGAGTTTGTCGGCTTCGGCAGCGCGGGCGGTGAGCAAAATGACCGGAATGTGGCTGGTGCGCGCATCGGTCTTGAGTTTTTGACACAACTCATAGCCGTCCATTTCGGGCATCATCACATCGCTGATGATCACGTCCGGCAGTTTATCCACAGCGAGGTCAAATCCCGTACGACCGTTCTCGGCTTCGCGTATGTAATAGGCATCCGCCAAAAAATCCCGAATGTATAATCTCACATCGGGATTATCCTCCACAATCAGCACGAGTGGCTTTTTTCCGGCACTCGTCGCCAATTCAGACATTGGCGTTACCGTTGCAACATCCGGCTCGATGGGCTCAAAAATGGATTCGGAGATCGGCTCTTCGACAATTTCATCAGCGCTCAGGTGCTCTGATCCTTTGGGCAAGCTTACAGTAAACGTCGTGCCTTTGTCCGGTGCACTGGTTACCGAAATGGTGCCGCTATGCAGTTCGATCAATTCTTTGGTCAATGCCAGACCAATACCGGTGCCCTCTTGCTCGCGTGTTTGCGATCCATCGACATGATAAAAGCGGTCGAATATTTTGTTTATTTGATCCGCTGGAATGCCGACGCCGGTATCGGCAATGGTCAATTCAATGTGTGTGTCACTCGCCGATTTGAGAGACACATCCACCCGCCCACCGGTCGATGTAAATTTAAAGGCATTGGATAGCAGATTGTTGAGAATTTTTTCAAACTTTTCAAGATCGATATAGCACAACAACACGCGCTCCTGCGCGCTAAAGTTGAGGGAAATGTGCTTGCGCTCGGCCAGCAACATGAACGAGGCAACAAAACGTTTCACAAACGGCACCAAATCGGTTTCCACGGCTTGCAGCTTCATTCGTCCCGCTTCCAGTTTGGAAAAATCGAGTAGTTGGTTCACTAGTCGCAACAACCGCTTGGCATTGCGCTTCATTATTTCGTACTGTGTTCTGGCACAGTCGTCCATAAGACGTTTCGACAATAGATCTAATGGCCCAAGAATCAGGGTGAGCGGTGTGCGCAGTTCGTGTGAAATGTTGGCAAAAAAGTTGGATTTGAGACTGTCGAGTTCTTGCAGCTTTTCTGCTTGCTCATGCTTCATTACCAATTCCTGTTTTAATCGGGCACGGTTGAGCTGCAATCGATAGCCGGAATAGACGAACCCAACCAGGAACGAAATCCATAACAGGTACGCCCACGGCGTGCGCCACCAGGGCGGCAAAATACGCACATTGAGCGATGCAGTTTGCTCCGGCCACAAGTTGTCCGCTGTGGTTGCTTTCACACGAAAGGCATACGCCCCCGGGTTGATATTGGTAAAGTGCGCTGTTCGTTGTTCCTGGGCTCTTATCCAGCGGTCGTCAAATCCTTCCAACATGTATTGATATTGCGTAAACTCGCTGTTCCGAAAGTTGATAGCAGCAAAATCAAACGAAAACATCTTTTGCTTGTAGTTTAGGGTTATTTGATCCAACTCGCCAATCGATTCATCAAACACCAAACGTTGGTTGTAGGCTTTGACATCCGTGATGTATAAGGGCGGGATACTTGCCGGTGGTAGCAGGTTCATGGGATCGAACGCCACAAAACCATAAAAATGGTCAAAATAAAATTTGCCGCTTTTGGGTCCTCGACAGAAAGCACGATAACGGAATTCATTTTCCAGCCTGGAGGGCATGTCATATTGAGCAAACGAGTCCGTCTCACGATCATATTCCAGCAGGCCGTTGAACGTACCGATCCACATATTGCCATTTTCCGCCTCCAGGCAACCGTTGCACAAATCGGCTGGAAGGGGGTCCGGAGATGTATATAAAATTTGCGAATTCGGAGTCAATCGATACAGACCCTGGCGCACAGTGCCAATCCAGAAATTATCCCGGCTATCTCGGGTGATAAACA
>CAYPZM010000448.1:0-4357 GCA_964414825.1 uncultured Cytophagia bacterium | reverse complement strand
GCTCATCCTTGCAGGCGCTACAGCAGAGTGACGAAATCATTTTGGCAAATCGACATTTGAACAATGCCCTTTTGCTTGCTGATGTACGACCAATTGTTGCCGCAGCTCGCCTGGAACGTTTGCTGCCCCTCGATCCGGTAGCGGCCTTTGTGGAAAGTGGATATCAGAAAAAAATTGATAAAGAACGCAAGTAACCGACACTTGACAACCGAGAAGCAAGGAAAACGATTATGGCAAATGGAAAACGTACGCTCACTGAACGGCTGGATGCGTTGTATGAATTCGATCGCGAACCGGTGTCCGAAAACAAATTGCAAGGCGCAAGCAATTTTATAGGACTGTATTCCGGCGAACATGTTGCCGGCACCGAGTTTGTCATTGGCCCGCTTTTCGTGGCACACGGCGTGGCTGCCGGCGATCTGTTTATCGGACTCTTATTAGGCAATCTGCTGGCCGTACTCAGTTGGGCATTTGTTTGTGCGCCCATTGCAGTGCGCACTCGTCTCAACATGTATTGGCAAACCCGAAAAATTGCCGGGCCCGGCGTAACCTTTCTGTACAATATTGTCAATGCGCTGATGTTTTGCTTTTTGGCGGGCTCGATGATTTCCGTAGCTGCAACCGCGGTAGGATTACCATTTGATATGCGCATGCCAACGCTAAATGACATGTACCCCAATAGCGCACAATGGGTTGTGGTTGTGTTTCTTGTCGGTTCGGTGGTAACCGTTTTGGCGATTTTGGGATTTGAAAAAATTTCCGAATTTGGAAAAATTGCTGCGCCGTGGATGTTCCTGGTATTTGTCGCCGCCGCTGTGGCCGTTTTGCCCAGTTTGGGCGTGCATTCTATTGGCGACTTTTGGCGCGTGGCCAACGAAAAAATTTGGACAGGCGTTCCCCTTGCCGGTCAATCAAAATTCACCATTTGGCACGTAACGTTTTTTGCCTGGTTTGCCAATTTGGCCATGCATATTGGCATGGCGGACATGTCGATTTTGCGTTATGCAAAAAAATGGCAATACGGCTTTTTTAGCGCCTTTGGCATGTACCTGGGGCATTATATCGCCTGGATCGCCTCGGGAATTTTGTGTGCTGCGGCATTGGGCAGCGTTGCGCCCGGGCCCATCGCCTATTTGGGCGCCGGAGCTGCCGGTGCTATTTGTGTGGTCATTGCCGGTTGGACGACCGCAAATCCCACTATTTACCGCGCGGGCTTGGCCATGCAAACCATCACGCCAAATTGGAGCCGCTGGAAAGTGACACTCGCTGTTGGCGTAATCACAACCATTGCCGCCATGTTTCCCGCATTGATGATGAAGCTGCTCGATTTTGTTGCGCTTTATGGATTATTGCTCATGCCCATGGGGGCCGTCATTTTCGCCGATTATTGGCTATTGCCCAAATTTGGCTTGCAGCGAAATTTTGCCGAGTTAAAAAAGCTCGTATTCAGTTGGCCGGCGGCCTTGGCCTGGCTGGTGACCCTGGTCCTGGCGTTTGTTATTCCCCTGGAAATTTATTTCAAGGCACTACCCGGATGGTTTTTCTCCGTACTCATTTTTGTCGGAGCAAGCTACATCGAACAAAAATTCGTACACAAGAGCGCTTGAGGAGATTATGATTACACTTTTGAAAATTATTTCGATTATCGGACTGCTACTCACTATTGTTCCGGCGTTTTTGGTTTTTGCCGGACAATTAACGCTCACAGCGCATTACACTCTCATGCTCATTGGGGCGGTTGTATGGTTTCTATCCGCCCCGTTTTGGATGCTGAAACGTTCGAGCTCATGAGTTGCAATACTAGATATTTTGCGCTTGCAATTTCAATATTGTAATTCAGCGTATCGTGAGAGAACAAAAATTTCGTGTCATCGTCAAGCGGCTTTATGCGCATAGCGTTGAAATTCTTCTTTTATCTTTCGGCAAGCAGCGGGTGTGTTGAATCCTAAAAATTCATAAGCAGCGAGACAGGAAATGTAGAACATGCGCCTATCTTCATCATTTTCAATATGATTGGCCAGCTCTAGAGGGTCACCTGTCAGCGTGGATGCCAGTTCTTTATCCGGTTCCATGCTGCCAAAACCGGAATGATCTGCTAAACATACTGCCATAACGTATGCCTCCCGAGAAAAAGGTGTACACCCCACAATGTACAGCAAACTTTTTGCGTACGGCCTCACTAACCTCCCATCAAATTATCAGCAAATGACATGCCGTCGAATTTTAATACACTGGCATCGCGTGCGCACTTTTAACATCAAGGTTTTATATTAAAAATTGCTGGGATAAACAAGCATATCGAAATAAATAACTACAAGACCCGGTTGTTTCTCATGAATTTCACATCTATCTATTATCAGCAGGCACCGCATTGACCTAACAGGTAATAAATTAGATTTGCATTTACACTCAGGATTGCTATTTTTCCTAAATCAACACTCCATGACCTTTGTGAGGGATTTATGAAACGGTTTTTATGTCTTTGTTTGTGCTTACCCGTCTCCCTTTTATTTTCCCAAACCCAACCGTGGGAAACAAAAAATCCCATAACGCCGTGGCAAAGCGAATCTTTGGTAGAGGTGCAAAAATGGGATGTATTAGAAATCACATTGGATGGCCCGCGCGGAGGTAATCCTTTCAAAGATATTCAGTTTTCCGCACTCTTTACGCATTTGGCGGATTCCATACGCATCCCCGGATTTTTTGATGGCGGCAATGATTATAAAATTCGCTTTATGCCGTCACATACGGGCGAATGGAGCTTTATCACCGAATCCAATAATCAAAACTTGGATAATGTTACCGGCACGTTCACTTGCCTGGAGCCGGATTCGCAAAACCATGGTCCGGTGCAGGTTCAACACACCTTTAGTTTTGCTTATGCGGATGGTACACCGTTTTATCCCCTCGGCACTACGGCATTTGCCTGGGTACATCAGCCAAATGACAAACAAGAGCAGACCTTGCAAACTCTTTCCGAATCACCGTTTAACCGGTTGCGCATGACCATCTTTCCCATGGATTACACATATGTAACTAACGATCCGCAACGATACCCCTTTCCGCACAACGGCAAGGACGAGCACGATTTTTCCACATTTAATGTTGATTTTTTTCGTCATCTGGAGCAGCGTATTATTGATTTGATGAATCTCGGAATTCAAGCGGATTTGATTTTATTTCATCCCTACGACCGTTGGGGCTATGCTGAGATGGAAAAGTCGGTCGATGATTTTTACCTGCGCTATGTCCTCGCCCGGTTCTCCGCTTTTCGCAATGTTTGGTGGCAGGTGGCGTCCGAATACGATGTGATCGACTCGAAAACCGTGGACGATTGGGACCGCTTTTTTGAAATCATTTACGAAAACGATCCCTACGAACATTTGCGCAGCATTAACAATCGCAATCAACCTTATGATAATACAAAGCCCTGGGTGACCCATTGCAGTTTGCAGAGCGTGGGCTACAGCAACATCAGCGAATGGCGGCAGCGTTATCAAAAGCCGATTCTGTTTGAAGAATTTGAATACGAGGGCAATCTCATCCAAAGTTGGGGCCGATTTTCTGCAGAGGAAATTGTACGCCGTTTTTGGGTAGCATCGGTAACCGGCTGTTATGCTACGCATGGCGAAACCATTAAGGACCCGATGCACGAATGGATATGGTGGTCCAAAGGTGGCGAGCTGGTGGGCAAAAGTCCGGAGCGGTTGGCGTTTTTAAAAACAATCATGCAAACCAAACCACAAGAAGGATGGCGCGCTTTAAACCACTCGGGCGGTTTAAATGGCGACTATTATTTGTACTATTTTGGCGAAAACACGCCGGACACCCATACGTTTGAGCTCCCCGGTTATCGCCAATACAAAGCCGAGATAATCGACACCTGGAATATGACCATCACGCCGATTAAGGAGCGCTTCCAGGAAGTGTTTACACTGGATTTGCCCGACAAGCCGTATCTTGCCGTGCGCATCCGCAAAACCGGATTGGTGTTTCCGGCCGGTCCGGTGGAAATTGTTTACAACGGCAATCTGTTTCTGCGCCAGGCCGTGGTGCAGTTGCAGCATCCTCAGTTTGATAACATTCACTATACATTGGATGACTCGCCGCCCACCGAAGAGTCACCGCGTTATACCGAGCCGATCATCATCCGCGAGGACAGCACCCTGCTCAAAACCGTCACCTTTGACGACCAGGGCGCGCGCAGTAAAATGAACAGTCGTTTGTTTCTTAAATCCACGCCAACTCCGGGCGTCGTCTTGTCCGATGCCGAAAAAGGTATTCGTTACGAGTATTACCTCGGCTTGTGGCAGTCTTTGCCCGATTTTTCGGATTTAAAGCCGCAGAAAGAAGGAAT
>CAYPZM010000447.1:0-4360 GCA_964414825.1 uncultured Cytophagia bacterium | reverse complement strand
AAAACGGTTTTGGTGGGAGTTGCAGGTGCATCCGGTTCGGGTAAAAGCTTTTTCTGTGATAAACTCCGAGCCAGCGTCACGAACAAATCGGTTATTGTTTTATCGCAGGATTATTATTATAAAGATCATTCTCACATTCCGTTACAGCAACGACACGAACTCAATTACGATCATCCCGATGCGATTGATTTCAAATTATTGATAGAGGATTTGCAGGCTCTGAAACAAGGTCGATCGATCACGCATCCTATCTATGATTTCACCGTCCACAATCGAAAATCAAATTCGGCGGTTGTGGCTGGTCCTGCAGAGGTTGTTATTGTTGATGGAATTTTGATTTATGCCGTAAAAGAGTGCCGCGCCATGTTTGACTATAAAGTATTTATCGATACACCATTGGATTTGTGCCTCATTCGCCGAATGTGTCGCGATATTCAAGAGCGCGGTCGTTCGGTAGAGTCGGTGGTACAACAGTATTTAAAAACTGTACGTCCGATGCTACTCGAACATGTGATTCCTACAAAACATGTCGCCGATTTGGTTATTGAGGGCGTTGGAACCATGCAAAAGGGGATACATGAATCGATTCGAGAGATAAACAACAAAATGGAGCAGCTATGATGCGAATTAGTATTCTGGTGATCTGTTTGTGCGTTTTTCCCGTATCATCCCAAGGTAGCGATTTGCTGTGCCAAGGCCATTATTGGACGGAACAAGAAGGAAAAGAGCAGCTCGAAATGTTTGCGCAAACGTATAACAACCTTGAGGAATGGGAGTTACGCGCAGCCACCATTCGGCAAACTATTTTAAAAGGTGCCGAGCTCGACCCGCAGCCTCAAAAAACGCCTCTTAACCCTGTTTTTCATAACGAGCGTTTTTATGACGGATATTCGGTGGTAAATGTAGCGATTGAAAGCTTGCCGGGCGTGTATGTCACCGCAAGTTTGTACCGCCCCACTGCGCTATTTGAAAACCTGGCTGGAATTTTGTGTCCGCATGGTCATTGGAGCAAAGAAGAAGATTATGGACGTTACCGTGCGGACATGCAAAAGCGCTGCGCCACTCTGGCAAAAATGGGGGCTGCTGTAATCTCCTACGACATGGTTGGTTACGGCGAAATGCAGCAATATGGCTGGGAGCACAAGCATCAAAAAGCATTCAAGCAGCAACTTTGGAATAGCATTCGTTTGTTGGATTTCCTATTGACATTGGACGGTGTTGATCCCGACCGTATTGGCATTACCGGTGCATCGGGCGGCGGTACACAAACTTTTATGTTGACCGCCGTGGACGAACGCGTTAAAGCAGCCGCACCCATTGTCATGGTGTCCGCTCACTTTTTTGGCGGCTGTGTTTGTGAAAGCGGTATGCCCGTTCATCGAACGCAAACATTTCAAACCAACAATGTTGAAATCGCCGCTTGCGCTGCACCTCGTCCTTTGCTGCTGGTTTCGAATGGAGAGGATTGGACGAAAAATTCGCAAGACGTCGAGTTCCCTTACCTAGCTGAGATTTACAGATTTTTTGATCTTCCCGAGCACTTTTCCAGCGTTCACATTCCGGATGAAGGGCACGACTACGGTTATAGTAAACGCGTGCCCATGTATGTCTTTTTCGCGCAGCATTTTGATCTTAACATTGCCACGGTTTTAGGATTGGATTCACTTCCGGATGAGAGCGGAGTGGTAATTGAGCCTAATGAGCAGATGTACGTATTTGATGAAACAAATCCGTTGCCCCAACATGCAGTTCGGCACAATGATGATGTAAAATGGGATTGAGCTGAATTTCGGAAAAATTTTATATGAAAACAGCACTCTACATTTTCCTTTGCCTAACGTTGATGAGCCAGGCCTTTGCCCTGCAAACGCATCAGCTCACCTATATTGCACCAAGCGATTCAAAAATACAATATACCGGTCGTATCAATTTTGACAATCCCAATGCGCCGATTTTTTATTGGCCGGGAACCTACATCAATGCTAAATTTACCGGTACCTCATTGACCATCAAGCTGGATGATACAACCGGTGACAATTTTTATAATGTGTTTATCAATGAGGATTGGGACCACCCGGTAATCATTGACTGCCAACCGGGCATGGCAGATTATCCTGTTGCGAAAAATCTGCCGAAAGCCGTTCACTCGGTTTGCTTGTTTCGGCGCACGGAAGGATTTTCCGGCCCCACCACCTTTCTCGGTTTTATTTTAGATGTTGGCGAATCGCTGGCTCCGCCGGATCCCAAACCTCGTCGCAAAATCGAATTTTACGGCAACTCGATCACTTGCGGCATGGGCAATGAAGCGCCGGACCATTCGGTTGACGATAACAATGTGCATCGCAATAATTTTAAAGCCTATAGTGCCATTACAGCGCGAAATTTAAACGCACAGTATCACTGCATTGCCAAAAGCGGCATCGGCATTATGATCAGTTGGTTTGATATGACCATGCCGCAGTATTATTATCGCCTGAATCCTGCCGATCCCACCTCGCGCTGGGATTTTTCACAATGGACTCCGGATGTTGTGGTCATTAACTTGTTTCAAAACGACAGTTGGTTGATCGAGCGCATGAACCCGGTACCGACCGAAACTGATATCATTGCCTCGCATAAACAATTCGTTTCTACGCTTCGTTCGCATTATCCGCGAGCCCATATTTTTTGTGTGCTGGGTTGTATGGATGCCACAGCCGCGGGTTCACCGTGGCCGAGTTATATAACGCAAGCCACACAGTCCTTTAAGCAGGAAAACAACGACACACGGATTTATACCTATTTTTTCGAGTATGAGGGCTTTGAAAAGCATCCGCGGGTGCGGCATCATCAACAAATGGCAGAGGAATTAACCGAGGTAATTCGTCAAACCGTTGGCTGGTAGTTAAAAAAGTAGAGGTGTATATGGGAGTAACCATTCACTACAAAGGTAGAATTGCCAGCACTACCACACGAGATCAATTGATAGAAGAGCTAGAAGATATTTGTTCCAGCATGCAATGGAAAGTCAATCGGATAGAGCAGAGCTCAGAGTCGGATCCACCGCTTAACGGAATTGTTTTCAATCCGCATCCGGAGTGCGATTTGGTGAGCTTTATTTTTGACAATGAGGGCTGGCTTTGCTCTCCTGTCGCCCTTCAGTATTATGAACCGGACAATCCGAATCAGCGCATCGTAAGTGTAAAAACCCAATTTTCATCACCGGATATTCATATTGTTATTATTAAAGTTCTGCGCTACATTAAACAAAAATTTGTCCCCAATCTCCAGGTTACGGACGAAGGCGAATATTGGGACACTGAGGACAAGGAGCGATTGCAGGAGTTGTTTAAATTCGTAAATGACAAGCTGGACCGACTTGCCAGTCAACTGGTTGCCGATAATAAACACCTACACAAAGCTGCCCTGACCGGCCAACTGATAGAACGACTGGAAAAACTACTCCGCCAATATTTGGGTGATGTTAAAGTGACGGTTGTTCACCGTTCGGAAAAGTCGGATGGCCCGGACCTCGATTCTATCAATTTAAACTAAAAACACATGCAAAATCTGGCCAAATTGATTATCTTAATCGGCGTTATTATTGTCGGTATTGGTGCGCTCGTTTTGGTTTTGGGCCGCCTCGGAATTCACCTGGGAAAACTCCCGGGTGACATTATATTCCGCAAAGGCAACACCACGATTTATGTGCCCATTGCGACCAGTATTCTGTTATCATTGCTATTAACATTGATTTTGTGGATTTTTAGACGATAACACCTTGGGAGAGACGCATGCTTTCTATTGTACCCAAAGATATGGGATGGATTGAGGTGATTTGCGGCCCCATGTTCAGCGGAAAATCCGAAGAACTGATTCGGCGGTTGCGTCGTGCCGAAATCGCCAAACTTAAAGTCGCCATATTTAAACCGTTTATAGATGATCGCTACGCCACCGGCCATATTGTTTCGCACAACTCGCAGCGTTTGCCTTCCATCGCTGTTTCATCCGCTCAAGACATTCTTGATAACGCCGAGCCAGCTCAAGTGATCGGCGTTGACGAAGCGCAATTTTTTAACCTCGATTTGGTGGATGTGTGTCAGTCATTAGCCGGGCAAGGAAAGCGCATCATTGTTGCCGGTCTGGACCAGGATTATCGCGGCAAACCGTTCGAACCCATTCCGCAATTGCTCGCCGTTGCCGAATACATTTCCAAAACTCTTGCCATTTGCGTAAAATGCGGCAACCCTGCAAGCCGCACACAGCGCCTCAGCAAAGATTCCGAACGCGTGGTTGTAGGCGCCGCCGATATTTATGAAGCTCGCTGCCGATTCTGTCACGAAATTCCGGAAGATTAATCGAATGAATGTGGAGGATGTAT
>CAYPZM010000446.1:2526-4362 GCA_964414825.1 uncultured Cytophagia bacterium | reverse complement strand
GTCATGGAAATATCGCAATAGTTGCATTTGGCGAGATAGCCGCAATCGTGGCATTTGAACATGGTGGCAAATCCGCGACGATTGAGTAAAAGGATAATCTGCTCGCCCTTGCTCAATTTTTCATCGACTTTTTCGCGCAGTCGTTTGGAAAAAATGATCGGATCTTTGCGCCCCTCTATCTTGGGTTCGCGTTTCATATCGATGATTTGCACCTCCGGCATGGGCACATCGTCGATCCGGCTGGGCATTTTAAGAAATTTATATTTGTCAATGCTGGCATTAAAATAGGACTCGACGGCTGGAGTAGCCGATCCCAGCACCACCACGGCTTTTTCATAATGCGCGCGCACCACGGCAATATCTCGGCCGTTGTAACGCGGCGTCACATCGGTTTGTTTATAAGAGTGCTCATGTTCTTCATCGACAATAATCAGGCCGATATTTTTCAAGGGAGAAAAAATCGCCGAACGCGGGCCGATGACAATTTTGTGTTTACCCTCCCAGGTTTTACGCCAGGAATCGTAGCGCTCTCCCGGGGACATGCGGCTGTGAAACACGGCCACTTTATCGCTAAAATGAGCGCGAAAGCGTCGCACCGTTTGCGGCGTCAGCGCAATTTCCGGTACCAGCACAATGGCGGTTTTGCCTTTTTTCAAAGTGTGATAAATGGCGTCGATATACACCTGGGTTTTGCCGCTGCCGGTGACGCCGTGTAATAAAAACGTTGCAAAAGTGCCGGTATCCAGCGTAGTTTTCAAAGTGTCCAAGGCAGTTTGTTGATCGGGATTTAGCGTTAATTTCGGAGGCGGCAAAATAGTCAATTCACTGTAATAATCGCGCACCACTTCGCGCTTTTCCAGTCGCAGATAGCCGCGTTCGACTAGCGCATTCACCACCTGGCTTTTGGTGCCGGCATGGCGGCACACTTCCGGGCGCGTCATTTCCGCGCCGGTTGCGGAGAGCATAAGCGACAAAACCGCGGCTTGTTTGGGGGCTTTGTCTTGCAAATCGCTGATCAATTCGCCAATGTCATCCGCAGATTGATTTTCCGATAAAAACACCAATGTTTCATACTTGGCGCGGACTTTGGGCTCGGGCAGTCCGAGTTCGATTCGAACATATCCCTGCTCGCGCAACTGTTTTAGTGGAGAATAGATATTTTTACCCATGGCTTTGGTAAGGCCGCTGAGGGGCATGGGATTTTTCACAGCCAATCGCTCGACAATTTCCGCCTGACGCGGCGCGCGCGAGAGTTGCCCAATCAGCATTTCCGGGTCGCCATGAACCAAGCGCGCTACACGTTCAGAATTGAGGTGAATACCGGATGGCAACGCGGCTTTAAGCACCTCGCCCCATCCGCAAATGTAATACTCCGCTATCCAGCGCGCCAGCTCCAACACCTGCGGTGTAAACAGCGGCACCGGGTCCAGGACTTCTTCAATTTCTTTGAGTTTTTCCACATCCGTGGAATCGGTTCGCTCTACAACAAATCCTGTGGTTTTTCGCGGACCAAACGGGCACAGCACGCGTACGCCGGGCACAATGTCATCCAAAAAACGTTCCGGAATTTTGTATGTAAATGGATGCGTAACAGGCAAGGGGAATACGACTTGCGCGTAGAATTGTTGTAATGGCTCGTTCATAGCGACAAATGTAACCAAAATCGTGAGCATCCGCAAACAAAAAGGCGGAACAATTTGGATCGTTGAGATTGGAAATAGCCACGGTTCAGCATTCTGCAGCCAAATGTACTGTTTTAAGAAAGGATCCAAGTTGCAGGCATGCAGTGCTGATCTTAAAACGATCGTCCGGGATTTTTAACCCGGGCGGGCAATG
>CAYPZM010000446.1:0-2426 GCA_964414825.1 uncultured Cytophagia bacterium | reverse complement strand
AATGTCCTGACTCCACTTCTCGCACCGGATAAATATCCGGCGCGGTCGTACAAGGCAAATTCTGCAACATCCGTAAGCGAAACTCATTCAAATATTGTCATCAGGAATTTAGCTTTCAAACTTGACGACAAATTATTACATTACTCAAAATGAATTCACTGTCACATAAACCAAGGAGCTGTACATGCGCAGATTCACTTTTCTACTGGTTCTAATATCCCTCATGTTGATATTCACATGCAGTAAAAAAGAAGAACAAACCACGGAGCAAACCCAAGACATGACTGAAGCTGAAAAATTTGCCACACTCACCGAAACTGAGATGAGTGATCTTTTAGATAAAGCCCGAGCCGAAGCAGGCGATCGCGAAGCTGATCCCACCCGCGTGTTGTCGCAAAACGAAATCGACGAGATTCTCGACACCGTTGCCAACACCGAAGTGGAGCAGGTGACCAGCGACGAAATTGCATTGCTGGAAACCAACAAAGGCACCATCGCCATTGCGTTTTATTCGGACATTGCGCCGGAACACACCAAGAGTTTCAAGCGTTTAGTAGAATCAGGCTATTACGACGGCACGCGGTTTCATCGAATTTTGGATAATTTTGTCATTCAGGGCGGAGATATTTTGACGCGCGATGACGACCCCAACAACGACGGTACCGGCGGTCCCGGCTATAATGTGCCGGCTGAGTTTAACGGCATTCCGCACGACCTGGGCATTTTGTCCATGGCGCGCTCGCAGGACCAGAATAGCGCCGGCTCGCAGTTTTTCATCTGCTTGTCGCGCCAGGGCACCGCAGGCCTGGACGGCCAATACACGGTGTTTGGAAAAGTTATCGGCGGCCTGGATGTTGTACAAGAACTGGGCAAGGTGCAAACCAAAACCAACCGCTATGGTGAACCGTCGGTGCCCGTGGAGCCTGTGTACATAAAGCATGCTTATATGGTCAAACGATAAGGAAATCGTTATGCGAATGGCGTTTTTGGCAATTCTGTTGATGTTTTCACTTTCGTCCTTTGCGGCGGAGGGTGAAAAATACTGGATATTTTTTGAGGACAAAGGTCCCGCTCTTAACAAAGCGGACTGGCAAGCAGTGGAAGATCAACTTTCCGAGCGCGCGTTATGGCGGCGCGCCAAAGTGATCAAATCCAGCCCCCTGGTCGATTTAACCGATGTTCCCGTATATCAACCGTATATTGAAACATTGGCGCAATTCGACGTCGAACCCGTTGTGGTATCGAAATGGCTCAACGCGATTAGCGCAAATATTTCTGTGGAAAAACTTGCCGATATCCAAGAATTGCCGTTCGTGCAGCGCCTTCAGCCGGTAGCTCGCGCAAAACGCCGTCCTGTTCTGGAGCCGGAGGTGTTACCAAAACCGTCTGTGCCGGCTCAGCCATTTGCACTCGATTACGGCGCCTCCATCACACAAAACGAACAGATAAAAGTTCCCGAGCTGCACAGCATCGGCATCACCGGCAAGGATGTGCTTATCGGGGTGTTTGATACCGGCTTTACCCTGGAGCACGAAGCGCTCGAAAGCATCAATATTGTGGCCTCGTATGATTTTATCAATGATGATGACATTGTGGATAACGAAGAAGGTGAGCCGTTAAACCAAAACAGTCACGGCACAAAAGTCTTGTCCATTCTGGCCGGTTTTTATGAGGGCGAATTGATCGGGCCAGCGTTTGACTCGAGCTTCCTTCTCGCCAAAACTGAAGACGTGAGCAGCGAAACTCAAATCGAAGAAGATTATTGGATTGCTGCCGCCGAATGGGCCGAGCAACTCGGTGCCGACATTATCAGCTCCAGTTTGGGCTATATCGATTGGTATGAGTATGAAGACATGGACGGCAGAACCGCGCCCATTACGCTGGCCGCAGATTTGGCTATGGACAAGGGCGTTGTCGTTATCACCTCTGCCGGTAATGAAGGCAACGATCGTTGGTTTTACATTACCGCACCGGCTGATGGTATTGATGTAATAGCTGTGGGCGCCGTAACATCAACAGGTTCGATTGCCGGTTTTAGCTCGCGCGGTCCCGCAGCAGACGGACGTATAAAGCCCGAGGTTGTGGCCATGGGTGTTTCGAATGTGTATGCAAATTCTAGTGGCTTGGGTTATGGATCGGGCAGCGGCACATCATTTTCCTGTCCACTGGTGTCCGGCGCTGCGGCGTTGATCCTGTCCGCTCATCCCGAGCTGACGCCGAATCAGGTTCGCCAGGCACTCATTCAAACCGCGTCCCAGGTAAATCAGCCGGATAATGTTTACGGATTTGGCTTGATCAACGCATTGGAAGCGGTGAATTACTGGGGCACCATTAGCGACCCGGCTGAAGAGAACAAGCTGCTTGCTGCCTATCCCAATCCGTTCAGCTATTCCGTGCACGACAAGCTGGGATTTTTACTGGACCTC
>CAYPZM010000445.1:209-4373 GCA_964414825.1 uncultured Cytophagia bacterium | reverse complement strand
ACAATATCCCAAAGGATTGGGCAGAACCACAGAAACTCTGCAAAAGCTCTTGGAGCCGGAAACAGCCTATGAAAAATTGCGCTTTTCGGCAGCCGGAGAAACGGCCTTGCTGGATAGGCTAACCGAGCACAACATTTCTCAAATTATTCTTTGTGGAATTGAAGCGCACGTATGTATGCTGCAGTCCGCACTCGATTTTGCACACATTGGCTATCAAGTGCATGTTGTATCCGATGCCACAGGATCGCGATTCCCCAGCGATCGGGACACAGCATTTTTACGCCTGGCGCAGCAGGGTATTACCATTACTTCTACAGAAGCCGCCTTGTTTGAGCTTGCCGAAACCTCGGGCACCGACGAATTTAAACGAATTTCTGCTTTGGTAAAGTGAGCAGAGCCGAAAAATTCAATTCCCACGAGTTTTAATTGAAAAAAACATATTTTTTTCATACCTTTCTGCTTGTTTGCTAAACATTCGCCAAGCGTTCTTTATCGTAAGATTTCTCTCCCAATTTCGACCAAATGTTCAAAGGAATCTTTTCGCGCAATAGCGCATCTAAAATCACGAGTCTATTTGCGTACGAACATTTTTTGATACATTCAGGAGGATTATATGCGTGATGTTATCATAATCGGGTCGGGCCCGGCAGGTTTAACAGCGGCGATTTATGCAGCGCGCGCCAATCTCAAGCCGCTAGTTATTGCCGGAATGGAACGCGGCGGTCAAATTACTCTTACGGACGATTTGGAAAACTTTCCCGGCTTTCCCGATGGTGTGAAAGGATTTGAGCTCTATCAAACTTTTGAAAAGCAAGCCGCGCGCTTTGGCGCTGAACTTGTATATGATATCGTAACAGAGGTGGATTTGAGTGGCAACGTTAAAAAAGTAAAAACCGCTGATAACGAATATGAGGCCAAGGTAGTGATCATTGCCACGGGTTCTACTCCCAAACGCCTTGGTGTTGCCGGTGAGGAAAAATTTATCGGCAAAGGCGTCTCCTATTGCGCTACGTGTGACGGATTCTTTTTTACTGGCAAACATGTTGTGGTAATCGGTGGCGGCAACAGTGCAATGGACGAGGGTTTGTTTTTAACCCGTTTTGCCGACAAGGTTACGATCATCCACAGACGTGACCGGTTGCGTGCGGATGCGATTTTGCAGGAACGCGCTTTCAAAAATGAAAAAATGGAATTTATCTGGGACACGGTGGTTGAAGAGATCGTTGGCGACGAGTCAGTTAAAAGTCTCAAACTTAAAAATGTGAAAAGCGGTGAAATCAGTGATTATCCGATTGATGGCGTGTTTGTTTTTATCGGCCATTATCCGAATGTCGACCTGTTTGATGGCCAAATTGAACTGGATGACACCAATTATATTATTACAGATCGTCGTACACGGACCAACCAAACCGGTGTGTTCGCCTGTGGCGATGTGATGGACTCAATTTATCGCCAGGCCATAACCGCAGCCGGTACAGGCTGTCAGGCTGCCATGGAAGCGGAAAAATTTGTCGCCGAACTGGAAGGAGAAGCCTATCCCGGCAAATAACTGGCCGTGTTACTTTGCACTCATATTTACGTATATGTAGCAAATTGTCTAAAATTTAAAAAGTGAGGAAAATATGGCAACTGAACATCCAAGTAAGCAGGCGCTGTGGATTGGCGGTATTTTGATCGCTATTGGTTTACTGTTTTTTCTCGATAATATCGGCTTGTTTGATTTTGACTTTTTGTTCGAAAATTTTTGGCCGCTGCTGCTCATCGCAATAGGCGCGTATATTATTTATAAAAGCGCAAACCGATCAAAGGAGGCCCGTTCTGTTTCGTTTGGAGACCACACCATGTCTTCAAGCGACGAGTATGTCAATGCTTCAAACACGTTTGGTGACTTGAATATCAAGCTGGATGCCTCGAGCTTTAAAGGCGGTCAACTTCGCACCACCTTTGGAGAGCTGCATGTAGACCTGTCAAATGTCTCGCTAAATGCTGGTCAAAATGTGCTAAATTTGAATGTCACTTTTGGTGAAATCGCCGCAAGCCTTCCTAAAGATTTGCCGATTCGAATCGTTGCCAACAATGTTGGTGGTGACATTCGGCTTTTTGATCAAAAATGGGAAGGCCTGAACAAACGAGCAAGCTGGCAAAGTGAATCTTATGCGGATGCGGAAACAAAATTGGATATTATCTGCACTATTGTATTTGGGGATATCAAAGTCTGGTAATGTTTAATCTTGCGGTTTTCGCCACATGATTCATTTTACGGTATAAGAAAACAATTCTTCAATTGGCGGAAATAGTCTTGCCTAAATATGCCGCTGCGAGCGTTTGTGCATGCAGCGGATTACTTGTTTAAATCTAATACGTGAACATCTGAATGGAGTGATTTATGTCAACACATCTTGTTCCACCGCATGGCGGAGTGCTAAAACCTTTACTTTTGGAAGGTGATATTTTAGAAAAAGCAACAAAGGAAGCCGCTTCCTTGCCCAAAGTGCAGCTAAACTCGCGTGAAACCTCGGATTTGATTATGTTGGCCGTTGGTGCCTTTAGCCCATTGAACGGCTTTATGACAAAGCAGGATTATGACAGTGTCGTTGAAAAGATGCACCTGGCCGATGGCGTGCTTTGGCCCATTCCCATCACCTTGGCAGTGTCAAAAGAACAAGCAGAAACGCTGTCGATTGGCGACCAGGTTGCTTTGGTTGACCAGGATAGCGGCGAGCTGATGGGGCGCCTCACTATTGAAGACAAATTTAATTATGACAAAACTAAAGAAGCCAAACACGTTTTTGGAACCGATGATGAAGCGCACCCAGGCGTGCAAAAAATTTATGCCCAGGGCGACGTTTATATTGGCGGTACAGTAGAAGCATTCAACGAAGGTCCGTATCCCGAACTTTATGGTGAAAATTATGGCCGTCCTGCCGAGACTCGCGCTCTTTTTGAGGAGTTGGGTTGGTCTACGGTCGCTGCATTCCAAACGCGAAATCCTATTCACCGTTCGCACGAATACTGCACAAAAATAGCCATGGAAGTATGTGATGGCGTTCTCATTCATCCGATTGTCGGCAAACTCAAAGCCGGAGATATCCCCGCAGATATTCGCATTCAATGCTACGATGTGTTGTTGGAAAATTATTACCCCAATGATCGTGTGGTCATGAAGGTTTATCCCATGGAAATGCGCTATGGCGGTCCTCGCGAAGCGGTGTTACACGCTATTTTTCGTCAAAATTACGGTTGCAGCCATTTGATTGTCGGCCGCGATCACGCCGGCGTTGGCAACTATTATGGGCCGTTTGATGCTCAAGCCATTTTTGATGAGTTTGATGAGAATGAATTACATATCAAACCTCTCAAAATCGACTGGACCTTTTGGTGCCATAAATGTGATGGCATGGCCTCCATGAAAACGTGCCCGCATGGCAAAGAGGATCGTGTGTTAATTAGCGGGACCAAGGTTCGCGAAATGTTGGGTAATGGCGAGCGACCGCCAAAAGAATTCAGTCGCCCTGAAGTTGCTGAAATTTTGATAAATTATTACCAGACTTTGAATAGCTAATTGTGGAGATTAAATATGGCTGAGCAGAAATCGACAAATATCACCTGGCATGGTGGTGAAATTGGCAAATCCGATAGAGAGAAATTTCTCGGGCAGCGCGGCATTGTAATCTGGTTTACCGGCCTCTCAGGCTCCGGAAAATCGACTTTGGCAAATGCTTTGGAAAAACGTTTATTTGAAAACGGAAATTTGTGTTACGTGCTCGATGGTGATAATATTCGCCATGGATTAAATAAAAATTTGGGATTTTCGCCAGAAGATCGTGAAGAGAATATTCGCCGTATTGGTGAGGTTGCAAAATTATTCGCTGATGCCGGTGTTATTGCGATGACTGCTTTTATTTCCCCGTATCGCAGTGATCGTCAAAAAGCGCGCGAGTTGATGAAAAATGGAGAATTTGTTGAAGTTCACGTGCAGGTGCCTCTGCAAATTGCTGAAGAGCGCGATCCCAAAGGATTGTACAAAAAAGCCCGAGCCGGCGAAATCAAAGAGTTCACCGGCATTTCGGCTCCGTATGAAGAACCAGAAAATCCGGAAATTGTTGTAAATACCGGCGAACTCTCACTAGAGGAGAGTGTTGACAAGATTGTGAATTATCTGGT
>CAYPZM010000445.1:0-199 GCA_964414825.1 uncultured Cytophagia bacterium | reverse complement strand
CAGGCAGGAATCATGTCTGAAAGTTGATGTGCGAATTTTATTCTCGACTTTTTTATTATGAAATATCTGGCGCAGGAAGCTTTGTTTTATTCATTGGCGAATGTAAGAAAAATCGAAAAATAAACCATTTATTAACGAATAATTCAAAAAAACTTCTTGACTCAAAGCAAAAAAAGTCTTATCTTTTATGGCTTTGCTT
>CAYPZM010000444.1:0-4375 GCA_964414825.1 uncultured Cytophagia bacterium | reverse complement strand
GTGGCCTGGCTGACCAGCGCGCCGAGTCCGACCCCGGGGAAAATGTACAAATTGTTGCACTGCGAAATGATTTGCGGAGAGCCGTTCACGGTTACCGGCTTGAACGGGCTGCCAGTGGCGATCAGGCACGAACCGTTGGTGGCTCGGAGCGCGCGTTCGGGCGTGCGTTCGGTTTTTGGGGGTGGGATTCGACAGCGGCATAATGAGCGGCATCGAAAAATGTGGCTAAAGCGCTGCCACGCCAGTGGTACGTTTTCAAGTCCCCTTTGACAGCTCAAGAATCAACGCATAATGCAGCGTTTCGTTGCGGTCCTGCAGCGAGATCATGTAAATGTATTTTTCCAGATCATTGGTCTTTTGCGAAAAACTCTCATACGTGCGCTGCTTTTGCAGCTCCAACGTGGACACCGCCGCCGGATAAAATGCCGCGCAAATCCAGCTCATCGCGTTCGCGCTCGGTAAACGCGGTGCCCTTGTTGTATATGGGCTGCTCGGCCAATGCCAGGCCTTTTATGGGCACTTTGATGTAGGTTTCACCGGTTTGGGTATCGACTGCGGTTTGGTAGGTAAACATACGTAGTCTAATCTTTATATTTTGCCTTTAAGGGTGAGAGGCTCTCCCATTTTCAATTTCGCAACAACAACGTGAAAAGAAACTCGTGCAAAGAAAAACATCATTTTAAAATAGATTCAAATTTCTTCGCATACTGTCATGGTGCAATAATTTGCTCAAATCGCACTCATATATCTACTTTCCCACCTCAAAATCTTCATCAAACCGGCTCTGAAACACTTCCACCACATCGGTCGGGCGGATGGTTAAATCGCTGGTTTGTTTTTTGAGGGCGACAAGCTTTTTGCTGTTGAGACCGCGGCCGGTGAGGGCATAGGTGACATAGCCGGCGCCTTCCTCCAGATCGCTGAGTGAAAAGGTCTGAAGTTTGCGAAAATTGGTTTTTTTGTGCAAATGCACAAAGCCGTCCACGGTGGTGAGGTAAAAATAGTAGGCATCGAGCAAGAGAGACAGCGGCAAAAGATCGGTTTCGAGTGCTTTTTTCTCATAGACGTTATAGTTTCGCGTAGCCAAATCATATTTATGAATAGCGTGAGCGGCAATATCTAAAAACCATAGGCAATTGTCGTGCGTGTCCATTTCCAGATCGACTACAAAGGCGCTGGGAGAAGGGCTGTCAATCGCCGCGACAAAATCCCCTTGGCGATTAAATTCAAATACAATACCATTCGAGTTGAGGATGTAGAACAAATTTTCGCCCGGATTAAATGAGATATCAATCGGTTTTGTGCTTTTGGCTGCATCTTTTGCAGCTGCTTCCACATCGTAAAGATTGCGGATAAAATCATCCACCATAACGCTGGTATCAGCAGGATTAATCGTGACTTTGGTCACTTTTGCGGTTTCCGAATGCAGGCAATAAAAGACATTGTCCACTTGTACCGCAAAAGAGACGACACCAAAAGTTTGGGGCAAGGGATAGTGGATGCCATTGCTCTCCACCGCATAAGGCGAAAAGGCTGTCAACCCCGAATCGTCAAAATTGACTTGGGCAATACGTTCGACCGTTGGAGCTGAGATCGTCTCGCTTTTTTCCAGCACAAATGCACTGTCCAGCGTAATGGTGCGTTCAAAATTGCCCGAAATAAAGTTTTCATAGGTCCAGCCAAAACTGCCTTTTTGCGAGATGGTGATATCAAAATCGCCCATATCCAGTGCACCGGACTCGTAGGTGTACTCATCCTGTTTTTGTTGCATTACAACATTGGGCAGTTGGTTATTGTCCACACGGATCGTCAATTCAGGCTCTGTGGCGAGCGGCGTGCGAACCGTCAAATTAATATACGCTTTCAGTAGCGGAGAGGGCTCCAGCATGTCGAGATCGTAAAAATTGAGCGGCACCTGGGGCGTGATAAATTTGACAATCTCGGATTTCATTTCAAAAAAGAGTTTTGAGATAATGCCAACGCCATCGCCAATATAGTCATACGCAAACACATTATATTCCGGGTTATCGAGTTGAATTTGGCTTTCGGCCGGCATGGATACGGCAACGTCGCCAAACGCGCTGCAGCCGTTTAACGTGTAAAGGCGGTTGGCATCATTACGATAAATGGTATAGACATTGGGCCGTTTTAAAATAGCACTCAAGTATTGGCAGGCTTGCTGATTTTGGCCAAGGTCCGTATAAATGCTGGCTAGCTTATAGCTGGCGTCCAAACTGCCTTTTTTGGCCAGGTCATCTAAAAGCGGAATAGCATTTTCAAGCTGGTTATTGTTATAATATGCCATAGCCAGAGCATATTTAACCTCATCTTTATTGGCGGTGTTGTTTTGCAGCAATCCGGACAGAATCTCGATGGCACGTGCAAAGTTCGGCTCTTGCCCAATACAGAGCAAAATCGCGCGATACAGATCGTCCTGAATCAATTCACAATTATTGGAGAGCAACTGATTTTTGCCCTTTTCAACCAAACCGGGATTGCTTTTGTAAAGCCCAAGCTCCAGGTAGCCACGACCGGTTTGACAATTACCGGGCATATAACCATAGCCTTCTTCGAAAATGTCGGTCCAGATTTCTTGCTGTTCGACATAGGTTTCGCTATCCAGACATTCACTGGAAAAGTAGGTGGACAATTGTTGATCCGCAAAAATTCCGGCCTGCCAATCTCGAAAGTGGCGGGCTTGCATATAACGGAACGCGCTGGCTTTGCGCAGCGGGGATTGACATTTTACCAGGGCGTCGCGCGAGGATTTAAACAAGTTCTCGGCTTGTCGCAGATCATTGCTCTCCTGGTTGCGCAGAAAATAGGCCCAGGCTTTACGAAAGTCGTCGAACGATTCGCCTGGTAATGAAGCGTTAATAACTGCCTGGTAATTTTTCTCCAGCAAGTCGATGGTGGCTTTGTAGTTTTGCACAAATTTTTCACTGGTGTCGAGCGTCATCATTTCATTTTTGGCGGTGACAAAATGCTCGTAATCATTTTGCAAGAGATACACAAACAGGTGCATGAGAGATTGATGATAGCTCGTGAGTTGCTGAAGCTGTTCATCTTCAGATCGTGCGAGCTGAGTATTGCGGACACGGTTTACGATTTGCTCTTCTAACTCTTGTTCCTGGCTGAGAATTTCATGAACCATCCATGCCAGAGCATTGGTACGGATAAGTGCATTGATTTCACTCATATTCCGATTGGTAATGGAATCCAAATCTGCCTGAATGCCCTGAAAATATCGTGTGGAGGATTCCATATTATTTTGTTTATACAATATCTCGCCCAATTGGAGGCGCATCAAATTTCGAAACAATAGCGCTTTGTCTTTTAAATTTGTTTGAATATTGGGATGTGCAACGAGCCCATTGAGCTCATCGATACTTTGTTGTAGAAATTGCTGATCTTCTGGATTCTGAGTTCGCGCAATCCGAATGCGCATGTATTTTGCGGTCAATCCATAATCGTTCGATGCTTCAGCCTGGGTAAAATCATCCATGGCCTGCTGAGTTTGCCCAAGTTGATAATAGCTCCAGGCGCGCCAGTAGCGAACGTTTGCAGAAGGTACATCCGGACAAGACAGAGGATTTTCCAACACCGTATCAAATTCGGCGATAGCGGCGGAATAATTTTCCTGCTCGTATAGTTCCAGGGCTTGTTTGTATACGCAATCCTGCGCCAGCAGCTCAGGCGCACCAAACAGTAACAGTAACAAAAATATATAGACATATCTCATAGATGCACATTCCTCTAAAAGAACAAAGTGTTCCACATTGTTATTTAAAATCGATATTCCCTTTTCTTCCATTAAAGACCGTATAAAAACTGGCTTGTTGAATCTCGACTTTATTATAAAAATTGAATTTGCGAAAATCGAGTGCTACTTGTTTTGAGCCAAAATTGAGTGTCATAGATATCGCCCCCCAACCATTATTGGTAAACTGCCAGGAGTTCATGGCCATTTCGATATTTGAGGTGGCTGCCGCGATACCTTGACCGCTACCCGCTTTAAAGTCTATGCTGCCTACAGTGCCCATAGAAATGGCAAAATCTACTTTAACTTCATTTTCTCTGCCTGTTCCGCTGCCTCTCGCCCAGTTCATATTGATAGGATCACCTTTTAGCAGGCGAAACGGTGCTGGTGGCGGCGGATTAACCGGTGTGATGGACGACCAGTCGCTGACAAAGCCGTCGGGTCGTTCATCCTGAGAAATCAGATCAATGCTCATTTTGGATTCGGGGCCGCAGGACAAAAGGGTCATAGATAACAGCACGGAAAATAGCAAATATCTAATCATGAGGAGCCCCAATTGATTTTATTCAGAAACGAGTTTAAATTCCCATCGAATTCGAGTAGAACCACATGCGA
>CAYPZM010000443.1:0-4386 GCA_964414825.1 uncultured Cytophagia bacterium | reverse complement strand
CTATTTGTTTTTATACTCTCCGTTTTTTCTTTTGCCGCATTAAAAGAAGCTTCTGTTGAACGTTCAAATGCGCCGAGTTTTATCGGCTTTGTTGAAAACGAAATTGTAGTCAAGTTCGATCGCACAACCTTGCAAGAATTCGATCGTTCCCAACTGCCTCGGGGCCGATTTGGTGTGGAACGCTTTGATGATATTGCTGAAAAATATCGCGCCAACCGCGTTTTACAACAGTTCCCAAGGGCAGAGCGCAGATTTTACAGAGGACAAGAGGTTGATCTTCGCACATGGTTTAAAGTAAAATTTGCCGCAAATGTGAATGTGGATGAAGCAGTGGCCGACTTTTTGGCTGAATCCGGCGTGCTTACCGCGGAAAAAATCGGTATTCATACCGTACTCGCTTCGCCCAACGATGGCAACTATGCAGACCAATGGCACCTCAATCAAAGCAACGATCATGATATAGACGCTCCTGAAGCGTGGGATATTGAAACCGGGGACGAAAGTGTTATCGTTGCTATTTTAGATACCGGTGTTCGTTACTTTCATAAGGACCTGGGCGGCGCCAATGCCTCTTACGATACCCCGACCAATGTTGATGGCAACATGTGGATCAACTGGGCCGAAAAAAATGGTGCCTCTGGTGTGGATGATGATGGCAACGGCTTTGTTGATGACTGGATTGGTTGGGACTTTGTTGATGGCGTCACCGCATGGAGCGGTGAAGATGGCAGCACCCCCGATAACGATCCGCGCGATTTTAACGGTCACGGCACGCACTGCGCCGGAAACGTGAGCGCGTTGAATCATAATGGTTATGCCACTGCCGCACCTACCGGTGGCTGGGGCAATGGCTCTTTGACCGCAGACGGTAATGGCGTAAAAACCATGGCCATGCGAATTGGCTATTCCGGCCGCTATTTTATTTTTGAAGTGGGTTATGTTCGCATGGATTTCGCTGCCGAAGCCTTTTATTACGCAGCGGACAATGGAGCAAAAATCGCATCTTGTAGCTGGGGCTCTTCCAATTCGGGCGGCCTGGCCGATGCAATCAACTATTTTCTCGCTAGCGGCGGCCTCATTTTCAAGGCGGCCGGAAATGATGGCAACGAAAATACCGATTACATGACAAATCGTAGCGATATTATCTCTGTGGCGGCGACGGATCAGAACGATGTCAAATCCAGTTTTTCAAGCTATGGCACCTGGGTAGATATTTCAGCTCCGGGCACGGCCATTTACAGCTTGTATCACGATCATAATGATCCCGAAAATGACTATATCGCCGCTCTGGATGGTACCTCTATGGCCACCCCCTTGGCGGCCAGCGTTGCGGCTCTTATTTGGTCACAAAATCCTGGTTGGTCGGCCTCTCAGGTGGAGCAACATTTGTATGATACTGCGGATGATATTTATGGCCTTTCCGGCAACTCGTCCTATCAAAACAAGCTTGGTGCTGGTCGCGTAAATGCCTATGCTGCCGTGGCCGGCGGCAGTGGCCCGGTTGCACCCGTTGCCGCGTTTTCCGGTTCGCCAACCTCCGGATGCGCGCCGTTAACGGTCAGCTTTACGGACCAGTCCGCAGGTGAAATTACGGATTGGTCCTGGGATTTTGGTGATGGCGGTACATCTACCGCGCAAAATCCATCGCATGAATACACGTCTCCCGGAACCTACACGGTATCTCTGACCGTGACCGGCCCGGGTGGCTCGGACACGGAAACCAAAACCGATTATATCACCGTTTCCACGGTTCCGACAGCGCAATTTGCGGGATCGCCAACCAGTGGCACAGCGCCTTTAACAGTTAGCTTTACGGATCAGTCCACGGGTACTCCCACATCCTGGTCTTGGGACTTTGGCGATGGTGGCACGTCCACAGCGCAAAGCCCATCGCACGAATATACAGTTGCGGGTACGTACACCGTATCGTTAACTGCGACAAATTCCTGCGGCAGCGATCAGGAAGTCAAGGTGGATTATATCACCGTTACTGAACCCACGTGTGACCTTCCGGTTGCGGCGTTTACAGGCTCGCCAACGTCGGGCAATGCGCCGCTAACGGTATCGTTTACGGATCAATCGACAAACTCTCCTACAAGTTGGAGCTGGGATTTTGGTGATGGCGGCACCTCAACAGCGCAAAATCCGTCGCATCAATATGCTTCTGTAGGAACTTTTACCGTGGTCCTGACGGCTACGAACTCGTGCGGTTCGGATTCTGAGACCAAAACCGATTATATCACGGTTACCGAAGGTCAACAAAACGCTTTGCATGTTGGCGCCATTCAAGTGACGAAAGAATCGTTCTGGCGCTGGACTCGGGGAGTTGCCGAGGTTCGTGTGCTGGATCAAAATGGAAATCCGGTAGCGGATGCAACAGTCGAAGGCAATTGGTCCGGAGGAGCTTCAGGATCGGCGTCCTTCCAGACCGGTTCGGATGGCTGGGGAACAACATCAACCAGTTGGGCTCGCACGAGCGACGACTATACATTCTGTGTGACCAAAATTTCAAAATCGGGTTATGTGTACGATTCGGATGCCAATGTGGCCACATGCGCCAGCTCGGATGGCAGCACCTCGCAGGTGTTGACCAGCATTTCGCCGGAGGAAATGAAACAGCTTGAAAAAGAAACCGGCGAAAAACTGGTGTTCAGCAACCCGAATCCGTTCAATCCATCGACGCAAATCACCTTTTTGCTGCCGGAAGCTTCCAATGTCAATTTGGAGATTTACAATGTTTTGGGCGAACGCATCTCCACCTTGTACAACGAACGACTGGATGCCGGCGTACATACGGCTCGATGGGATGCCACAGACAATTACGGTCGCGCCGTGAGCTCTGGTACCTATTTTTACTTTTTGAAATTTAACAACGAGCAGCTTGTAAGAGGAAAACTGTTGTACCTCAAATAAACTGCATCGAGTTGTCGCACACCTTGAAAGTGTGTGAAAAAACAAATGAATACAAAAAAAGGAGTGCCGCTTGTGCAGCACTCCTTTTTTTTAGGCAAAAGTTTGTTATCCAACCATCTCATCCGCATGGGATTTGATTTTCTCAATTGCTTCAATGATATCATCCATATCATCTTTAGTGCCGAGCAAAACAGTTTGGGTAAACCAGATGGCCTCCTCGTCGCAAGCGCGTTCGGTTTCCGGACACACCATCGAAGCGTAATCCACTGGAATCTCAACCTTACGTCCACGCGGACCAAATGACTTGTCCCGGAATACCGGCTGTTTGTAAAGCGGTATCGAATACCCAGGACTCGTGGGAATGCCTTCATTTCGCATGGCATCAATAAACGCGGATTTTGATTTATCAGCAAAATGCTCTTTTTTGTAGCGGAAAATATACAAATGCGAGGCATGCGCGGTAATACGATCATCCGACACGAGTGGCTCCACCCCGTCCGTTTCAGCCAAATGTTTATCCAGGTATGCGAGATTTTCTTGCCGGATTTCCTTTAGCTCGTCATACCGACCCAATTGCGCAAGCAGCACGGCGGACTGAAATTCGGTGATGCGCGTATTACCGCCAAAATAAAAATGCTCGTACCATTCACCATCTTCGCTGCGTCCGCAATTGTTGTGCGAGCGCGCCATTTTGGCAACCAGATCATCATTGGTCACAATAATACCGCCTTCACCCGCATTAATATTTTTGGACGATTGGAAGCTAAACGTACCGGCATCGCCAATGGCCCCAACGCGCGTGCCATTCCATTCGGCGCCCCAGGCTTGCGCAGCATCTTCGATTACAATCAGATTATATTTTTCGGCCAGGGCTTTCACCGCATCCATATCCGCGGGGCGGCCGGCAAAATGCACCGGCATAATGCCGCGCGTGTTTTCGGTAATCGCGGCTTCGGCGCTCACCAAATCAATATTATACGTATTGGGATCGATATCGACAAAAATGGGTATGGCTCCCGCTTCGTAAATGGCGGAAGCCGAGGCGATAAACGTGTACGCCGGTACCAACACGTGATCGCCAACATTAATATCCGCAGCAGTTAACGCGATGCGCAGCGCCGTGGTACCGCTATTTACACAAATGCCGTGCTTGGCGTGCTGGTATTTGGCGAATTTTTTCTCAAACTCATCGGTTGCGGCACCATGCAGGCAGCCCCATTTGCCGCTTTTTATCACCTGGGTCAAGTTTTCAATTTCTTCATCTCCCCAAATCGGCCATCTGGGAAAAGCGTCGGTTCGCACCGGGGTTCCGCCGTTCACGGCTAAAGAAGGCATAGCTTCCTCCACGTTGTTTAAAGATTTATTCCAAGTTGATTCAAATCGTAAATCAGTTGATCCGCTGAAGTGAAATGCAAAGCGTTCATACCCATGGCCTGAGCGCCTTGAACATTTTCCGTTTTGTCATCAATCAGC
>CAYPZM010000442.1:0-4417 GCA_964414825.1 uncultured Cytophagia bacterium | reverse complement strand
AAACATGGGTCCAGGCACAGGTGAACCCCTCGGAATTGGCCTATGATACCGATGTCAGTCGACGCGGCACCAGTGCTGGCGCCATGTTGGAGATTGGCGTAGGCGCGCGCGCTGAAGCTCTGGGTGGTGCGTTCGTCGCCATTGCTGATGATCCTTCAGCACTCTACTGGAATCCCGCCGGAATTGTGAAAATCCCTGCCATTAGTTTGCAAGCTACCAAAACCGACTGGTTTGTGGAGACAAAATTCCATGCGGTCGATCTGATCATCCCCTTGCGCATGCTCAGTTCGGCGCTTGGAGTGCATATCGCCATGCTGGATTATGGCACGGCTCCCGTTCGAACGCCGTTTCGGCCTGAAGGTACTGGCGAGCTTTATTCCGCCAGCGATTTTGTTGCGGGCTTGTACTGGGCGCTCGGCATTACCGATCGGGTGTCCGTTGGTGTAGGCGCCAAATATTTTCAGGAGAGCATCTGGCACGTCAAAGGCTCAACTATCGGTATCGATCTGTCCATTTTGTTTGAAACGCCCCTCAAAGGGCTGTCGCTTGGCGGTGCTTTGAGTAATTTGGGGCCGGAATTTGGGTTGTCCGGACGCGATCTCACCCGCGTTGCCGATATTGACGGTCGTAAGGATACCTATTTTAACAACGACAATGTGGCCATTCAGTATGCGACTGAAAAATATCCGTTGCCACTCTTTTTCCGTTTTGGTCTTGCGTACGAATTGGAATTTAATGAGAGAAATTCGCTCCTGCTCGCCGCTAATATGAATCATCCGAGCAATAATGTGCAAACCGTGGATGTGGGTACTGAGCTGAAAATGTTTGACCTCACCTATCTCCGTGCCGGGTATCGCTCGTTGTTTGCCGATTATGCCGCCGATGGCTTGACGCTTGGCGCTGGTTTGCGCTACAAAATTTTGGGTGCTGCGGTCATCTCGCTGGACTATTCCTGGAGCGATTGGAGCGTGCTCTCGTATGTCAACCGCTTTACCATTGGTGTGAGCGGTTATTACTAGGCCAATAAACCTTGTTCATTCGTCTCAGCCGTAGAATTAAAGGGAAAACAATATGAAACGAGTGTTATTCATATTACTAGTATTCGTTCTGACAAGCCATACGTTGCATGCCCAAGCCTTGTCGGGCAATGTGCTCGACAACCATCCCATGCACTGGGCACGCTATTATGCGCGAAATGTCTTTGATCGCAACCTGGTTTACTGTCCGGTTTGGAATATCGGATTGGTCACGGACTCGAATCTTTCGCCCAGTTGGGACTTGCGCTGGCCCGGAAGCGAAGGTTTGAGTTATGGCTCCTATTTTGTCTTTTATATTGGCGCCAAAGTTACCAACATGGAGCAATTTCGTGACAACGTGGTACCGGAAACTTGGGACGGCACGGATATAAAAATTGTAAGCGATGCTTATATGCCGCACACCAGCGTGCACTCGGTGGCTCAAACATCCACCGATAAAACGCATCAACAAGTGTGGGCGCCCATTCCCGGTTATTATAACGATGGCATTTACGGTTTTATCGAAGGCATTAATGAAGATACCAATGGTGATGGAGAACTGGCGCCTTCTGAAGATGTGAATTTAAACGGACGACTGGATCTGGCCATTGATCCCCCGCAAACCCTCATTAAAAGTTTGGCTATTAGCACGGATAAACGCACCTGGCCGAAATGGTGGCCCGGAGGTTCCTATGTTGGCGATACGCGTCCCGATGCTGGGCGCCCGCCGCGAACCAGCATGGCCGGCTTGCGTGCCGGCAGATGGAATGGCGAATACGGTGCCAAGGCTATTGCCGACCAGGAGACGCTGTACCGCATGGATGATCACGAAAACGATGCCTGGAACGACTATCGCGAAGGCTTTTATTGGCCTATGAAAAACGAGGACGGTACGCCTGACACCCGAAGCTGGAAAGACGGCGGAATTGCCGGGGCCGGTATCGAGGTGGAAGGACGGACCTATGCCTGGTTTCATCCGCTTGCCGAGGATCTGCTGGTCTCCGTGTATCGCGTGCGAAATTATTCTGATTATGTGCTCAACCGCGTGGTCACCGGCATGTGGGCGGATGCCAATATTGTTCGCGGTGATTATAACTCGGCCGACTTTATCAAAGCGCAATACGATTATACCGGTGGCGGCGGCCGTCTCGATTTTGATATCCTCTACCAGTGGCATCAATTCCCCGAAGAGCTTTCAACCTATAAAAAAGTTGGCGTGTTCGCATTTGCGTTTCTCGAAAGTCCAGGTATTGCGTACAATGGCCTCGATGACGATTTTGATTATTTGATCGATGAATCCATGGAAGATGGAATCGACAATGATGAAGACTGGGAAGGATTTGCCGATATTGGCTTGGACAAGTTGGGCCCCGGCGACGAAGGTTACATCGGCCCGGACGCGGATGGCACCGAGGGCAACGGTTTTTGGGATACCGAGGACTTGAATTTGAATGGCGCGCTGGACAAAGGGGAGGACAAAAATCAAAATGACAAACTCGATTTTGAGCCCGTGCGTAACGACCGCGGCACGGACGGTATTGGCCCGGATGAAAACGGCTGGCCCGGGCCCGATCCCGATGGCACCGAAACCAATGGCATTATGGATTTGGGAGAACCCAATTTTGATATCACCGATATCGACGAAGCCGATCAGGCCGGTTTAAAACATATTTATGTGTATGAAAGCCGCAAGGATTTAAAAGACGATCGTGGCTTTTGGGACTTGTATCTTGAGCGCGATGATGAAGACGTTGTGGAATCGGATGAAGACATTGTGTTCACGTTTGGCGCTCGCGCCGTACGGTTGGATACGATGGAATGGAAACGCTTTACCATTGCTCTGGTAATGGGCGAAGATCGGGACGACGCCATCCGTAACAAAGCCACCATGCAACAAATCTACAATGAGAATTACCAATTTCTAACGCCGCCGCTGCAGCCGACCTTGGTATCGAACGTTGGAAATAAACGTGTACAATTGTATTGGGACACTGATGCCGAGGAATCCAAAGATCCATTTTTTGGCAAAGACTTTAACGGCTATCGCGTCTACAAAAGCACAGATCCGAAATTTCTGGACATTAAAAAAATCAGCGATGCTTTTGGTAACGTGTTGCTCTTCAAACCGCTGGCCGTTTATGACAATGCAGACGGCTTGAAAGGCCCTCATCCTATTCCGTTTCCAAATCTCGGAGCCCATTATGATATGGGTAAGGATAGTGGCCTCAAGCATTCCTATCTCGATACGCTGGTCGACAATGGCCGCACCTACTATTATGCCGTTACGTCCATCGACGCCGGAAATGATTGGGACTTTTACGAGCGCGGCTTGGTGAGCGAAGATTATCCCATGGCCGCCATGCCCAGCGAATCCCCTTTTAGTGTCACGGTTAATCCGTTGGGTGAGGTTGTCTATCGCGACCGCAATACAGCGGTATGTATTCCTGTAGAACCGGCAGCCGGTTATGTCGATCCCTTTGTCGATTCGCTTAAAATCGACCACGTTAGCGGTTTTGCGCGTGGCGGCACCTGGAACATAGATGTATTCAACAAGGAGCATGTCAATCTCGGCCAGGAATACGAGCTCTCATTTACCGACGATGCCTGGCTCGACAGTCTGACTGAACAATATCAGTGGGGAAATACCACAGGAATTCGCTGTATGAACCTCACCACCGGCGACACCTTGTTTGATTTTCAATATAAGAACAATTACGAGTTTGCCCGCAACGTCTACACCGAATTGGAACGCCAGGTGTTCGAAGGTCTTAAATTTGATTTGTATTTCCGCACCCGTTACAGCACCAGTGGTGGAGAAATTAGCAATCATGGCATTCGTCTTGTTCAAGAGGATGAGTATGGCCGCAAGACCAACGAATGGAAAAAATGGATCACAAATTCTAAATCCAATTTGCGCGTCGAGCGTATAGAGCTGGTGTCACCTGGCGAGCCATTGCCGTATGATTTTGAAATTCGGGTTGAAGACCATGTCGGCGTCGATACCTCGGTGTCGTTGCCGCCACTCATCCAAGCCTTTCCGCTCAATTTTACCACCTGGAATGTGACGGATCCTAATAATCCGCACCGCATGGACGTGCAGGTTCGCTATGACAAGTACAAAAACGGCAACATTCCCGAAGAAATGTACGGGCAAATTTGGGACAGCACCCGCGTAATTTTGACCTTTCCCATTCGAAGTGGTCGAGATAAAACCTCGTACACGCTGCGTTTTTACAAAAATCCGTTCGATTCGCTAAAACCGGTTATTCCGCCGGCCCCAGGTGATATTTATCTATTTAAAACTGAACGCAATCCTACCCGTCACGATACCTTGCGATTTAAAATTGAAGGCGGAGAGTGGGCCAACGACATGGCGGACGAAAAAATGCGCGATATATATG
>CAYPZM010000441.1:0-4421 GCA_964414825.1 uncultured Cytophagia bacterium | reverse complement strand
GGAATGCTGTCATTTTCCATAAACAGGCGCGCGGCCATCATGGCGTTTACACCGTGCATCATGGTAAAGCCGGTATAAATATCGGGCCATTTGTTCCAAATCGCCTGGCCGTGACCCGTATCACAGATAGAGCTGTTGTTGTTGAGAAGAAAATACATCCGGTTGCCCTGGATCGGCGCACTGCGCACCGCAGCCTGGTCGCCAGCCGGGTCATCCGGACCTTCGTATACTTTGCTGAATTGTCCAAAACTGGTGCCGCCAAAAAGCAGAACAATAAGCAGACAGGTGGTTCTATGATGTAAAAATTTCCATGTTATCATTGCAATTTCCTCAATTTAGAAATTGGTCCCTTAAAAGTAGAATCCGAGCGACAGTTTGATTTCGCGGGGCGCGCTCAGGTTTGCCGGGTTGTTGATGCGGTCATAGTAGGTATTAAAATCGCTGCGGTGTAATAACAAATCGGTTTCGCGAATGATTTGCTGATTGGCGCGGCCAGTGGTGCCGTTTACGTTTAGCTCATTTTTTGCATCGAGCACATTGTAAATCAACAGCGACAAACGGATTCTGTAACTGTTGCGCGAAAAAATATCGTAAAATCCGTTAAAGTCGAGACTAAAATTGGCCGGCTTGTAGGCGTTATTGGGATATAAATTCACCAGCGCCAGACGGCTGTCGCTCAATGGCGACCAGGTATAGGTGGTTCCCGAGTTATAATAGCCGGTTAAGGTGCTGCCCCATTTTCGAGTTTGATACGAGACTGTAGCGTTCAACGTGTGACGCTGATCCCAGGACAGCGGAATGAGCCGGGCGATCGGGTCCATACTTTGTCCGGCACGGGTAAAGGTTTGGGTGGGATTGTCGGCATTGCCGCGCGTGTATTGCAGCGTGTAATTGATCGCCGAATAGATGTAACGGGTTTGCACGTCCAGGCCCACTTCGAGGCCTTTGCGGTTGCCGTAATCTTTGTTGGAATAGAGGCCGTAGCGCACATCATCGTAGGTTGTGATGATGGTGGTGCTGAGCAGATTGTAGACATCGGCATAATACAACGCCAGATTGAGGCCGACGCCTTTGACGATCTCCTGCCACAAGCCAACTTCATACTTGACAGATTTTTCCGGTTCGAGCTGCGGATTGCCCAATGTGGTCGCAAAATTGGCTTCCGGAATGATAAAATTGTGATTCGTGTACAGCGCATAGGCATCCGGCATTTGGAAAAAATGGCCATAGCTGAAATGCAGTTTGGCCTGGTCGCTTAGGGTATAGGCGAGCCCAAACCGCGGGCTCCATTGGTCTTTGATTTCCGCATCCGGATAATCAGATAAACGTTCGGGATTATTTTCATAGTTTAACTTATTTCCGGGATTGCGCAGATTGGATGGGTAAATAGTTTTGGGATCAAATCGATCGTAACGCAAACCCACATTGAGAACAAAGTCGTAAAATTCCATTTTGTCCTGCAAATACGCAGATAATTCTTGCGGATTTTTGCTGTAAATATTGGAATAGGTGGTCGAATCATCCAGCACTTCCGGCGCATAAAAGGGATAGTAGATTTTTTCAATCTCGCCTTCGGGCGTCCACAACGTATCGCGCACCCGATCGATGGAAGCATTGCGGAACACATTGACGATTTGTTGTTCAGATATATTTTTTTCATGCTCGGTCAGCAAAAATCCAGCTTTTAAACTGTGATTGGTGTTGACTTGCCAGGTCAAATCGTATTTCACATCCAGACGTTTCGACGTATTATTGTTGTGCACTTTGTCTTGCGATCCGGTCGAAAAACCGGGGCCTGTGGAAAAGCCGTACCAATCGCTGACGTATCGCGGATCGGTTGGGTCTTCATACACATAGCGTTGATCCACATCATCAACATAATTTAATTTCAGTTCGTGGAACATACTGGCAGACAAGGTATGGTTGAGCAAAAACGTATAGGTATTGGTCAGGTTGTAGCTTTTGGCACGACCATAGGGATTGTATTTCATGTAATGCGAATACCCGGAGCGTTCACTATCAACCCGATTCCAAATCAAATTGGCTTTGAGATTATTGAACGGTCGAAACGTCAATTTCGAATATAACGAGTATCCTTTAAACGTGCTCATGGGCACATAGTCGCCGCTCCCCGTGTGTTCCGAATACCAGGCTTCCGAATTAAGCGAGGTAAAGTCACTGTAATCAGAAGGATTAAAATAATGGATGCCGTTTAGATGATTGGCTTCATCGCGGTTGCGGAAATTGACAAAAAAGGAGAGAGATTTTTTCAAGATAGGGCCTTGCAATTGCACACGGTAATTGGTTTTGCGGGTAATGTCACTCGGTTTCAAACCGATAAAAATATCATCGTTTGGGGTGAAATAATTTCCGACCTGCCCCGAAACCATACCGTGAAAACGTTCGCCGCCTTCTTTGGTTACGGCATTGACCACGCCACTCATGGCCCGTCCGTACTCTGCGTTAAATGTGCCGAGAATCACTTCAACATCTTCAACAACCTCGGTTTCAACATCGGTCATTTTGGAGCTGTTGTAGACATCGTTGACCTGCAAACCATCAATCATGTACGAGACTTCGTTGGTACGACCGCCGCGGAAATGTCCGTTGACCACGCCAGGCTGCAAGTTGACCACCTGGGACATGCTTTCCACAGGCAGCAATTCAATCTGATCCGAACTGACGGAGCGGATCGAGCTGGTTTGATCTTTTTTTGTGGAAATGGCATCTACCGTGACCACGACAGTTTCCCCCTCGATAACTTGAGGATTCAGCTCAAAGTCCACGGTTGTGGTGGCATTTGTACGCACTCGCACCTGCTCTGCTTTGACCGGACCATATCCCATCATGCGCGCTTCTACAGAATATTCTCCAGGAGGCAAATTGATGATAAAATAATTGCCGTTCACATCCGCTGCGGCTCCATAATTGGTGCCCGAGAGGATAATATTAGCGCCGGGAAGAGGTTCGCCTGTCTCCTGATCGACCACTTTGCCTGCAATTTTTCCGGTAGTCGCGGCTTGCAGAGAAAGGACCATACAGAAGAGTAACAGAAAGGTGCCCAAAATCGACAGATTACACTTTTTCACAATGGCATCTCCCAAAAAAATGGACAGTTTATGATAAAGAAAATTATTGCAGATTATTAGAGTGAAATGCTCATCTTTATTCTTTGTACATTCAAGCAGCAATAGAGATTAAAGATTGGTTTTCAGGGTTCAACAACGACATAGAGATTACTATTTGTACTTGTAGAGTTTGGTCTCTGTAGCGATTGAAGTTTCAGAAAGTCTTCCTTAATCGAATTCGAAATCGATTAAGTAAAAGAAACCTAAGCAATTTTTGTAAATTTGTCAAGCGGAAAAGGGGGGAATTTGCAAGAGAATGAAGGCTTGTGGAGCTATTCTGTGAGCAGCACATGCCATTTTCAAGTAGCTACTCGGCCACCCAGGCACTAAATCATGAAAACAAGCAATGTAAACGATCTCATTCCGCGGTTACATTCAGCCTGGTTTCTGCAACCGCTGCAAGCGCAGCGACGCATCTCGATAGGTTTTATTTTGTTCTACAACCTGCGAATAGGCTTGCCGCGCTTTTTCGGGTTCGCCTTTAAGTTCGTACACCAATCCCAAACGATAGTACGCTTCGATCTCATCGGGAAAGTGCTGTACTGCTGTGAGCAACTGCTGCTCGGCCTCATCCAAATTTCCTTCTCCACCTAAAATAGAAGCGAGGTAAATGCGCGGCATTGGAATTTTTGGAGCCAGCTCGATGGCACGATAAAAGGCATCTTTGGCTTTTTCGAGAAAACCGCGGTTCATGTAAACAAAGCCAAGATTGGTCCAATCAAAGGCAAAATTGGGTTGATAGGTGACCATATTTTCCAAATGCTCGATGGCGTTATCCAAAAATATGAGCATTTCCTGTTCCGATATGGTGTTTTGAGAAGCCAAAAACAGATTGATGCCGGCTGCTTCTTCACGGTAACGATAGTCATCAGACTGCAGCCGTAACGCCTCGGTTAGCATATTGAGGGCCAGCAACGGTTCAGCAGCGAAATTGTGCGAAAATACACCCTGTAAATAATATTTTTCTGCTTCGGCATAACGGCTAACGCGCTCTTTTATGTCGACCATCTCGTCCAAAACTTCATATTTAAATGTGAGACGATGGGTCAAATCCTGCTTCAAGTGAATCAATCCCAAGACCACCTCGGGAATTTGCATTTTGCTAACCACGCGACTAAACTCCGCGTACGGAAAGTCGTCGGTATTGGGACGTGTATTTTGTAAAAACAGGGGCAAAAACTCCTGATCCACAACAAAATGCGCCATCAAAAGCTCGGGTGAGCCCAACGAATATTCGGCAAGATCGGCCTGGGCTTTTGATGTGCTCAGGCGTTGCTGCCATTCGGTGTAGCT
>CAYPZM010000440.1:0-4435 GCA_964414825.1 uncultured Cytophagia bacterium | reverse complement strand
GCATCTACGCCTTGCGGGAGCTGTTCGTTCAATATTTGCAGTTTTTCCGAGACAATTTGTCGCGCCCTATAAATATCGGTTCCCCAATCAAATTCCACAAACACGGTTGAAAATCCTTGAATGGATGTCGAACGCACGCGCCGCACGCCCGATGCGCCATTTACAGCGGTTTCGATGGGAAAGGTCACCAACATTTCCACCTCTTCCGGCGCCATGCCGTGCGCTTCGGTGAGGATGGTGACTGTCGGCGCCGTTAAATCCGGGAACACGTCGATAGGGATTTGTCGGGCTACAAAATATCCGGCAATCAACAACGCCACTGCACCAACAAGCACAACAAGGCGATTTTTTAATGCAAGTTGTATTAATTTTTCCAGCATAATACTTTCCTTTTTAATGCACGTGCGCGCTGCCCATTCCGGTGTTGGCTCCGGCCAGTTTAACAGCGTAGGCACCACGCGTTACTACACGTTCGCCTGCTTGCAAGCCATCAGTTATGGACACCCAATTCTCGAATGAAGGGCCAGTCTGGACGACTCGGCGCTCGAACGCCTCGCCCTCGATCTGGACAAAGACGATTTTGTCAATTTCTTCATCAATAACGTCAGAGACGTGAACAGCTAACGCTTGCTTTTGCTGTTCGGTATGAATTTCCACCTGCAACACCTGGCCGATTTTTAGCTGATTATTTGGATTGTTCACTTGCACCAACAGGGGAATGGTGCGGGATTGTACATCCAGCATAAGTCCTTTACTGAGCAATTTGAATTCGGATGGAGAGAATTCAAACTGCTGATTGGTACCCGGCACGCGCACGAGCAATCCGACCGGATCCCCCAGATCGAGCATGTCTTTTTCATAGAATTGTACGCGTATCCAGACTATTGAAGGATCGATAATTGTCATCAAATTTTCGCCTGCCGACACATTTTGTCCGGGAAGTACGGAAACTCGAGACACAACGCCTTCGATTGGCGCTTTCAGGGTGAGGCGATTTTCATCCCCATCAAGCTGCCGTTCAACGCCATAGGTATTCAGCAACGTTTCGTAATTGGCTTTTTCAATTTCAAAGGTTTGTCGAATCTGCTCGTACTCGCGTAAGGAAATCGCCTCGCGATCCAGCAAGCGCTCAGCGCGTTCAAACTCACGTTTGGCACGCTGATAATTTAACTGCCGATCCAACAATGTATTTGAAGCACCAATGGGCGGATACAACACCACCAGCGCCTCGCCCTTTTTTACTTGTTTTCCGGGCACAGCCATGGATTGATTTTCCTCGACCCGCAGCAAACCGTCGACCGGCGCCACAACTTCGGCATAACCGTGCTGGTTGGGCACCACTTCGGCGATCGCTAAAATGGAGGAAAACATGGGGCGAATATGCGCAGGTTGCGTGGCAAACTCCATATTCCATTGCTGCTCTTTAAAAAGATGCACGACCTCTGTATTGAGATGAGCGTGATCCTCTTGGTGGCCATGCGCATTATTTTCAAACTCATGTTCATTTGCAAATACTTCAATATGGCCAAGAGGCAAACGCTCGCTTAAAGCATCGGTAGAATATTCGAGCTCTACCTGGTACACTCCGGCCGTTGGGAGAGAAAAATGCCCAACCACAATTCCGGGGCGAACATGTTCATCCGCCAGAACGCGTTGTGGCTCCCTATGGTCTCCGAAAAATCCAAGAGTTACAGTCGCATCAGATATCGGAGAATAGTCCGACAACTGCGTGAGGTGTATGATGGCCTCTGCCGCTTCGCCTGCGAAAACCGGCGTGATTTCAACAAAAGCCTCCGTGTTGTCGGTCCACACCGTAAAGCTATGAGATTCTTCAGCATGTTCGTGCTGCTCATGATGATGCTCTTCTGGCGAACAGCCAAAGATCATCAAAAGAGCGATTGCCATTAATGTATATTCTGTTTTCATAACATTCTCCAAAATATCGCTCGGAAGCGTTCGATTAAAACTGCACCAGCGTTTGGCCAGTAATCACTTCGAGTTGAAAGATATAACCGTAATAATGCGCGAGGTGTGTATAGTAGCTTTCCAAAGCATTAGCATAAACCTGAATGCCGCTGAGCAAGTCGCTAAGCGTTAACCACCCTTCCTGAAACGAAAATACCAGATCGCTCATCAACTTGGGGGACTGAAATTTTTCGGCATAACGGTTCAGGAGCCATTGTGCTTCATCAACCAACGCTGAATATTCCTGAATGCGATGCTGTAGCTCGATTTCAGTCAACTCTACATTAATATGTGCTGTGGCCAAATCGGATTCTGCTTTTTGTATGGCAGCGCGGTTCTGGTTTAAAATCGGCAAAGGCACGGATACCGACACCACGCCGCCTTTGAGTTCATTATTCACACTCTTGTAGCCTGCTGCGACATTTAGCTCCGGCAAAATATTGCCCTTTTCAAACGTTACATGATGCTGCTGTGCAGCTCGTTGCGCTTTTTGAGCATTTAGCAAAGGAGATTCGGCGAGCTGGTTTTCCTCCTGCGCTTCCGGTAGCAAAACCCGGACGAACGGGATTGGGGTTTGCAGCAGCAGAGGCGTTTGCACATCCAGTCCTAATTGGCGCTTGAAATAATTTTTTTGCGCATACAGCTCGCTATGCAGGTGCAGCATGCTTGCTTTGACATTAAATTGTGACATTTGAATGAGCTGATTTTCGAGACCCGATAGCGTCCCTTGTTCATGGCGGTCCATGGCGATTTGCGATACGGTTTCCACCATGTCCTCGAACTCGCTCAACCGATTCTGGAGCTCGGATTTGAGTTGAATTTCAACATAGAGCGTTTTCCAATCGGCCAACAATTGACGCTGTAATTGTTCAAAATCATAGTGGACAGCGCGCATTTGATGAGTTCGCATAGTGCGATGCGCTGATCCGCTCCACGGCGTGCTCATGGTTTTGCTAAAAGCAACCACGGTTTCGCGTTCGTTTTTCAGATGACTTTGCAACATCTCCTGCTCGACTTCCAGTTCAGGATTGCGCCATTGCAAGGTTGCTTTGTATTCAGAAATCCTGGCATCTCGTTGCGCAGCCAAACGTTGGCCAACTGGGCTGGTTTGCAAATGCGAAGATAAATGTTGAAATTCTAACAACAGATCATCAGCAAACGCGGGAAAAGAAAGCATTAAAATCAAAATAAAGACAAAAAGCATAGTCTACTCCACGGATTTATAGCGTGTTGTCTGCACACATCACAGCCAAGTAGACAGTTTTATTCTATTGAAAATCTACGTGCAGCCGGATGTGGATTCAAAATATTTCAAGTGTTGAATAAGGAGCTGGCGCAAATACTAACCAGCATCGGCTAGGCCATAAACGGCGGACTTTTGTTAAAGAACGAGGAGGGTATATGTTGCGGAGGATGATCCGTTTGAACGCAGACAATGCATATATTCGTTGCGTGATGCTGGATAACAAGCATATTCAAATAAAGGTCTGCGACAAACTTGAGTTTTTGAATTTCATCGAGCGGTCGAAAGTGATTATAATCCGCATTCACATGTGGATGCTTACAGGCCGCGTCCGTATCAAAAACCGGTTCCTGGCTTGCACTAGCATGCGAAAAGCAGGCTTCCAATCCATTACCGTCGTGCCAGTGAACATGCACAACGGGATAGATTTGGAACAAGATCACATAAAAAAAGAGCAAGGAATATAAAAGCAGGCGTCGGGTCATATAAACGTTCGTCCGGAAAATCGGTTCGAGAAAAGCTATAGGTCTATTTGCTTCATGCGTTTGTTAACTTACATATTGTGTTTTGCAAACAATCGTTGCAGCTCTTTTTGGAGTGCAGGTTGCACGGGTAGAACCAACCTTAAGTTTTGGTAAACAAGAGAATAGAGGCCGTTTTGCAATCCTTCGTCCAGAGAGCCTTGCATCTCGGAACGATGTCCTACGGCGACCAGCCCGGCTACCACAGCTTGGTCCATTTCATTTAAATTGAATTCCCGTTCCTCACCGGAATACAACACCACATCATAGTAGGCGGTTCCCTCGTTTTTACCGCCTTCCCAAAATGGCGAAAAATCGGGAAACGCTTCATAAGTAATGCTGATGCGCACATCCAAACCCGGAAGCGGCAGCAACAGGTTGTCTCGCAGGGTTTGCGGAACGCGCAACGGCGGCTCGGCAGCAGGTCCGCCGAATTCGAAACGCAGCCGCAGCTCGCGCGCGGAAAAGGCGCCGTTTTTCAACCGATCTAAATTGATATGCGTATCGCCGCCATCCGTGGCCGGAACCACGCCAAAGAGAACCGCGCCCTGATGCTGCGTGCTAAAAAATTGAACAGCGGCAAAATCATAACCGTCGTGCAAAAAACGCAGGCGTAAATAGGATGGCGAGTCAACATCGCCCCAATAAGCCAAAAGCGGACGGCACTGATTCCACATATCGCCGCGATTTATGCTGCCGAGACAAA
>CAYPZM010000439.1:0-4465 GCA_964414825.1 uncultured Cytophagia bacterium | reverse complement strand
AGCTAGAGTCGTTCACAAAAAAATCCATGCGCTCCGCGTTTCTGCACATTAACGTATGCGGGGATTTTGCACGGCGTGCCATCCGGAAGCTGCCACTCTTTCCAGTCGGACTCTTGCAATAAAAAACCGCGCCCCATTTCGATCGTGTCTACACCAAAGCGATCGAGCACCGGCGGTTCCACAATAGCCAGTTGTTGGATCATATCGTAGACATAGATGTCCCTGGATTCGATGCCGAGCGCCTCTTTCAGCTTTTTATAGGCCAGCGCCATAATGCCGGAAGAGCGGTGTCCGCCGAAATCAATGGGGACGCGATCGGGTTGTTGGAAATTCAAGCTGGCTACAACGCGTTCGCGGGATGTCATCTTGTTCCTTGTCTTTTCATATGCTATAGTAAAACCCTGTCAGGGTTTTGTGTCTAAACTTTTCTACATGTGGCTAGGTAGCAGGTGGTTAGAATAATATATCAATTGACAACAGCCCTGACAGGGTTTTGCAAAGGTTTAGTTTCATCACCACACCACCACACTTTGATTCAACGCCGGCGCCGTCACCGGAAACTTGAGCTCGGTGTCTCCGGACTTTGCCAGAATATAATATTCAAAATCCGCATTACCAAAATCGGATGCGGGAAGCGTGGTTTGATAAACGTGACGCGCTACATGCTCAAAGGATTTGGTTTGAAATGACGACTCGCCCAGCGGCCGCCAATACAAAGTCATCTGATGTTCCTCCTCAGGGCTCAGCAGCAAAGCGCGAACCTGCAAATCTTCATCCGATTCCAGGATCGAACGTTTGGTCGGCACGATCAGTCGTTTCGGCCCACGATACTCCATCCAAAATGCCGGTTCGGGCAACGGTTCTTGCAGGATGGCAGTCAGCAAACTATCGTGTTGCGTGAGCCGCTGTAAATTGCTCAGATTGTGCTGTTCCAGATTGGATAGCGTTCCCAAATCGCCGGTAGTGCTCACTGTGGATAGCAGCAGTGTCACCATATTCCCCCAGGCTTTTTCGGCCCTGGCTTTTAACGGCAACACCTGCTCGCGGATGAGCTGTTTCTGTTGTTCCGAATCGGTTTCCGCTGCCGCGTTGTTAACCAGCGTTTGCAATTCGCCCAGCAAACAGCCCACCTCGGCCGATGCGCGCGCAAATCGGAACGTGTTGAGCCAGTAATAATAGCGCTGACGATTTCCTTTCCGCTGAATGAAAGATTCCGCCGCTTCCATCTGGTGAATAAATTCAAAGTTCTTTTTGACCTCGGACCACGGCTCTTCAATAATTTTCAAGCCGCCGGGACCTCTTCCAGCCCAATCCGACGTGCGGTACAAATTCGCCTGGCGTTCATTTTCGCCGGGAATAAACAGCGGACCGCCATCGAGTTTGGCAAAAATCGGTGCCAATTGATCGCCTGCCTCTTTGCCGAAATTGGCGCGCGCCCAGTCTGTGTAAAAATCATCAACGGGCAGATCGCGGGTGTTGGGGCTGCCGGCGTCCTGCCAATCGCCAAAACGCCAACCGGATTGCGCCAGAGCGGCAAACATGGGCGACAAAATTTGCGTGCGCCAATGGATACCCATAAATCCGCTACACCCGTAGCGAAATGCGTCCACGGCGTCGCGGCGCACGCGGCCCACCCACAATTGCGGCGAAATGAGCGCCGGGTCGTCCTCCAGCCAACTGATGGCCCACGCAGGGCGATCCGTCAGTCGGACAAAATTGGAATCCACCGGCGTAAACCCCACCTGGCGATTGATACAACTGAACGGCATCTCTTTGGGCAATTCGCGGTCAAATTGCGCGCGATCTTTGGGCGGTCCTAAAACCCAGCCGCACGTCGCCAACGTAAACGGCGCATTGACGTTTTCCGCCGCCTCGTACGCCAGCAGAATATCGTTTAGCGTGCGCTCCACATCGGCATCCGGGACATCCTGCCAGGTCCAGTATTCCGGCGTCCAAAACCAGTAATAATCCAGCGGAAACAGGCGTTTGAAACGCTCAAACGTGCCCTCGTACACCAATCGCGTGGCGCGATCCGTTGCGGGATTGATGCCTTGCTCGCGCAAATGCGCTTTCAGGGGATATGGAATAATCAGCGGCGTTTCCGTACCAATGCAGGTTTTCACGCCGAGACGCTGCGCAAACGTGAACGCATCTTTTTGCCATTTACCGAACTCTTGGAAAATCTCAATATTTTCCTGTTCAGTATGCGGCCACTTGGACACATTTTTCATATACTCGGCGCCAAACTGATCCGTATCAAACAACCGCGCAGCGCCAAACTTGAACTCTGACGCGGGTTTGGGAAAATAGCCCCACGTGCTGTCGCCGGTATTAAAATGCATCACGGGATACGCGGCTTTGACCGTGCCGTCCGCATTCAACTGATCCGTCGTGCCGTGCCACACCATGGGCTCCGGTTTGCTGTGACCATTAAACGGCGCCGAGGGGTAGGTGTGAAATCCCAAAAAGTTCATGCGCATTTTCGCCAATTGGGCGATGACTGCTTTGTAATCGTCCAGATTCCACCAATCCGGGCCTTCGGGAAAATCGTGAAACGGCTGTATGCCGCGTAACTCAAACTGCGGCTTGCCGTGGATGTCCACTGTGGGCAGTTTGAAAGTCATCTCCTTTTCCGGAATCACATCGCCATGCACGTAAAAACGAATGCCATATTCTTCCAGAAAGCGATAGGCGCCATATAACGCACCAGCCGGATCACCGCCATAAATGGTGAGCAAGGTGAGCGGCTCCTGAGTGATGGTTTTGATGTGATACTCTTGCGCCTCCACCTCGTTTGAGATAGACTCTTTAAACTGTTGCGTCACATCCCCAGCCAAAGAGGAGTTGGACGACACAATCAAAATGGCCTTGCCGCGGGAAGGCAGGCTGACGGTTTCCTGGATCGGCAAAAGCTCGCCGGTACGCGCGTACAGGTAGCGCCGTACTTCTTTGGCCGCGAGGTGCTCCAACGCATCCGCTCCTTGCGGAATTAAGATGCTGGCAGGCTTTTCCGCACTGCAGCTCAGCAGCAGGATACACAGACTCAACAAAGCTAGACATGTTTTCATTTTATCCCTCTTGATAATTGGTTTCTGCTTGGAATAAATTGGCTGTCATATGCATTGACTTTGTCGATGCACTCCAAAAAATTTAAAGGATTAAAGAGGATAGCGCTAATTATTCTCAAACTCCAAATCCGTAAAAACCCATTCAATCCATTCCTCAGTGATCTCTTTGACATTGAGTACGGAAAACCAAAACTCGCGTTGCTCCACAAACGCGTTGCAATTGAGCAAAGACGCTTGCAAGATGTCTTTCGATACCTTTACATCTTTAGGTTGATAGGCCAGGTGCACGTCATTCATTATTTGCGTGATGTGTTCAAACTCATTTTCCTGCAACCGGCTCATCAAATAGATTCCGAGGCCGACGATATGGCCGTGGATGAACGGCCGACGCAATCGTTCTTCGAGCTCGTAAAACAGAAAATGTTCCGAGCCTTCTTCAAAGCGCCAATGGCCGGCGGGCAGGGCAATGGCGTTCATGTTCATATAGCCCCCCACCAATGACCGAATGCCGCGATCAGTGACCTGACGAATTTCGTCAAAGTTTTCATACACCTCGTTTAAAATGGAATGAGCACGGTCGATCACATTTTGCGAAAATGGATATTCCGAACGGCGGTATTGCTGCGCAAGCTGCCAGTCAAAGCATGCGGTGTGTATGGAGAGCAGGTCGCCAATTCCTGCAATGTTGAGCGCATTCGGCGCTGTGCGAATGACGCTGTAATCGATGACCAGCGGATCGGGACTGGCTTTGCCGACATAGCTCACCTGCCCGTTGTTGCGAATGCCGGCTTGCTCGGTGACAAATGCATCGACGCTGAGAATGGTGGGGATGGTGACCAGCCGCAAGCCTTTTTTCCACGAAATATATTTCGCCGCATCCACGGCCTGGCCGCCGCCAATGCCGACTACTGCGTCGCAAGGAGGCAAGTTGTCAGCAATCGAATCCAGGACAGACTGCTCAACCGAGGGGATGAGATAAACGTTTACCGGCGTGCCGCCAAGTTTGTCTTTGGTGATTTGCCACGGGACATCCATGCTCGTAACCACAAAACGACCAATATCCCGGCCCACATTGTTTACAGCATTGCGGCCGAATCGCGATGACAGCACATTGGTTTGCGGTGGCGCAGGCATGAAATCTCCTGGATTTTGTTTTTTGTAAACTTTTTATTCCAAAACAACAGTGGCCACAGACCTGTTCGGGACTGTTGCTTTATAAACGTGACCGTCATAAGAGATTTGAAAGGGCTGATCGATTTCGGTCTGATTCACCAAGACGACCACGTTAGAATCGTCCGGGTTTTGAAATGCGACAGCGGTCACGGTTTCCGACATGCCTCGCCCACAGCTAATACGCACAGCGCCGGGACGAACAAAGCGGCTGAACTGTCCAAGCA
>CAYPZM010000438.1:0-4478 GCA_964414825.1 uncultured Cytophagia bacterium | reverse complement strand
ATTTCGTCAATAAAAATAATTGAAGGCGATTCTTGCTGTGCCTGGGTAAACATATCGCGCAACCGCTGTTCCGATTCGCCATAATATTTGCCCATAATTTCGGGTCCGCCAATGTGGAAAAACTTGGCCTCGGACTCGTTCGCTACGGCACGGGCCAAAAGCGTTTTGCCCGTACCCGGAGGCCCATGCAGGAGCACGCCTTTGGGAGGATCGATTCCCAAGCGCTGAAACAGCTCGGGATGTTTTAACGGCAGCTCGATCATCTCACGCACTTGAGAAATCGTATCGCCCAGTCCGCCAATATCATCATAAGTTACGTCGCGGGTGCGCGGCTCTTCCGGTTCAATGTATTGCGGCAGCAGTTGAATTTCCGTATCGCCGGTAATTTGCACGATGCCGCGCGGCGATGTGGATGTAACCACCAAACGAATCTCTTGCAGTCCGAACGATGATTGCTCGAAAAACTGACGAAATACATCCTCCGGAAACGAACCTTGCTCGCTGCCCTGGCCGCGGCGATACACCGAGGTGGATATCACATCGCCGGAAACGACCGGGCGTCGCAGCAGGGTGCGGCGCAGCGCTTCACCCGATCCCATGAGACGGATATTTTTTTGCGCTGGTGCCAGCGCCACTTTTTTCGCTGGATTAACCTCGGCCGGACGAATCTCAACCTGATCGCCAATACTGATATTGGCATTGCCGCGTTCCAGACCATCCAGTCTAACGATACTTAATCCTTCATCTTCCGGATATGGCGGCAATACGACTGCCGGAGTGCTGCGTTTGCCAATCAGCTCGATAATATCGCCGCCTTGCAATCCCAAACGCTGCATAATGTTCAAATCCAGCCGCGCCGTGCCTTTTCCCACATCGCGCTCTTTGGCACCTGCAACTTGTACTTTTATTTGCTCCTTATTTTGCTCAGCCATGTTTTTCCTCCAATAGCATAAATTTTGGAATTGGATTTTTAAACTCGTATTGCATCTACTTGAGGAACGAATATGACCTATGGAATTAGTCCGTTGCAGGAGAGTTATTGATGACTTGAGTTCCTGCCATTGTTCGAAAAGCTTATAATTAAGAAAAGATGGCAATCAGAATTATTCAGGAGAGAGGCTTGTATTCTTGCCCTGTCGAGATTATATTAGTAAAAATGGATAAACGAGTTTTATGAAAACATGAAACCATCACGCGAATTTCAAATATTTGCCAAGCCAGCCGGTTCGCGCTGCAACCTGGCATGCGAATACTGCTATTATTTGGAAACGCAAGAACTCTATCCTGGCGAATCGCTGCGCATGTCTGAGCAGCTTTTGGAAACCTATATCGTTCAACATATTCAAGCCTCAACAGAACAAACCATTTTATTTTCCTGGCATGGCGGCGAGCCAACAATTCTGGGACTGGACTATTTTCAGACCATTGTAGAGTTGCAGCAAAAACATCGGCCACCGGGGAAATTCATCATCAATGGCATTCAAACAAACGGCACGTTGCTGGATAAGAAGTGGTGCCGCTTTTTTCAAAAGCATAAATTTCTGGTGGGAATAAGTCTGGACGGCCCAAAGGAACTGCACGATATGTACCGCAAAAGTAAAACGGGGAAAAGCGCGTTCGATCAAACGTTATACGGATATTCTCTGCTGAAACAGTACGGGGTCACAACCGAGATTCTCTGCGTTGTTAACGCAAAAAATGTGAAATCTCCGTTGCAGGTGTACCGCTATTTTAAGCAACTCGGAGCGAAATATATCAGTTTTTTGCCGCTTGTCGAGCCACTTGACAACGGCTCCGTGAGTAATCGAACCGTTCCGGCGACTGCATTTGGGCGATTTCTTTTCAAAATTTTTGACGAATGGCAATCCAACGATATCGGCAACATCAAAGTCCAAATATTTGAAGAAGCGGCGCGTACAGCCTTTAAGCAAGAACATACGCTGTGTATTTTTAAACGGACCTGCGGAGGCGTGCCCGTTGTTGAGCACAACGGAGATTTTTATTCGTGCGACTTTTTTGTGGAAAAGGAACACCGGCTGGGGAATATTCAAGACGTTGCGCTGGTGGATTTGCTCGACAGCCCAACGCAACGTAAATTCGGAAAAAATAAGCTCGACACGTTGCCGCAATTTTGTCGTACATGCAGCGTTCGTGTGATGTGTAATGGCGGCTGCCCGAAAAATCGATTTATCTACACTCCGGATGGCGAGGCCGGGCTCAACTATCTCTGTGCGGGATACAAAATGTTTTTTTCACACTGCCGACCGTTTGTTGAACAAGTCTCACGAGTCTGGAGCGAGCAGCAGATTCAATCGAAAACGGTTCAATCTGCTGCTCCAATCGCCAGCTCACACAAGATGGGTCGTAACGATCCATGTCCCTGTGGCAGCGGAAAAAAGTACAAGCACTGTTGTTTGAAATCGTGATCAGGTTTTTAATTGTTCATTAAAAAACTCGATCGTGCGTTTCCAGGCCAATTCGGCCGCCTCCTTGTCATAGCGTTCGGGATTCGCATCATTATTAAACGCATGCTTGGCACCTTCATATATGTAAATTTTGTAATCGATCCCGGCTTCTTTTAGCGCTTTTTCAAATTCCGGAATACCCGAATTAATCCGTTCATCATCACCGGCGTAATGTGCTAAAACTGCCGCGTTAATTTTTGGCACCTCTTCCGGTTCCGGCTGACGCCCATAATACGGAACCGCCGCATCCAATTCCGGCGCATGCACAGCCACTTGATTGGTCATGCCGCCTCCCCAACAAAAACCGGTACATCCCACCTTGCCGGTTGAAAGTGGATGGGTATCCAGGTACTTGACAGCTGCGACAAAATTTTGCACGGTTTTCTCAGAATCCAGCTCGCGCATTTTTTCACGTGCTGCATCCACGTTTTCTTCGGGAGTGCCGCCAAGCGGGGACAATGCATCCGGCGCCAGCGCCAGAAAGCCTTCCAACGCCATACGGCGGGTGACATCTTTAATGTGCGGCTGAAGTCCTTTGTTTTCATGAATAACAATCACGGCCGGATACTTTTGCTCCTCTTTGGGTCTGGCGAAATAGGCCATCACATCTCCGGTCGCGCCAGGATAGGTCACCATGTCTGTTTTTAATCTTGGATCATCTTTGGGAATGATCTGCGCGTTAGCTTCAAGCGAGGCGAGGAGGGACGAAGCGGCAACGATTCCCCCGGCGATAACCGTCAGTCTTTTAATAAATTCGCGACGATCCAAACGACCGTTTTTGAATTCTTTGTACAACTCGACAACTCGTGAATCCATAATTTGGTCTCCTTGAGTTAAGATACGTGAACAATTCGAAAAAAATCAGGCCCAAATGGCAAGGCATTGCCGAATATTGTGCGGGAGCAGCATGTCAGTTTTGTTGGATAGAATCACAGCCATCGTAAGAAAGGTGGAAGGCCTTTATTCAATATAAAATAAAAGACGCGATATTACCATGAAAAACATAATCAAAATGCATAATATGCCTTGACAATCAACAGAAAAATGGATATACTAATAATAGGAATTATTACTATTAAGGCTATGGCTCAACTAGAAAAAAATTTACGCCAAAGCAAGCAACGCAACCGTCTTTTGGAATTGTTGCGCTCAACCGATAGCCATCCAACGGCAGATTGGGCGTATGAACAATTAAAAAAAGAATTTCCGAATCTCAGTCTCGGTACTGTTTATCGTAACCTCGCTACGCTTATTGAACAGGGTTTGGTGCAAAAAATTCATTTTGGCAGTACATTTGACCGATTTGAAGCGAACACGAAACCACACTACCACCTCATCTGCGAATCATGTGGGAAAATTGTCGACTTTGACATGCCAATTCGTAAAAATCTCAATAATCAAGCTAAACAACTAACTTCTTTTGCTATTTTCCATCACAAAATAGATTTCTTTGGGATGTGCAAAGATTGTAAAAGTAATACCAAATAATTGGCTGTTTGAAAAATGTCATAAAATACATTCAAACATAAACAGTAATCGTTCCGGTTATTCTTTATTAAATAAACAAAGGAAGTGAAAAGCTCATCATCCCTCAACTCCGATCGAAATGGCAGATTTTGCAGTTATCGATCAGACAGTAGACAGAGGGCTTTGAAAAAGTTAATTATAGTCGTACTGCAAACAAATCAAACCTTGAAAGGAGAAATCCTTATGAATGAATCCAAGTGCCCGGTTACGGGCAAAGTTAGCGGCGGTGGCACGTCGAACCGGGACTGGTGGCCGAACCAGTTGAACCTCAAAATTTTACACCAGCGCACCTCTCTATCAAATCCTTTGGGCGAAGAGTTTAATTATGCTGAGGAATTCAAGAAACTCGACCTGGGCGCAGTGAAAAAGGACCTCTATGCGTTGATGACCGACTCGCAGGAGTGGTGGCCGGCCGATTACGGTCACTACGGAGGGCTTTTCATCCGCATGGCGTGGCATAGCGCTGGCACCTACCGTATTGGCGAT
>CAYPZM010000437.1:0-4519 GCA_964414825.1 uncultured Cytophagia bacterium | reverse complement strand
CGCAAGTGTTAATCCGCTGGGTGCTGCAGCACGATATGGTCGTGATCCCCAAATCCACCAATCCCGATAGGATAGAAGAAAATGCTAATGTGTTCGACTTTGAAATATCAAATGAGGACATGAAAAAATTGAACGAGCTCGATCAGGGTTCAAGCTTTATTTAACCTGGAGAACAAATATGAAAGAAATGAAAAAGGCGTGGATTATTATCTTCATCATCATACTGATTATGGTTGTGGTGGCCTTTTTCTTTACAAGCCGTCAGAAACCGGACAAACAATCCCAGCTTTATGCTCCGGATTTGCCTCAAATTGGAGAGTTAGAACAACCGATTTTTCAGCACCCGGATACGCTGATGGTTTGTTCGTTTAACATTCAATTTTTGGGTCATTTTACCAAACGCGACAACCGCGCTCTGGCGGATATCCTAAAGCACTATGACATTGTAGCGATTCAAAAGCTGGTGACACCACCCTATGCCGGTACGTTTCCAAACGGTGATCCTTTTAAAGGCGATACAGAAGCTGCTGCCTTTTTTGATGCCATGCAAGCACATGGATTCACCTATATGCTATCCGAAGAAGATACGGGTCCGAGAGAAGAAATTCACGACAACCGCACATCAACGGAGTGGTTTGTCACGTTTTACAAACCCGAGACCGTACGCCTTTCAATGGATTTGCCCTGGGGATTTCTGGCTGAAGATCGATCGCAGCACCCCGACTTTGAGCGCGTGCCGTATGCCTTTCCGTTTCGAACGCTGTGCGGCACACTGGATTTTGTACTGATTTCCGTGCATCTGCAACCGGATAATGGGACACGTGATCGCGCGCGCCGAAAACATGAGCTACAAAGCATTGCCGCCTGGATCAACCAAAACTGCGCGGTTGAAAAAGATTTTATCATTGTCGGTGATATGAATATTTACAGTCCGGAAGAACTCGTGGATGTCACTCCTTCCGGTTATCTTTCCCTAAATGATGAGTGCCGTTTCACCAACACGCTGACTTTTGATGACAAAGGCAAACCTTATGATCATGTTTTGTACAATGTGTCGATGACGAGGGAAATTGACATCGATTTCGATCTTGTCGTAATTGACCTGGTGGAATTGATGCGTTCCTACTGGATCGATGAGACGCCTTATCCTGGCGATCCTTACGATCACAATCTGTTTAAGCAACATTATTCCGATCATTCCCCCGTTATTTTTCGGCTCATTACACCTGCTGTGGACGACGATGGGCCGCATATTTAAATCATTCTGCTAAATGCTGCAAATTTGCCGGAACCTTTATTCGATAAACAAATAAAACACATATACATGATGAAACACGGCGTAATTTCTGAGCGAATATGCTTTTGCTTGGAATTCACCCAGATTCTTTTATCTTTAACATTTTAAACCTTCCTTCAACGGCGGACGAACTATGACATACTTTATAAGACACGCTGCGATACTTCTATTGCTGCTGAGCGGTATTTTATGGGCGGATGAGTCAAATACGCTTCAATTTAATCCACCTCATGGCTTTTTTGGGCAATCGTTTAACCTTACCATAACAGCTCCTGTTGAACCTGCGCAAATTAGATACACGCTGAATGGTGAAAATCCTTTAACCTCTGGCAGTGCAAAAACATTGGACTCTCCGGCGCTCCTTCGGATCGATCCGTTTTCCACTAGTGGACGTGATTATGCGCCGGGCGTGTGTGTGCGAGCGGTTGCCGTGGCTGGAGATTCGGCGGTTTCCGAGGTTTTTACGCAAACATATCTCTTTGTCGATCACGTGGCCGAGTTGTCGCGGGATAATCAACGCCCTGGGCCTGGCTGGCCATCTCCTGGCAGTGGTAATAATCGCCAAATGATGGATTACGGCATGGACCCTCAGGTTTTTAATGACGCGCGTTATCGTAATAAAATGGTTCCGGCGCTTTTGGACGTTCCCACATTATCCATGGTGGTAGAGCTGGATGATTTGTTTGATCCCGATACCGGTATTTACATGAATGCGGTTGAACACGGCATCGACTGGGAGCGCCCCTGCTCGTTGGAACTGTTGAATCCGGATGGTTCGGATGGATTTGCTATCAACTGCGGCGTGCGCATTCGGGGTGGATGGAGCCGTCAAAATAACAATCCCAAACATGCATTTCGTTTCTTTTTTCGTAGCGAGTACGGTGAAGGCAAACTCGATTATCCCCTGTTCGAAGATGAAGGCGTGGATGAATTTGACAAGGTTGACCTTCGCTGCCCGCAAAACTATTCCTGGTCGTACCAAGGCGATTCGCGTAACACCTTTTTGCGCGACGTTTTTTCGCGCGACCTGCAGCGCGATATGGGCCAGCCCTACTCGCGCAGCCGTTATTACCATTTTTACATCAATGGCACTTATTGGGGACTGTTTCAAACCCAGGAGCGCTCCGAAGCCGCTTTTGCCGAATCCTATTTTGATGGCGAACGCGAAAATTATGATGTCGTCAAAGTCGATGGCGGTTACGGCGGCCGGCCTTACGACATAGAAGCTACGGACGGCAATTTGGATGCGTGGAACCATTTATGGGAGTTGTGCGAAGAGGGTCTGCATACGGATGAAAACTATTACAAAGTTCAAGGATTAAATCCGAACGGCACGGAAAACCAGAATTATCCCCAATTGGTTGATCTGAACAATTTAATCGATTATATGATCGCCACGTTTTTTGTCGGTGATTTTGACGGCCCGATTTCCAGTTTTAGTGGCGATGTGAATCCCAACAATTTTTATGGCGTTTACAACCGCGTAACACCGTTTGGCTTTCAGTTTTTTCGACACGATGCAGAGCACAGCATGTGGGATTTTCGCGGAGTGGATCGTACCGGGCCGTATCCCGCTGGAAGCCGTCGAGAAAAATTCAATCCGCAATGGCTGCATCAAAAATTGGCCGAGCATCCGGAATATCGTATCCGTTTTGCTGATCGCGCCTACAAGCACTTTTTTAACGGCGGCGCACTGACCGAAGAAGCAAATGTCGAGCGCTGGCTGGATCGCAAGGCGGAAATCGATCTCGCCATCATCGCCGAATCGGCGCGTTGGGGCGACGCTAAATCCGGCAACCCACGCACACGTGATAATGACTGGCTGCCGCAAGTCGAGTGGGCAATCGATCATTACTTTCCCACACGAAATAACATTGTGCTCGATCAGCTCATCAGCAAAAATTGGCATTCCACCATAACGCCGCCAACATTTAACACAAGCAATGCCACAGTTGAAAAGGGCTTTAAATTGCGCATGTCGTCTTCTTCCGGCACGATTTACTTTACAACGGACGGCAGCATGCCGCACAATGCCTATGCGCACAGCGACATGCGTACCGTTTTGCTCTCTCCCTGGCATGCCAGCAAACGCGCGCTCGTGCCATCGCGCAGTATTCCGCGCACCTGGCGCTCTACCACAAGTTTTGACGACAGTGATTGGGACCTCTGCTCCGGCTCGCCCGGCGGCATTGGCTATGAAAAGGGAGACGGATATCAAAGTTATATTACATTGAATGTCTCTCGAGAGATGCATGAGGACGATACGGCGTCGCCCAATCCGTCCTGTTATATTCGCATTCCGTTCAGTGTCTCCCAAGACGTACTCGCGGATCTTTCACGATTGACGCTCAAATCCCGGTTCGATGATGGTATTGTTGTGTATCTCAACGGCATCCAGGTGGCGCAGATGAACGCTCCAGGGGATGCCGATTGGAACTCGTTTGCCACGGCAAACCATGAGGCCGACGGCATCAACACGTTTGATCTCTCATCGCACATTGACCGCCTTCAAATCGGTGAAAATCTATTGGCTGTGCACGCGCTCAACGTTTCGCTAAGCAGCTCGGACTTTTTGTTCATGGGTGAACTAACCGGCGGCATCGTCGAGTCCGGAAATGATCTGGTTTCACCAACTGCGCAAGAGTACAGCGGCGAAATTACGGTGAACAAAACCACGCATTTCAAAGCCCGCACGCTTTCCAACGGCCAATGGAGTCCGCTGCAAGAAATGACTTTGGCTGTTGAAGAAGATATGAGCGCATTAAAAATCACCGAGCTGCATTACAAGCCGCTTCCGGAACCGGACGGCCAAACAGAGATTGACCGCGACAATTTTGAATTTCTGGAATTGAAAAACATCAGCGGCACACCAGTCAATTTGACCGCCGCGGAGTTTATCCAGGGCATTTCTTATCGCTTTCCGGTCACCACATTGGAGCCGGGCGATTTTGTGGTGTTGTGCGCCAATCAGGACTATTTTCGTCAGCGCTACAATTTTGCAGCAGATGGCCAATACCAGGGCAATCTGGACAACAGCGGCGAACGCATCGTGCTGGTCAGTGCGGCGCGCGATACGATTCTTTCCCTGCGCTATAACGACAAAGCGCCGTGGCCCGAAGAGGCGGACTCGACCGGTCAATCTCTGGTTGCCAAACTCGCACGTCCGGCCGGTGATCCGGATTCGCCGTCCTACTGGACGGCTTCGGCTCAGATTCACGGCTC
>CAYPZM010000436.1:0-4526 GCA_964414825.1 uncultured Cytophagia bacterium | reverse complement strand
ATGATTCCGGGAACCACAATGACGAACGGAATGACAAGTTTCAAAAATGCGGCAAAGACAATACCTTTTTGTCCCTGAGAGAGAGATTTGGAGCCCAGCGTGCGTTGGGTGATATATTGGTTCAGGCCCCAGTAGTAAAAATTGGGGATCCACAAGCCGAGCAACAGAGCGGTCCAGGGTAAAATATTATCGGATTTGGGTAAAAACATGTTGAGACGCACCTGGTTGAGCTCGTAAAATCGCGATAATGCGCCTTGATCCGGCGTAAACGATTTTACCGCAACAGCACCGGTCTCGACATTAATAATTTGTGCGGCTTGATCCGCATTGCCCAATTTAATGAATGCGAATACGAGGATAACCGCACCGCCAACAATCAGTGCGCTGCCTTGAATTAAATCAGCCCAGGCGCAGGCGCGCAAACCGCCGGCTGCCACATAGACCATAGCAATGATGCCTATGACCATGGCGCCGATCGCCAGGGGCACGTTGTAACCCATATCTCCGGCAATGGTGCGAATGGTCAGAGCTCCGGAGTATGTTACCGATCCCAGCAAAAGCATATAAATGAACAGCGTAGCAACGGCCATGATGGTGCGGGCGGTGCCGTTGTAGCGATATTCCAAAAACTCTGGCATGGTATAAATGCCGGCGCGCAAAAAGTAGGGTAAAAAGGTGAACGCGATAATGACCAGAGTGATCGCAGCCATCCATTCGTAACTGGCGATCGCCAATCCCACGTGACTCGCCGCGTTTCCACTCATACCTACAAATTGCTCTGTGGAAATGTTGGCGGCAATCAGGGAAAAGCCAATGAGCCACCAGCTCAGGCCGCGTCCGGCGAGAAAATAATCCTCACTGGTGCCGGCTTTGGAGGCTTTGCTCATACCAATTGTAATAACGGTTATGACAAAGCCGATAAAGACAATAATATCAGCCAAGCCAAAAATCATGGTGTTTCTCCTTTTGTATAGCTATTTCGATTCAACTATAATCGTATGGAATAGACAACTATGCAAAGCGGAAATTGGGTCAGCATTAAGGATTTGGGATTGGCATGCTTGCCCATGACGTGCAATTCGGAAAAGTCTAAATTTAATAAAATTACATTATGAGTCAAGAAGCAATTGCATTAGCCAAAATCAATTTATCCCCTTGGCTTTCACTTGCAATAAAGGCCCAAATCCATTACTTTAGTCGGGATTCAAAAAAAGGAGAGTTATGAACGTTGCACTTGTAACCGGCGCGGCCCGCGGCATTGGCCGTGGTATTGCCATGGGTTTGGCAAAAAATAATTTTGATGTTGCTCTGGTATATATTTCAGCGGATGCGGCGGCACAGGAGGCTGTAGAATTATGCCAAACGAGCGGTGTGAAGGCTGTGGCTATCCAGGCGGATATCAGTAAACGAGACGACCGAGCACGAATTGTTGAACACATGAAAACCGAGTTTGGCCGACTCGATCTTCTGGTAAACAACGCCGGCGTGGCTCCAAAAGTCCGGCTGGATTTGCTGGAATCCACGGAAGAGAGTTACGACTGGGTCATGGGCGTTAACCTCAAAGGTCCCTATTTTCTCACCCAGGCGGTGGCAAATTGGATGATTGAGCAAAAACGTGAGGAGCCCGAAAGAACGCCGCAAATTATCAACATTTCCTCCATTTCCGCATATGCCTCGTCACCGGCGCGCGGCGAGTATTGCCTGTCCAAAGCCGGCATGAGCATGATGACGCAACTCTACGCCGACCGTTTGGCCGAGTTTGGCATTCCGGTATTTGAGGTGCGGCCGGGCATTATCGAAACCGACATGACCGCGGCCGTACAACAAAAATATGACAAGCTGATTTTACAGGACAATCTCACACCAATTCGCCGTTGGGGCAAACCCGAAGATATTGCCAAGGCCGTTTGCGCTATTGCGTCCGGTTACTTTTCTTTTTCCACGGGCGAAGTCTTTAACGTGGATGGCGGATTTCATATGAAGCGGCTGTAATGTAACGACTGGCAAAAAAAGTCGGAAAAGATGAAACCGGGCTTGAAGCCTGGCGCGATTTCGCTTCCAGGGATGGAATCCCTGAAAGAATCTTGTGAATTTCGAGAGACGAGTAAAATCTATTCTATTATCCGCGCGCCTCATTAATCCAGGCCAGGCAATCTTTCACGGTATCGCGAATGGTGTCAAAATCCTCGGCCGCCACAGCGTCCTTGCGCACCAGTTTACTGCCCATTCCGACTGCGCAGGCTCCGGCTTGTATCCAGGATTCAATGCTCTCTTTGGTCGCATCCACGCCGCCAGTGGGCATCATGTTTGTCCACGGCATCGGGCCTTTTACGGCTTTGATAAATCCGGGACCCCCAACCTGGCTGCCAGGGAAAATTTTCACAATTTCCACGCCCAGTTCTTCAGCACGAGTGATCTCGGTTACGCTGCCCACACCGGGCATGTAGGGAATTTTGCGACGATTGCACAACTTGGCGACCTCGGCGTCAAATATTGGCGCGACAATAAAATTAGCACCCAGAGCAATATAGAGCGCCGCAGTGGGAGCATCCAACACCGAGCCCACGCCCAAAATCAAATCGGGATACGTTTTTTCGCAATAGGTATTCAAAACTTTAAACACATCCATAGCTTTATCGCCGCGATTGGTGAACTCGAGAATACGTGCTCCGCCCTCAGCAACGGCTGCGCCAATTCGTTGCGCCGTATCGACATCCGCATGATAAAACAGCGGCACCAAGCCGGATTCCATCACATTCTGGTAAATAGTCAATCGGTCAAATCGTGCCATATTACGTCCCTTATTTTTATGAAAGGTGGATTTCTCGCCGAAATTTTTTTGTTTTTTTGGCCTGCATGTGCATTGTATCAATTTTCTTTCTCATTTACAAAAACATTTCGCCTGCGCGGAACGATATACACACCACAAAGTAGAACAAGCAGGAGAAACAGTTTGATTAAAATTGATTCAAGTTGTATCTTTTTAGTGTAAAAACGCAGGGAATCCGGTTGACAGCATTACCTTTTGCTTGCCGATTCTTTCGCAGTTGTGTTAATTCGGCAAACATATACATCAAAATATTCGAGGTGAGTGCATGAGTGACAATGAACAACAACCATGGTTAACCAATGGCATATCCCGACGCCGGTTTATCGGCGCAATTGGTGCCGCATCCGCAGGTTTGGCGCTGGGTGCGTGCAGCAAAGACAATCCTACCGATCCAACACCACCGGATGATGGCGGTGCCGCCCCTGGGTCGGCCAAAGTTGCTGTAGGGGAAGCCAAAATTTACGATCATAATGTTTTGAAAAATAAAATGATCGACATGCTGGACAAACTCGGCGGTTTGGGCGATATCATCAAAAGCGGTGATTCCGTGGGTATGAAAATCAACCTCACCGGCGGCACCGGTTCAGCCAACTCGTGGCAGCGCGATACGGGAGTGAACGCAACCGACTCGTTTTGGACACATCCGCAAATTGTGTATGTGATGGGCGAGCTGGCCAAAGATGCCGGAGCCAGCAAGATTTTTATTTTGGAAAGCTATTACGATCTGGAATCGGTAGTGCGATTTGGCTTTAAACAGGTTGCGGATACGCTAGGCGGCACCGTCATCAACACGAACAACATTTCGCCTTATACCGATTATGTGAAACGCTCGGTTGGCTCCAACGCTTACATTTATCCGGAAATTTTTCAAAACGGTATTTTTGACGAAATCGACTGCTTTATTTCTCTTCCTAAAGCCAAACAGCACGTATCGGCCGGCGTGACCCACGCCATGAAAAATCTGGTTGGCACCTTGCCACAACCCAAATATTCGCAAAACGGTTCGGGCAACCGCGCGGCTATTCACAACCACAACGACAAACTGGATAAAAATAACAACAATAATCTGTGCCGCGTGATTCTGGACATCAATTCGGCGACCAAAATTCATCTGGCCGTAAATGATGCCATCAAAACCACCATTGGCGGCGAAGGCCCATGGTGCGGGACCATGGAAAATCGAACATTCAACAAACTGATCATCAGCAAAGATGTTGTAGCTGCGGATACGATTTCTACACAAATCATCGGTTTTGATCCCAACGCCGCCGACTATAACGACACCTTTGCTCTCCCCCGAACTCCATGTATCAATTATCTCCGTGAGGCGGAAAAAATCGGCCTCGGAGTTAATGATTTGAGCAAAATTGAAGTTATTGATGTAGCGTAGTTCAACCTTGCCGGGGATATATTATCCCTGGCATTTTTTTAATCCCTCCACATGCCCATCGAAAGGAATTCTATGAAACTTGTAACTGTTTTACTCGCCATTCTGTGTCTTTCCAGCCTGGTGATCGCCCAAGCCACAGACACTATAATTGAGACGGTTGATGATCATAACGCTTGGGGCTGGCAGGCAATTGTGATGGAAAATGGACTCATCACCGTGGCCACCATGCCGGAAATTGGCGCGCGTATTATGCAGTACGACTTGGGCGATCATTCGTCTATTTTTGTCAATCCCTCTGAGGTTGGC
>CAYPZM010000435.1:0-4532 GCA_964414825.1 uncultured Cytophagia bacterium | reverse complement strand
TATCGCCGCGCCAAAACCGCCATGGAGCAGTCCGGCAACCGCATTCGCATCGAAGGCGATTATAACGGCAACCGCGTGCACAGCGTGTTTGACATTCAAGTGCCGGAAAAATTTGACGTCACCATCAAAACCAGCGGCGGCGATATTGAGGTTACCGATACGGCGGGCCGCACACAAGTCAGTACCTCGGGCGGCGATCTGACCTTTAATAGCGTGTCCGGAGACATTTCCGGGTCCACCTCTGGCGGTGACATTGAGTTGCAAGATATTTTTGGCCGGGGCAGTTTTTCGACATCCGGCGGCGACATTGAGCTCAAAAATGCCACGGATCAAGTCAGACTGGCGACTTCCGGCGGCAGCATCCGTGTGGAAGAGGTGAGCGGCGATCTGCAGGCCAACACCTCCGGCGGTCAAATTTGGGTGCAAAATATTGGCGGCACTTGCCGGGTTAATACCAGTGGTGGCGACATTCGGCTGCTAAGCATTACCGGCGACATTAAAGCCAACACCTCGGGCGGCGATATTTCCGGTGCCGATTTTGCCGAGCCGGTTTCCGTAAACACTTCGGGTGGCGATATCGAACTTGACGATGTGCGCGCAGCCGTTAGCGCCAACACCAGCGGTGGCGATGTGGATGTAGTGATGACGTTGACCGATTTTAGCAAAGATCATGGCGTCAAGCTTGGCGCCTCGGGCGGATCGATTACGTTGACTATCCCGGAAAACCTGCCGGCTACGATTGAGGCGGAAATCCGCACCAGCCGGCGCAACTACGACATGGAGCGCTATGACATTTACAGCGACTTTCCGCTGACAAAATCCAAACCCGAAGAGTTTGGTGATGTGATCATCCGCAGCGAAGGCGACATTAATGGCGGCGGCGATCTCATTCAGCTCAAAACCGTGGGCGGCGATATTCATATCAAAAAAGGCAAATAGACACTCCACTCCATAAAAAAACCTCGGAGGTTTTCAAAACCTCCGAGGTTTTGATACATGTTCTCGTAGTACATCTTTCGGGACTGTTGAAAAACCGAGTAACCTAACAAGGGGACACTTTGCAAAAATATGAAAAAGCTTTGTAAGTTTCAATTAATCAGACAATAAGGTAATGTTAAGGTTTTAAAGTGACCCCTCTTATGGGTTTTTGACTTTTTCGACAGTCTCCTCAGCTATGCTACGAGTTAACGAGCAAAATATTAATTTTTCCACCTTGCTCCTTCCTGAAAAATTCTTATCTTCGATTAGATTCAACTTAAATTTTTAGAGAATCCTATGCAACGATTATTCGTGTTGTTCTGCATTTGTCTCGTTGGTGTGGTTCATGCCGATGAAAAACCCAACGTCCTCGTCCTTTTCACCGACGATCAGGGCACATTTGATTTAAATTGTTACGGCTCCTCTGATTTGTCCACGCCAAATCTTGATGCGCTAGCCGAGGAAGGACTTCGATTTACGCAATTTTACGCAGCATCGGCCGTGTGTTCGCCGTCGCGCGCCGGATTGCTGACCGGCCGCTACCCGCACCGCGCCGGCGTACCGGGAAATGCGGAATCGCATCCCACGCAGTTTGGTTCGGGACATGGTTTGAAAGAAAAGCAAATGACCATGGCCGAGGTGTTCAAACAGGCCGGGTATACCACGGGTCACTTTGGCAAATGGCATTTGGGATTTGAGCCCGGCCCCAATCGCCAGGGATTTGATCTGAGCGTCGGATTTATGGGCGGCTGCATTGACAAGTTTTCGCACATCAATTACGGTCAGGCGCCATGGGGCCAGGACAAATGGCACGACTGGTATCGCAACGGTGTTGAGGAATGGGCCACCGGCCGCCATTCCGGCGATTTGATTGTTGACGAGGCCATTCAGTTTATAAAGAATGCCGAAGATAAGCCCTGGTTTATTTATGCCGCGTTTGGCACGCCGCATTATCCCATGAACGCGTACAACAAACACTGGTACGAATTTCAACATTTGGACGAACCGCGACGTAGTTATGCCGCGGTCATGGCGACGCTGGATGAGCAAATTGGCCGGTTGGTGGATGCCATTGACAGTCTGGGTTTGCGGGAAAACACGATCATTGTCTTTCAATCCGATCACGGCCACTCCAACGAAGCGCGCAACAATTACGGCGGCGGCAATGCCGGACATTTGCGCGGCGCCAAAGCCAGTCTGTTTGAAGGCGGCTTGCGCGTGCCGGCCATCATTTCCTGGCCGGGTCAGATTGCACAAAAAGAGACACGTCATCAAATGGCGGTTTCTTGCGATTGGCTGCCAACCCTGGCGGAGTTTTGTAACGTGCCCCTCACTCATTCCATTGACGGAAAAAGCATCGTTTCGGTGATTCAAAACAATAGCGAATCCCCGCATGACGTGTGGCATTGGGCGCTGCGACAACAATGGGCGGTGCGCAAAGGCAACTGGAAGCTGCTGAGAAACATCAACGACACCTCGGACGGCCGCAATAAGAAACGTGTGGAAGGCCCATTTCTGGTGAATTTGGCAGAGGATGAGTCCGAATTAAAAGATGTAGCAACGGAGCATGCGGAAATTTTGCAGGAATTATTAGAATTGCACAACGAATGGGAAGTGTGGGTGAGTCAGCCGTAACACCAAAGATCGTCCACTCAAGATCGTATATGATATGTATCAAAACCAAGATCGTCCGTGATATGCATCACGGACGGCCAATGAATTCGGACATTCGTCCGAATCATCTCGACAAACCAACGTTTCAATTTTCTCAAACTTTTGATCCAAAGGAGCACAAATGACCAGCCGAGACCTCATCCAAGCCGCCATGCGTCGCGAAACCGTGGAACGCATTCCCTGGGTACCGTTTGTCGGTGCGCACGGTGGACATTTGATTGGCGTAAATGCCACCGACTATTTAAAATCTTCCGAACACATGATCGCCGGCATCACCAAAGCCATAGAGCTGTACAAACCAGACGGCCTGCCAATTGTGTTTGATTTGCAATTGGAGGCGGAAATCCTCGGCTGCGAACTGGAATGGGCATCGGAAAATCCGCCGGCTGTGGTGTCGCATCCCCTGAGTGCGGGCGTGAGTTTAACGGATTTACCCGTGCCGCAACCGGAAGACGGCCGCCTGCCCGTGGTGTTGGAAACCGCGCGACATATTCGCAAAACGTTTCCCGATTTGGTGCTGTATGGATTGATTACCGGTCCGTTTACCCTTTCCTTGCATCTCCTTGGCACCGAAATTTTTATGCACATGCTGGCCGAACCCGATCGTGTTCATCAAGTGTTTGGGTTTGCCACGCAAGTCGCCAAAGCCATGTCGGATTACTACATCGACGCCGGTTGCGATGTCATCGCCCTGGTCGATCCCATGACCAGCCAAATTGGCCCTGAGCAGTTTCGACAATTCGTCACCGACCCCGTAACCGATATTTTTCAGCACATCCGTGACCGCGGTGCCTTGAGTTCGTTTTTCGTCTGCGGCCATGCGCAGCAAAATGTCGAGGCCATGTGCGATTGCCGACCTGATAATGTCTCGGTGGATGAAAACATCCCACTCGACTTTGTCCGCGATGTGGCGCTCGAAAAAGAGGTTAGTTTTGGCGGCAATATGCAGCTCACCGTGGTCCTGCTGCTCGGTTCGCCCGAGGATGCGCAGCACCACGCCATCGAATGTATGAACACGGGTGGCACCCGCGGCTTTATTCTTGCGCCTGGCTGCGATTTGCCGTTTGCCACACCGCCGGATAATATAGCGGCCGTCGCCGAGGTGGTGCACGACCCCTATGTGCGCGATGTGGCCAGTACGCTGGAGCGCTCGAGTGCGCAACAGAAGCTTCTGGACATGAGCGATTACGGCAAAACCGACAAGGTGGTGGTGGATGTGATTACGCTGGACTCGGAAGCGTGCGCGCCGTGCCAGTACATGGTCGAGGCGGTCAAGGCGGTGTCGCCGCAGTTTGAGAATATAGTTGAATGGCGCGAGCACAAAATCAAGCATTCCGATTCTGTGCAATTCATGACCTCGCTGATGGTGAAAAATATCCCCACCATTTGTATTGACGGTAAAATCACCTTTGTGTCGCGCATTCCGCCCAAAGAGGAATTGATAACCGCGATTCAAAAACGCATATATGAAAAGCTGCGTTACAAAATCCGCCTGCGCAAAGGCGAGTTGCTGGTGTTCGGGAAAACGCAGCAAGAGTGCGAGCAAGTCAAGCCGGTACTCGCCCAGGCCATTCGCGAGCTCGGCGCCGATATCAGCATCATCGACATTTGCGATGAACAAAAGCGGCTTGATTATGGCGTTCTCAGCACCCCGGCTGTGGTGGTGGCGCAGTATAAAATAAAATGTGAAGGCTCGGTGCCGTCGTTGGCGGCGGTGAAAGAGTGGATTAAGGAGATAGGGTGAAATAATATGAAACCCTGTCGAGGCTGTCGGAAAACTCAAATAGGCTATCCAACAAGGGGTCACTTATCGGATACAGATCATCCATAATCATTTGATTTATCTAAAACTCCGACATCTTCTGGATTCGGTTTGTGAC
>CAYPZM010000434.1:0-4538 GCA_964414825.1 uncultured Cytophagia bacterium | reverse complement strand
TTCCGCCGCAGAGCGGCGGAACGAGAATTTAATTCAATTTATACACGGGCTTGAATCCCGACATCATTTTGCTTCCAGGGAAAGAATCCTGGACGAACTAGAAGGGGCGTTTGCTTTTTTGTAGCAAACTCGCTCGAATTCTGATATTCGCGCTATACCTGCAAAAGAGACCTACGGCAGAAATCACGTTGATTCCTTTGTGTCTTTGCGACTTTGTGTGCGCGTTTTATGTGAAACGTATGAAAAAATTCTTTTTCATTCCGGTTTATCCGGCTTAGGATACCAGCATACCACCACGATTTTTCGACGGCAAATACGTGGTCAAAAACAAATCCTTGCGCGTGATGTCGGGCAAATCCTCCAGTCCGCTGCGTTTTTCCGGCAACGCAAACCCGATTTTCCACAGTTGCCGCACGCTGTCTTTGACCATGGTTTCGAACTCCAGAAACAGTTGCTCTTTGGGTTTGCGGCGGTTAAAATCCCGCAGCTCTTTACCTTGCCCATCCAACACCTGGAAAAAATAGGACGAAACCTGCGCAAGCAATTCCGGGCGCTCAACCAGATGATAATACAATTCGTACAAGATAAGCTGCTGACGATCAAAACCGCCGGTTTTGTAATCAAAAATGTAATAGCGCGAGGTTTCCGGCGCTTCCACACGCAGGTCCGCCCGACCGCCAATATTGACCGAAAAGTCGATGGTCTCTGATTGGATGTACGGCACATATTTATCGCGCAGCAGCACCTCATCTTTTTCCGGGAAAATCTCCAGCGGCACGCCGCTCAGGCCGATGCGGTGCAAGTACTCGAAAAATTGCTTGATGCCCTGCTTGATGCGCGGCAACAAAATTTCCATAAAATAAATTTGTGCGTGATTGTGCGTCGAGGCGTAGTAAAATCGATCCTGCTCCAAGGTTTTGTGCATAGCGCGATCGATAAGATCGTCCGAGATCGATAAAAAATCAATGGTCACCGGCGATACGATAAACTCCTGCAGCAGGTCGCGCCACACGATATTCAAACACTCGTGTACAATATTGCCGATGAGCTTGGCAGAATAATCCGCATCCACGGTTTTGGTTTGCTCCTCCAGTCGGATGAGATTTTTCACATAAAATGCGAACGGATTTTTCAGCAAATTCGAAAGAGCATAATACGACAGATTGAGGCTTTTGAACACAAAATCGCGCTCGATATGTAGCGGGATGGTATAAAACGAATCCTGTGTCTGGCGCTGGCGATCGGGAGCATAAGAATGCTCAGCATTCAATAATGTTTTGTAAAATGCGGCGTAATTCTCCTGCTCAAATCGTGTCACCGTTACCTGATCTTTTGCAAACAAGCGCAGCTCTTCCACAAACGAGCTCGCATCCACATTGTTTTCAATATTTTTCTGCGTCAACAACGTCACCTGCGGTGTGGTGAGTACCAGCCGCATCAGGTAATATTTTTCACGCAGTTTGATGTCGTCGTAGGTTTTGAGTCCGAGTGCTTGCCGCTGCCGCTCTGTGAACAAAAATGGCGTTTGTCGCGGGTGCGGGATTTCGCTCTCGATGACATTCATCACCGCCACATTTTTGTAAAAAATATTGCGCGTGTCCTGCAAACTGGTAAACTCGAGGCGCGGGGTCTCTACCGATTTGGTGGTAAATCGAACGCTGCGCGATTTGAGGTACTCGAGAAATAATAAAAAAATTCCCGCAGCTCGGCGCGCTTCCGCGGGCAATCGCGGATTAAAAAACAGCTCGTCCCAATTGTCCACCACGTTTATGTGTTCGAGGGCCTGAAAATCCGCCAACGCGCGATAAAAGACCTCGCGAAGATTTGAGGAATTGATTTCGTGCTCGCTAAACACCCCGTCGGTGGGGATGCCGGGTTCAGAATCGATAACATTCACAAAATCGGTAATCGAGTGAACCTTGAGCAGGGACGCGACAAAGTTCAGCAGCGCTTTGATCGCCTCCACGGCGGCACTTTTTTTGTGGGTGAGAAAAAAATGGCCATCCAGATCGATAAATTTGATATCCCAATCAATCAAATCATAGAGCGCATCCAGCACCTCTTGTCGCGACTCTGAGCGCAACAGAAAAGCCGAAAAGTGCGGATTCAACATGGCATCCAAAATCGATTGAATCGGCAGCAGCAGTTTTCCGCGCGTGGATTCATCCACCAGGGTTTCGATCAACATGTGTGCGGTTTGCAAAACGTTGAAAATCGAGGTGTCGGTACCCTTGACCGAACTGCTGATATGAAAGGTGTCCACGGATAAAAATCGGGAAAACGGATGCGAATTGGGCGAAAAATTGATGACATGCCGCAAGGGCTGGCTGTGAACCTGTCGCAGCAACGCCAGCAGCATGGTGAACTCGTTTTTGCACTCGAAAATGTCAATGCGCTCGTTACGGTTGGCGCCCAACTCCCGAACGGAAAATGGCGTGATCTCTAACGTCTCTGTATTCACCAACTCGGCCGGTAATTGATAAAACAGCGTCACCTCGGCGCCGTGCTCGGCAAATACGTTTATGATATACTTTTCCAACTCGGTATAATAAAATTGATTCACAAAATGGACGTGCTGAATATCGGCAAAGACATCCAGGCGCAAATGTTTTGACTGGTATAAAAAAATGGCATCGGTAAAGCCTTTGTGCTCAATCGTTTCCTGGTACGATTGCTTAATGCTGCAAAGCTGCGCATACGTCTCGGCTTGCCAGTCCAGCAGCGCCGCGTCAAATTCCAATAGCCGTTGTTCATCGAGCTCGTCCGGCAGCCGCTCTTCGTTAAATTCTTCCCACAGATCAAAAAAGTGCTGCGCCAGCTCAATGGACTGGAAATAGTTATTGATTTTAAAAAAGCGCTTGTGCTCCTCGGAGAGCGCCGCATAAAAGGCCAGCGTGCGCTTTTCTTCCTTGAGCAACGGTTGGTCGTTCACAAACAGCAGCGCTTTCAACTCTTCCATGGTGACAAAGCGGATGTTTTGAAAGGCCCACTTGTTTTGAAACTCTCGAATGGCCGCACGCACGCCAGCTTGCGTTGGGAAAATAAACAACGCATGGTTGAGCTGCGTTTGCTGCGAAAGGGCTTGAGAGAAATGTTGCGTGAACGGGATGTGGGTAAACGAGACGCGCTTCACAGAATGGCCGTTAATTTACAAAGTCAGAATGAATTAAACGTGCAGAATTGAGGTCGAAAAATATACTGAACAAGGGGTCACTGAAAAATTCAGATATTTCCTTTTTGATCATATAAATCAAAAACTACAACTACTTGCTGTTATCTGGCGTGACCCCTTGTTGGGTCTTTGCTCTGCACGAAATGGATTTCGTTAGTAATTGCTCGCGGCGGTGTTACGGCAAGTCTCTAAATTTTGCTGTAATATCCGCAATCGCTTCGAACTTGCTTTTGACGGCAGACAAATCGCCGCCCATGCGGTACGTGTCCTTGTCCAGGCGACCTTTGGGATCGAGCTCCGAGATTACATTGGGCTGATTCAAATTCGGATTGTCCTTGGCATACGGCCACAAGCGGAACGAACCGCCGGTGATTTCGTCGATCAGTGTGACATGACCGTCAATCAAGCCGTATTCCAGTTTAAAATCAATGAGCTGAATCTTGAATTGCGCAAACGCGTCTTCCAAAATTTTAAACACCTGCGCATTAATGTCGCGCATTTCCTGAAACTCGCCGGAACCTTTGGCCTTGATGATGTACTCGATATAGCCTTCATCCAGCATGGGATCGTGCAGCGGATCGTCCTTGTAATGAAACTGCGTGATCAGCGGGTCAAAACGTTCGCCTTCTTCCATGTTGCCCCATTTCAAAATCGAGCCGGCGGCCACGCGGCGCGTCACCACTTCGAGATTGATTTTGAAGTCCAGTTTCTTCACAATGCACACCTTGTCATCCGGGCTGGAGACATAATGCGTGCGCACGCCTTTGCGGTTCAGGTACTCAAAAATATCACGATTGGTTTTCCAGTCCACAAACGCCTTGCCTTCGATGACATCGTGCTTGGCGCCGTCGCCGGCGGTAATGTCGTCCTTGAACACCATGTACACGGTTTTGGGATCATCGGGATTCTCATAGACAATTTTGGTTTTCCCTTCGATGATCTTTGTTGTATTCGAAAAATCAAGTGCCATGCTCTCCTCCGTTGTTTTAATCTGTTAAATTTAAACGATCCGCGCCGAAACGCAAGTCATTTTTCCTGCTGTGTGCTATAAAAATGATGGATTGCAAGTAGAACAACTTGGAGTGGCAACTCATTCTCGAAATTCTTATTTTATTGAAGGACAACATGAAGGAAATTGGTCGATGGAAAAAAAGCTGACATTAACTTTTGCGCCACTCACTCCGCAACACTGGGACGCCTTTGAAACCCTGTTCGGCGAGCGCGGCGCCTGCGGCGGCTGCTGGTGCATGTGGTTTCGCGTGACCAACAAGGAATTTGAGGCGCAAAAAGGTCCGGGCAACAAAGAGGCGATGTACGAGATCGTGCATTCGGATGATGAACTCGTATGTGTGCTGAGTCACTACGA
>CAYPZM010000433.1:0-4546 GCA_964414825.1 uncultured Cytophagia bacterium | reverse complement strand
TTTGATCGTTACCATGAAAATAGCACTTTATGATTCATAAACGATGGTCACCTAGGGCAAAGAAACAATAAGATGAAAGCAATACCAGCCATGAATATACGGATTGTCGCACATCCTCAAGGCGAACGACAAATCGAAGCGGACCTATTTGGACAAGGTAATTTTATGCGTAACAAATTCGGTATCGGTCTGCAGACGTGCCAGGTAGATTCCGCTGGCAAGCGGTTGTCCGTAAAAATCGGTGCCATTCCAGAGGAAATGGTGAGTGCCAGCATCGTACTGGCTGTTGGCTAATGTGATAATGCGTTCACCTTTAAGATTATAAATATCCAGCCGAATTTTACTGGGAGCCGGGATAGAAAACGCTAGCCTGGTTTGTGCATTAAAGGGATTGGGGTAGTTATTTAAAAGAGCAATTCGAGTCGGATGTTCAATGGTTGCCTGTTCTACCAGCGTTCTGCTGCCGGCTTTGAAAAGCTCGATACCCTTTCCCGTGCCCAAATTACGACTGTATTGTTTGTCCGTGGCATTGTTCCAGTGCTCGTGTACGCCCAAACTTTTAAGCGGAGTGCCGTCTTGCTCGGGATCGTAAACGGTGCCCGACGGCGCATCGTGAGCCAAGGCAGCTTCGTGCAAATAATTATCGACGTTGCCGCGAACCCAGTCTTGCCGCGGTTCGTTGCGCAAAAAGTCGAGACATACGGATTCAATAGCGACAAAATCCTGCGACACAAAAATGCTGCTCGGCCAGTCCGAACCAAAGGATTTCCATTTGTGCTCTCGTTTCAGCTCGGTCGATTGATTGGGAGCGGAATAGAGCCCATCCACAAAAAACAGCATGGTTTTCGCGCCCAGGTCCTTGTGGCCCATCAAATCCACAAGCACGTTAAACGTTTCCATGGCGCGCTTGTCAAAATCCCAATGCCCGCCAAAATGGAAATCCGAATGCACACACACATAGGGGTGCAGGCCGGCGTTCTTGGGGGCACTGCTGTTGCGAACATTATCCGTGGTATAGGAAATGATAGAGCCAAACAAATTTTTGCCGTTCAGTGTCACACCTGCCAAATTATGGCCTTTGAGCTGACCCATGTTGATGAGATATTTTGCTTTGCTGACACATGCGGGGATGTAGGTGGGATTGCCACCGCCCGGCTCCATATCCAAATCTTGAGAAAATTTTACTTGATTGCTCATGTCTCGCTGTACTTGAAAGCGACCGTTGCCACCGTCCCAGTCCGCAAAATTGACGCTTGGATAGGTGTCTTTACACTTGTCATAAATTTCTCGCGGAACGAGGCGGGTCGCATCAAAAAACGTAACATCCGCGGCATCCACACCTGCATGCTCGACCAGTTGGCGCAGCATGGCAAACACGCCCTGAGGTGAGCTGAAAAATGCGTTGCGGTTGCCGCCGTGACTGTTGCAGGCGTTCAAATTGATTTTTATGGCGATTTTTTCGCCGGCCTTGTAGCCGACATCGCCATTATTGTGCTGGCGATTAAAATAGCGAAACAACGCGTCCCAAGCTGCGGCGTCGGTATCGGTTTCGGTCAAGTCGCGCAACGCTTGAGACAGCATGTCACTGACGGCCGTCTGATTCGTATAAGCGTCGCTCGACCAATAACCTGAACCGTTCCAGCTTGTGGCGTCCGGATTGTGCGCCCAAACCACGCGTCCCGGAAAAATGCCCTTGGCCTCGCCGATGGGCGTATTTGGCGGATCCGTGGGTGCGAACGGAGCGTCATCTGCAAAAGCCGGCAGAGATGGGGTTTGAAGAAAAGTAAATCCAAGAGCAGCGCTTAACAATACGACCGCAATGCAGGCGTACAGCAAACGACCATGGCGAAGCTGCTTTTTTAAATGTTTAAAGAAAAAAATCGAGGATACAATTCCCGTTAACCATAATACAAATCCGGAGGCCAATGGAAAGGCAACACGTTGACAGGGATACATAGCTCTGCTGGGTTTGGGAAGAACGCGAAAAAGAAACCAGATTAGCGAGAACAGACCTATAATCGGTAAAAAAACGTTTTGTTTCAATCGGAAGGATGCAAATATTTTTTTTCTGGACTTCATAGCTGCCTTTCATGGGTTATATCTCACGTGAGATAATATAAATATGAAGCATAGGAAGCAAGTACTTTTTTGGTTGATGGCATAATTTTACATTTTGGCCTGAATAAGTTATCTCCCCAAAAACTCGACAATAGAACGCTTGATAAAAATTACAAAACCCGTGCGTTTATCAAGAGCCTTCAATTCATAGTCTTTGGATTTACGTTTTTGTAAAGTTTCTGTAGAGGCTCAAGGAAGAGGGGACAGCCGGTCCCTGTCAAAATCGGTTTTGACCAGCTCACCCACTGCCGATGGAAGATCGTATTTGATAGGGCCAATCATCGGTGCGAACCACCAATATTGTTCGCCAATAAAAAACGGCCGCCTTACCGATTGCGGATACTGGACGTTTATTTTCATTTTTATACAATTCAAAAATGTGCCGGCCGGTACTTTGACATCCTCAACGGCCAGTATTTCGTACTCGACCGTAATTTTGGTCATCCGCTTCATCGTGTCGCTTTGGGTTTCGATACTTTCCAAAACCAAAGTATGGCCCTCTTTGGTAGAAACCGGAGCAAAGGGCAAGGGAGGATCGAACGACACTTGCGGCAGCACAGGGGTATTTGGGGTGAAACTCTGCCAATACAACTGATTTTTCCGCAAGCGGTAGGTTTCTTTCCACAACACGACATCCGAGGTGTCGGAATAGGTAAAGGTCACATGTTGCTCACCCTGGTCTTTTACAATATCTGAAATGTGCATTTTATGAATGCCACCATTAAACATCCAGGTATTGCCTTGCTGCACAGGGAAATAACTGATGGGGTTGAAGCGGTTGTTGCGATTTGTACAATCCAATAGCCCCAAAATGGTGATGAGCATAAACATAAAAAGCAGAGTTTTTCTGATTGAGGAGATAATTTTTGAATGCATGGAAATTTTAAATAGAAAAGGTTTAGTGATACAGATTATTAAAAAGAACCGAGGCGTACGACATCAATCGTACGCCAAGACGCGAATAATACCAATGGTTGCTCCTGTGTCGTCCGTTGCGGTTGTATCTGACACCGAATAGATAGTTTTGATTTTGTTTTGTTCGAGAAACATGTTGATCTTTTCATCTAGGTCTTCCAACTGCCCGGCGGTCTTGAAAATGCGCAAATCCGACGTAAACGTTCTTACTTTTGGCATGTTATTCTCCGTGTTTTTCAAGTTCTTTTTCAATTCCATCTTTAATCGCATTCCAGGCCAGCATGGCGCATTTTACGCGGGTGGGGTAGGCGGACACGCCTTGAAAGGCGGCCAGCTCGTCCATTTCGTCGATATGCGGATGGTCCGGTGATTCGCCGCGCACCATGGTCGAGAAATCCTGAAATAATTCTTTCACCTCTTCCACAGATTTCCCTTTGATGTGTTCGGTCATCACCGAAGCCGATGCCTGGCTGATGGCGCAGCCGCTGCCGGAAAATTTAACATCTTGAACAACATTGTCTTTTACGAGTAGCGTTAATTTGATTTCATCACCGCAAAATGGATTTCGACCTTCCACTTGAACATTGGCATTTTCAACAGTGCCCTGATTTTTAGGCTGTTTGTAATGTTCTAAAATAATTTCCTGATACAGATCATCTAAATCCATTTCGCGAAATATCCTTTGGCTTGATTAATGGCCGTAATAAATCTGTCGATGTCTTCTTTGGTATTGTAGAGATAAAAACTGGCGCGCGCCATGGCCGGAACGTTGAGACGCTTCATAATCGGTTTGGCGCAATGATGCCCGGAACGAATGGCGACGTTTTTGCTGTCGAAAAAAGTCGCTACGTCATGCGGATGAATGCCCTGAATCGAAAACGAAATCACCGGATTGCGATGCGTAAACGGTCCATATACATTCACAAAATCGAGCTGTTCAAGTTGCGCCAACGCATACGAGGTCAAATAGTGGTCATGCGCGGCTATCTCGGACAGGCCGATGTCGTGCAAAAAATCAATGGCTGCGCCAAGACCAATAACCGCCGGAATATTTTGCGTTCCGGCCTCAAACTTCCACGGCAATTCAGCCCAGGTCGATTCGTATTTGCCGACATCGTCAATCATCGAACCGCCAAACAACACCGGATCCATGGCGTTTAACAGCTCTTCTTTGCCGTATAAAATGCCAATGCCCATGGGACCAAGCATTTTGTGACCGGAAAACGTGTAAAAGTCAGCATCCAGTTCCTGAACATCGACTTGAGAATGCGGCACGTGCTGAGCTCCATCCACCAAAACTTTAGCGCCAACCTCGTGAGCCGCGCTGATAATACGCTGCACGTGCACCTGAGTTCCAAGCACGTTTGATGCGTGGGTGACAGCCACCAGTTTGGTTTTTGGGGATAACAGCTCGCCCAAGTGGTCGAGCTCGAGGTGGCCATTATCGTCAAACGGGATAAATTTTAACGTGGCGCCGGTACGTTTTGCAGCCATTTGCCAGGGAACCAGATTG
>CAYPZM010000432.1:0-4555 GCA_964414825.1 uncultured Cytophagia bacterium | reverse complement strand
TTCGCCTTTTATCTCCACAGGTTGAATGGTTCCCTGTTCATAAAGGCTGGAAAGTGCCTCATCAATTTCGTCCGCTTCCCATCCGAATAAGCGCCTTGTCAAAATCGAGTTTGAAACGTAGAGCAATTTAAAATACTGTTGTAATATGCTTTTGCGTGCGCTGGAAAAAGTTAACGCTTGAGAGCGGACAATTTCCTCGGCAAACCGGCGCTCCACCATATCCCATAAAAAGGTAAACGGATCGTAAAACTCGCCAATTTTTACGATATACAGTTTGGCTTGCAGCTCGGCCATGGCTTTGTCAAAAGCTGAACGATTATCCGGATGTGCCAATCGGCTGGCCATTTTAAGGTCGGCCGTAACCATGGGCGATTGCTGCATTAACGCCTCCATAATGCGTTTGGCTTCGTTGGAGAGCTGGCCGCGCATGTATTCTGCAGCAAAATCCTCGGCGCCATGCTGCGGACCTGAAAGTCGATAAAAAGCCGGAAAATAGTCGAGCGAAATAAAGGTCGGCCGTTTTTTCAGCGCTTTGCCATAATAGACTTTTTTCTCGGCCGCCAGGGCATCTTTGGCATTCCAGACCAGACCGATATGGGGATCTTGTTGAATATGAATGGGATAATCGGGATTGCGCTCCCCGGCTGCCGCATGCCACATACACGGAAGCTCGGAATTGTTGGCTTTAAAAGCAAAGCAAAATCCGACGGTTTTGACAAAATTCTCGGCATCAACCAAATCGCGTAGCTGCTGCTGGCGCGTGCGGAAAAATGTCTTATCACGCAGTGTTTCTATTTCTTCCCAGGTTATTGGATTTGGCATCTTTACCTCAAACCTGAATTATTGATCATCCAACGCTAGGCTCACCTGCTGCAACAGCATAGGTAAGCCGTAATAAACAATCGAACTTTTATAAGAGCATCAAACCAGACAAAAAGTCTGTTTCTTATTGTCATATTCATGAACTTTCATCCTGGTCAATTCCTCTTTGCTATAAATTGCATAGCATCTTTAAAAACATTGACCAGGTTGTTGAAAGTTCACTCGAAAAGATCAATATCATGATAAAATAGTATTGTCAAATAGCCGATTTCACAAAAGCATTCAGCATCGTTCTAAATCATAGTTACAAACTATTATTTGAATTTTCACGATTTATGGATTGAATGACCTCATCAAGCTTTTGCAGAAAGAATGACCGATCACTTTTTTTTAAAGGCGGCGGACCACCCGTCATTTCACCTGCTTCTCGGAGTTCCGAGAATAGGTTCCTTGTTGCGATAGCCTGACCGATATTGTTTTCCGTGAATACCTTGCCGGTTGGGCCCACTATTCGAGCGCCTTTTTGCAAACAACGGCTGGCAAGGGGGATATCCGCTGTAATCACAATGTCATCAGACCGGATGTGTTCGACAATCCAATCATCAGCAGCATCGAACTCGTCGTCGACAATTTTTAGCGTAATCCACTTTTTGTCGGGTATCCGCATCCACGTGTTGGTGACCAGTGTGACATTGAGGCCATATCGGCTTGCGACACGATAAACCTCTTGTTTTACCGGACATGCATCCGCATCAACAAAGATGTTCAGCATAAAGAGAGCCTAATCATCATCAAGATTATTTTTCGTTCCCACACAACAAAATATCCAGCAACTTGCCATTGGCGCGCGGAAAGGCATAATTGCGCAGTTCGTGCACGGGCACCCAACGCCAGTCCGAACATTCAATGGCTTGGGGTTCACCCCCAACGTGCTGACATTCGTATGCGTGCATGGAGATGGTAAAATGTGAATAGCCATGCTCGATCGTTGCAAAAAAGCGGTCTACTCGAACATCGATGCCCAGTTCTTCCTTGAGCTCGCGCACCACCGCCTCTTCGTAAGTTTCGCCCGGCTCCACTTTACCGCCTGGAAACTCCCACAATCCGCCCAACATGTCATCTTCTTTGCGTTTATCAATGAGGATGTTTCCATTTTGGCGTACAATGCCGACAGCAATATGTCGATGCGGCCGCGGCTTTTTTTGAGTTTTTATGGGAAACTCGGATTCTGTTCCGGCCAGGCGCGCTTGACAAAAAAAGGACACCGGACAGAGCAGGCACTTGGGCGAGCGCGGCGTGCAGATCAATGCGCCAAGCTCCATGATGGCCTGATTGTAGGAACCGGCGCGGCCGTGCGCAAACAGCACATCAGCTTTTTCCTGAATGATCTTTTTACCCGCTGTTGATTTGGGATCAACCGGTACTCGAAACAGCCGACTGAGCACGCGGTTCACGTTTCCATCAATCACCGGCAGATCGGCACCAAATGCGATGCTCATAATTGCGGCCGCAGTGTAGGGACCGATGCCGGGCAGCTCGTTCACTTGCTCGAGTTGATTGGGAAACGTGCCGCCAAACTCTTGAACAATTTTTTGGGCGGCTTTGTGCAAATTGCGAGCGCGTGCGTAATATCCAAGGCCTTCCCAAAGTTTAAGCACCTCTTCCAAATTGGCCTGGGCAAGATCGGCGATGCTTGGAAAAACCGCCATAAAGCGCTCATAATAAGGGACAACAGTTTTTACCTGCGTTTGCTGCAGCATAATTTCCGACACCCAAATTGCATAGGGATTTTCGGTCTGCCGCCATGGCAAATCACGGAATTCTTCATCGAACCAGGTTAAAAGCCGCTTCTGAAATTGTTTGATCCTGTTTTGTTGCAAAACTACTCCAATAAAAACGCCACAAAAATTTCGAAACAGTGATGAACCGCTAGATATTTCCAGTCATGTTCATAAACAATTGCCCTCAAGGTTCAAGTATCGCTGTGGCATTTAGAAACGCTTATGGCACACGAAACCTTATATTTGCGGCTTTAGCACTACCGCGCCAATTTCAGCCAGTTTGGCTTTTAACTTTTCAAACATTTTTTCATCTTCATAAGTGCCGACAATGGCGCCGCCCGATCCCGAAAATTTGGCGCTGGCGCCAACCGAGCGCGCCAAATTCACCATCTCCAAATTCATACGACTGATGGGGAAAATCTCGCGGCGTTTGTCAAAGTTATCATTCATAATTTGGCCCAATTTTTCGGGTTGATGGTTCAACAAACACTCTTTGGCCAGATCGGCGCGTTCGGCAAAATATTTCATCGCTTCGATGACGCCCTGGTCGCCGGCCTCAAATCGGCCACGCAATTTGCCGTGCGCAATTCCGGATGTCTCGCTCAAATCCGCCAAATAGGCAATATAAATGGGGGGAAGCAGATTGGGATCAATGTTTTGATAATCACCATAACCTTGTGTCTCAATCATCGTCTTGTCAAAATCCATATAAACCAAACCTTCGTACATTTGAACCACGCGGTCTTGCAATCCCGCAGAGATGCGCAGCTCATCGGTTTCGACACTGAGAATGAGGGCCGGGACCTGCGGCTTGGGAATTTCCACACCGTAAAAGGTCATGAGCGCGCGAATGGTGGCCGTGACAATAGCGCTGGAACCCGCCAAACCGACCTGCACCGGAATATTGGATTTGTAGCGTACGGTAAAATTGCGATCCGACAGCACAATGCCTTTTTCCTGGCAATAGTCAAAAAACTTTTTTGCGGCCGCTTTGATGAGTCGAATGCCTCCGTAATAACCGTGGCGCTGAACATCCTTTACCAGATGTTCCATGTTTTTAAAATAGGAATGGTCCCGGTCGTTGGGCAAAATTTCCAGGTCCGGCGTTTCGTACATGGTGACCTCGGCAAAAAAGTTGCGAAAGGTCACCGAGAGCGTTTTGCCAAAATAGCCATCCGATGGATTGCCAGCCAACCCCGCACGTGTAAACGCTTTGGTTCTAACGATCATAAATCTCCTCCGTGGGCAAAAAGTAGTACTGCAAACCGGAAATATAAGAATTTCATATTAACATAGTATAAAATGTTTTTAATGGGAAAATCCTTTGCGGACCACAAACGGACCAATCACCAAAATATCCAGTCGTGTGTCGAGCAAGAGCTGAATCGCCTCTTTGGGACGATGCACAATAGGCTGACCGTGGCGGTTGAGGCTGGTGTTCAGCAGCATGGGCATGCCGGTGAGTTTGTAAAAATGATGTAACAGGTTACGAAAGGGCTCAAATGTCTGTTCATCGATGGATTGCAGGCGTGCCGAATCATCCTGATGCAGCGCCGCGGCAATTTCTTTGCGTTTGTTGGGCTTGACGTAAAAGGCTCGCGTCATAAACGGGCTGTGAGTAAAGTTGTCAAAAAACGCGCTGCCGTGCTCTTTGAGAATAGCGGGCGCAATGGGAATCCACAGTTCACGGCCTTTGATGTCGGTCATTTTTACTTTAATCTCCATGGAGCGCGGATCTCCCAACATGCAGCGGTGCCCCAGCGCGCGATGACCGTACTCTTCGCGGCCTTGAAACCAGCCGACAATTTTGCCATCCGCTAACTCTTGGGCAGCAAAAGCTGCGGGATCTTTGGTTTTTTCATAACTAATTTGGCTGCTAAAATGGCGAATCGCGGTTTCGATTGAAGTTTCGGTATAGTCGACGCCCAAACCGGTGTCAAATAGCGGCAGCC
>CAYPZM010000431.1:2314-4586 GCA_964414825.1 uncultured Cytophagia bacterium | reverse complement strand
GCGGCGGAATGCAGGTGTGGACGCTCAGCGTCCGAAGGTTCGCACGTGTACTGGACGCAGAGCGTCCAGGCTGCATTCCTACGCAGAGCGTGGGAACGAGAGGAGTTTCACTTTTCGAGAATATGATCCAACCCGTCAAAAAAGTCATTCGCGCCAGCGCCGGCACCGGTAAAACCTACCGGCTGTCGCTGGAGTATATCGGATTGCTGCTGAAATTTCGCCAGCACGGCCTGCATTTTAGCGAAATCCTGGTCATCACTTTTACCAAAAAAGCCACGGCGGAAATTCGCGAGCGCATTTTTAGTCATCTTGATCACATTATTCAAGGGGATGAAACCGGTCACGAATTGCGCAAGAATCTGCAATCATTTTTTGATTTGAGCATTGGGAAAAACGACATTGCGGCGTTGCGCGAGATTTACGTCGATATGCTCACCAACAAGCACCAGGTGCAAATCAGTACCATCGATTCGTTCACCAACACGATTTTCAAAACCATTATTGCGCCATACCTCGGCATCACCGACTATACGGTCAAGCCGACTATTGAAGACGAGGTGCGCGATGAGCTGTACCGTACGCTGCTGCAAACCGATTCCACGCGCGAGCAGTTTCGCGAGTTTTTTGAACGCTCGCAGCTCAAAACCATTCAGCATTACGATAACTTTATCAACTCGGTCATTCGGCATCGCTGGGCGTTTCGTCTCATTCGCTCTACATTCGGATCGCGCAAACTCGATGCCCTAGCCGACCAGCTCCCGGTATTGTGGGAAAACGTTCAAACCGCGTTTGACGAATTTTGCCGCGAATTTCAAACGTATGTGAATACCGAGCACCCCACCAAGTCCGCCAAAGATGTGCTGCTGAATGATGTGTACTCGCTGCTCGATTCGGTTTTCCCAAAACCCCAACTCAACGATATTCAAAAGGCGTTTGAACACGTCTATTGCAGTGAGGAATTACTGGCGCAGCATTATGTTTTGCTGCTGGATGATAAACGTGCATTGTGGAACGGCAGCAAACTGCTGCGTAAAAAGGCCGAGGCCGCGCGCAAAGAGCAACTTTTAGAATTGCTCTCAAGTGCGCGTTTGACAGTGGCAAATTTTATGTTCGCCCGTTTCCTGTTGCAGGAAGAAGACGAGCTGTTTCAAATTATTGAGCATATTTTAGCGCGCTACGACGAGCTGAAATTTCGCGACAAGGTATTTACGCACGACGATATTTCGTTCTACACCTTTAAATATTTGTACGATCCGGAATTGTCCCTGCTCGAAGGCGATGTGGTCAGCAACTCGTTTTACGAATATCTTTCCACGCACACGCGTTTTGTGCTCATTGATGAATTCCAGGACACCAGCATCATCCAGTACAAAATTTTGCTGCCCATGATTCAGGAGGTAATTAGCGGCGCCGGTGTCAAAGAGTACGGCGGTACGATTGTGGTGGGCGACGAAAAGCAGTCGATTTACGGCTGGCGCGGCGGCGAGCGCGATTTGCTCCTCAACATGCCGGTGGTGATGCAGCAAGCCGAAAAGCAAACGCTGGACACCTCGTACCGCAGCGATGAAGAAATTATCCGCTTTATCAATGAGGTGTTTGGCCACGCGTTCTTGCACGAGCAGTTGTGGGAGCGCGATATCGAGTGGCCCTACACATCGATTGCCGCAAATAAAGCCAATGGCGCCGGGCATGTGCAGCTCTTTTTGCGCAATCTGTCGCAAGGCAAGGACAGCTCCAACAATATTTCCACAGCGGAAGAGGCCATTCGTGAATTTTTGGATCATACGCTTTCCTCGCCCGCATTTGGCAAAAGCTTAAAATCGGGCAAGACCGCAATTTTAGCGCGGCGCAATGCCGATCTCGATGCGTTTGCTGCGGCGCTCGACGAGCTGGGAATTCGCTACGTTCAGGAATCGGCGAATTCGATTCTGGATTTTCGCGCGATAAAGCCGGTTCTGTTTCTGCTCAACTATGTGGCGTACGGCGACTTTTTTGATGTGCTGCGATTCTTGCGTTCCGACCTGGTTCTGCTGGACACCGAGGCGCTGAAAGAATTGCTGCTGACGTATCGCGATGCCAAAAACGATAGCGTGGAAACGCAAACCATTTTACAGGCATGCGCGCAGGTGCCGGAGGTAGAAAGGTGCTCGTCGCTGTTGGAACGGCTCGAGCACGAAGACGATCTTTTCGACATGGTCAAAATCATTGCCGAAACCTACAACATCACCGGCCTGTTTGATACGGAAAGCGACATTAAAAACCTCAACCAGTT
>CAYPZM010000431.1:0-2304 GCA_964414825.1 uncultured Cytophagia bacterium | reverse complement strand
TTCAGAATTATTTCAGAGTTCAAAACCTCGAACCTGGATTATCCGAAATCCCTGAAAGGCTTTTTGGATTATTGTGATGAGGAACGCGATAGCGAGACCTTTAAGCAAGCCAATTTGGAGGATGTGAATGCGATTACGCTGATGACGATTCACAAAGCCAAGGGCCTCGAGTTTGACACGGTATTTTTGTACTGGAATGTCAGCGGAGGCGGCGGCCGGCCGTACCGCGAAGTGCGGCCCTATTTGCACTATGCGCCCGGATACCGTGATGTTGAGGATTATGTGCTGACGTTCAATTATGACAACATCATCGCGCAATCTTCGTTTCACCACTTTACCGATCAGGTGAAGCGACGCGAAGATATTGAAGAGCTGAACAATTTTTATGTGGCGCTCACTCGCGCCAAGTCCAATTTGTTCATGTGCTTTGTGTATACAAAGTCCGGCGGATTTGATGAGATGATAAAAAAAACAGATGACTTGAGCATGGCGCGCCTGGTCATCGGGCACATTCGCGGCTTGTTTCGCGCCTCGGATCAATTATTCCAATTCAGCTTGGATCGCGAACATGGCGAGCGCGGGCAAATTTCAGCGGCTGTTGAGGTCCACGAGTCAACTCCACAAGAAGATTTTTCATTTCTCCAGGACTATGTGAACAGTGACCGAAAGCACATGCTGGAAGTGGATGAAGAACGCCTGGAGATGGAAAAACACGTGGATTTTAAATCCGTGTTTTTGGAGCAAAAGGCGGTAGAGATTGGCAATGTGGTGCACTATTATTTATCATTTATCAAACGCGGCACACCCCAGGAACGTGAATTCGCGCGCGCCAAAACTCGCAGTTTTTACGGAACGTTGGTAACGACAAATACTATCGATGCGATCTTGCCGCAGGTGGATGATTTCATTGAAAATCATCCCGACGTATTTTCACCAAACTGGACGCACATTTACACCGAGTACACGCTGTTCGATGAGCAGGGCCGCGAGCAACGCATTGACCGGCTCATGGTCGATGAGCCCAACAAGCGAATCGAGATTGTGGACTATAAGACCGGTCACGTGTTTGAACCGGAGCAAGTCGATTTGTATATCCAAACCATTCAATCCCTTGCCATCGTGCGGGAGCATGGCTACACGGTGGAAGGGCGATTTCTGGAAATTACCATTCAATAAATTGGAGAGAAGACATGCTGGAAGAACGTTTCGTGGACATGCTGGAAAGCAACATCAAAAACAGTTGGGATTTGCCAGCCATTTCAAATTACGAAGGCGCGACGAAAACCTATGGCCAAATGGCCGAAAAAATGGTGTGGCTGCACTATATTTTTGAGAAAAATCACATTAAAAAAGGCGACAAAATTGCGGTGATTGGCAAAAATTCCATGAACTGGGCCATCACCTATTTGGCGACGATTTCTTACGGCGCGGTGATTGTGCCGATTTTGCCGGATTTCAAAGCCGAAGATGTTCAGCATATTGTCAATCATTCCGATTCGGTGTTGTTTTTTACCGCCCATTCGATTTACGAAGAGCTGGACGAATCGCAGCTCATCAATGTTGAGGCGATATTTTCGCTGGAAGATTTTTCGCTGCTACATCACAAAAAGTCGAACATTGTAGAAGTCGTGGACAAAGCGCAAGACGAATATCTGCATAAATACGACGGCAGTTTATCAGCAGATAAATTTTCCTTGCCAAAGATTAAAAATGATGAGCTGGCCGCGATTGTCTACACATCCGGAACCACCGGATTTTCCAAAGGTGTCATGCTGCCGCACAATTCCATTTCGGCAAACATCCGTTACGCGCAGAACAACATCCCGCTCAAGCGCGGCGACCGTATTGTGTCGTTTATGCCGCTGGCGCATTCGTACGGCTGCGCGTTCGAGTTTTTGTTCCCGCTCTCAATTGGTTGTCAAGTGACCTTTTTGAGCAAAATTCCCTCGCCGAAAATCATCGTCAAGGCCTTCCAGGATGTGCGTCCGCAATTGATACTCTCGGTGCCCCTGATCATCGAAAAAATCTACAAAAAACAAATTGCTCCGGCCATTGGCAAACCGCCGGTAAAGCAAATGCTCAAATTGCCGGTTCTATCCAATAGTGTCCATAAAAAAATTCGTAAAAAACTGGTCGATGTGTTTGGCGGGCGATTCATCGAAATCGTCATTGGCGGCGCCGCGTTTAATCCCGAGGTTGAGAACTTTCTCGTGAAAATCGGTTTTCCGTCTACCAACGGCTACGGCATGCCCGAGTGCGGACCGCTGATCAGCTATGACGGCTGGCAACATACGAAAAAGTTTT
>CAYPZM010000430.1:0-4590 GCA_964414825.1 uncultured Cytophagia bacterium | reverse complement strand
TTTGAATACGATGTGCCGTACAAATTTGGCCGTCAATAATTCGCCCGTTTTCATCGGACGTAAAAAAGCTGGTAGATCACCATGAACCTGAACAAGGCCATAACAGAAAAACGCCATATCATTGTCGAGTTTTACACGGACTGGAGCGCGTCGTCCTTTATCATCGCCGAAATGCTCAAACAACTGCAGCGCGATTATGCCGAACGGCTTGAGGTGCTGTTTATCAATGCCGACGAATCAAAACAGTTATGTACAGAGTACAGCATCCATAAAATTCCCACGCTGGTTTTGTTTCAGCACGGCAAAATCGTCAAGACTCTGGAAGGCACAGCGTCGCGTGCGGAAATTGTCGAGCTGATTGAAAGCCTGTTTTTAAACGAATGAAACAAGAGGAGCAACTCATGACGTTCACAACCTCGGATTCGGTGCCATTGTTTTTTCAAACCTTTGGGGATAAAGACAATCCCGCCATCCTTTTGATCCATGGCCTCGGAGCGGACGGGCGCATGTGGGAGCCGCAGATTAAAAGTTGGCCTGAACAAGGCTACTACCTGATCGTTCCCGATATGCGCGGACATGGATCGTCTGAGCCGGTTGAAAATTTTCGGATCGAGGATTGCGCTCGCGATATGGCAGAATTGGTCGAGCATCTCGGACTTGAAAGTGTTGCCGTTGCCGGCGTCAGCATGGGCGGCGTGATTGCTCAACAGTTTGCGTGCGACTATCCGGATCGTGTCGATATGCTGATTCTGGCGGATACATTCAGTGAGGTGTCTTCCCTAAACATCAGATTCGCCGGGTGGATGCAATGGCTAACGATCAAAATTGCTCCTCGATTGTTGCGTACATCTCTGGGATGGGTTTACGGAGATTTCCCGGATATAGCACACTATTTTCAGCAAACTTTTGACCGTATGAATCATAACCAACTGCTGATGGCGCGAGCCGCGCTGAATCGGTTTTATATCACGCCGCGATTATCGAATTTAAATATTCCAACCCTGGTTTTGGCAGGCGATCTATTCGGCGACTGGTTTATTCATATCAATCGACGCATCGCTGATGCTATTCCAAATGCCCGGTTTGTGATCCTGGAAAACGCCATGGATCCGTCCAATCTGGTCAATCCCGAGAGTTTTAGCAACGAGGTGCTGGCCTTTTTCGACGAACATTCGGAACATTTACGCTAGACTGTTTGCGGCGCGATAGCCTGCGAGACCACGTCGTCGAGGTCATCAAGACAACCTAAAAAGAAAGGATACCATGACAGATTTTAAAGAAATCATTCGATACGCTACCATGGCTCCATCAGGTCACAATACCCAGCCGTGGTTATTTTCAATCGACGAGAATAGAATTACGATCTATCCGGATTACCGCAAACGTCTGCCCGTCGTGGATTCGGATGACCATGCCCTGTTCATCAGCTTGGGCTGCGCGCTGGAAAATCTGCTCATCGCAGCGAAACATTTTGGATTCCGAACGAATATCGTGTACGATCTGAACGAGGAAGGATCCGAGGCCATCCACGTTGACCTGAAAAGTAGCGACTCTTCGGACAACACACTTTTTGACGCCATTCCCAAACGTCAGGCCACGCGCAACACATACGATGGACAACCAATTCCGGAAAACGACCTCGAGGCACTCCACCGGGCCTCAGAACAGGAGAGTGTCCGTTTTAAAATTTTCACCGAAGCAGCGGATATTGAACGACTCACCGAGCTGGTCAAAGAGGGAAATCGCCTGCAGTTCAACAACAAAGCATTTGTTAATGAGCTAATTTCCTGGATTCGCTTTAACAAATCTGCCGCCGAGCGAACCCGAGACGGGCTTTATGGCGCATCCATGGGAGCGCCGTCCGTGCCGCAGTGGCTGGGACAACTTTTTATGAAATTCGCCTCGGCGGAAAAAGAAGCACAGAAATGCGAAAAAGCCATTCAGAGTTCCGCGGCGCTTATGCTGTTCATTGCCGAGAACAACAACAAGCAATCCTGGATTCATGTGGGACAAAGTTTTGAGCGTGTGGCACTTACGGCAACCCAATGCAACATCCGGCATGCGCATCTCAACATGCCATGCGAAGAACCGAGTCTGGGAAAAGAATTGCAAAATTATCTGGGGTTGCAGAACGAACAGCCGCTGCTGCTTTTGCGAATCGGATATGCGGATCCCATGCCCGGTTCTTTCAGAAAACCGGTTGACGATGTTTTAATCAATAACAGGAGGTGAAACCATGACAACCAAACAATCACGACCCATCAGTGACTATTTACTGTTAATTCTCGTACTTTTTCAAGGACTGAGCGGCATTGCCGGCGGCATCGGTCTTGTGCTCGATCCAACGGGTGCTTCGATGAGCATTCCCCTGCGCTGGCTCGAGGGATCGCCGTTTCAAACTTGTCTGATTCCCGGAATCGTTCTATTCACGGTGCTCGGATTATTTCCGCTGGTCTGTTTCGTCGGTTTGCTAAAAAGATCGCGTTTGGCGTGGTTCGGGGCTTTGCTCATTGCCGTGGCTCTCCTCATTTGGATCCTTGTCGAGATTTTGGTCATCGGCTACCAAACGCAGCCGCCGCTGCAGGCCATTTATGGCGCAGTCGGAGTGCTATTGCTGTTGTTGGTGTTACTCCCGTCCGTTAGAAAAGTTTACGCAGTCGAAAAATCGTTCGTCGATGCCTAAACTTTGGCGGGTTGTCCAATTTCTTAATTGTAGCGACGAAGGAAATGAAGCTAGCTTGATAGTCGACACTGCTGATTTAGCGCAAATGCGAGACAGGGTTCGCATTCAACAAAACGTCATGAACAAATGAATTGGAATGATGAGGAACAGGAATATGATGAAACGAATATGTGCGCTGTTATGTTTGATGTTTTTGAACACTGCAAACCTTGTTGCACAAACTGAAATCCAATATTCTCAACCGGATTACAAGCATTCAATAGAGACAAGTCCGTTGTCGCCATTGCTGCAAATGGCCAACAAAGGGATTTGGGGCCTCAAATATGACTATGCCTTGACACCGCACGATGAGGTAAAGCTCGGATTGGCCTACATGAACATTCATTTTGATGAGGGCAATACCAACTCGCCTGGCCTGATCCTTGGATACCGGCGATATGTTTGGAAAAAATTATACCTGGAATATGAATTATGGCCGTGCTATGATGCCTTTTATGAAAAAAATGAGGAAAAGTATTATCGAGGATTCGATTTGTGGAATGAGTTTCGCATTGGCTATCAGTTTAATTTTCACGTTAAAACATTTCCCATGTTCGTCAATCTCACCTGGCCGTTTGGATTCGGACTCTATAGTACAAACAAACCAGACAGTTTTTATGATCGCATGAATCAAAGTTTTGGAGATAAATATTTTTATCAATTTCCTTTGATATTTGTTGGATTCAAGTTTTGATAATTGCTTTTAGCAAACGATGAACCGTGTACATTTTTGATCAATGGAAAAGGAGTTCTCTTGTGAAGATTTCGTCTCGGATGATCGATACGATGTGAATGAAAAGCAGCAGTATCGATTTTCCACACCGCTCAGAGAGTTAGAGAGTGTAAATGGCTTTAACCTGCCGACCTATGGTGAGGCGATTTGGCATTATCCTGAGGGCGAGTTTGCGTAGGGCAAATACAGATTGAAAAGTATCGAATATAGTATTCGAGAATAGATGTATCCGTACGATGAAACATTTCAACCACAAAACCAGTCTTTGTGCTGTCCCAAATTTGAAAGGATTAGCACATGCATCGACGCATTTTTCTCACTGTTGTTTTTCTGAAGGCCACCGCATTTTCCCAAGCCCACTTGCCGCAACCGGTGTCGGCGACGCACAACAACATCACTGTCACTGTGCTTCCGCAGGTGGAGCTGATGTCGATCGTGCAGAGCATCAGTAATTATCCCAGCATTCTCGGCTTTCTTATGGCATCGGACAGCGCGCCGTACAATGCGGAGGTGCAGGAGCAGTTTCAGCCTTATGCCTATCATCCGGTGGTTCACATGTTCGACCGCCTCAGCAGTCAACCCCGCATGCTCAATTTTAACGCACCATCCTTCATCATGCTGTACACGGATGCCTCGCTGCACCTGCGCACCGACATTGAGCTGGACGATTTTGTCGTGCAGCGCGCCGGCGGTTTGGATTCCCTAAATGTACTGTTGCAATTGCTGCGCGATTTTGCCGAACAATCCGAATTTTACGCATTTTACGAGGCGCATCGCGATTTTTATGCGAGGCTCGTACAAAACACCGCCAACCATATCGGCGGCAGGGATTATATATCCGAGCTGGAATTCTTCTACGGCAAGCGACAAAAAGGCTACAACCTGGTGTTGGCGCCGCTGTATAATTTTGTCGGATTTGGCAATTCGTTGGTTTACAAAACTGGCGAACGTGAGCTGTTCACCGTTCTTGGCAGGCATAAAGTCCAAAGGGGTTTACAAACCTTTGGTGATGAAGCTTATTTGAAATATATGATCCGCCACGAATTCAGCCATCCGTTTGTCAATCCGCTTACCGAACAACATTGGGATTTGATAAAAGAGTATTCAGAAAACTACGAGGCCATTCCGGAAAAAG
>CAYPZM010000429.1:0-4643 GCA_964414825.1 uncultured Cytophagia bacterium | reverse complement strand
GCAAGACAAAATTGAATTGCGCGATCTTATCATGAATATCGGCTTGCGTTTCGATTATTTTGATCCCAATTATTATGTTCCGGTTGACTCTCGTGATCCGAGTATCTATACACCAACCAATTTGCAAAATACCTATAAAGGGTTCGATCAGGAATATTGGCTCGGCTTGACTCCGCCCGAACAACGCGCTTACGAAAGCAGTCTGGAAGAGTATACGCCGGAGGAACGCCGCGGTTTTATGTGGAAAGATGCCGATGTCAAAATGCAAGTCAGCCCGCGTCTTGGTGTCGCCTACCCGATTACGGATAAAGGCGTCATCCACTTTTCCTACGGTCACTTTTTCCAAATTCCGGATTTCCAATATTTGTATGCAAATCCGGGAACCAAACTGAGAACCGGCGCCAACCTTATTGGAAATGCCGCACTCAATCCGCAGCGCACCGTTCAGTATGAGATCGGTTTGCAGCAAGAGTTGGCCCCCGGACTCGGTGTCGACGTGGCTCTGTTTTATCGAGATATTCGCGACTGGGTCGGTACCAGCCCTATCGATACGACGGCACAGTCGAGCATTACATACTCTTCCTATAAAAATGAAGACTATGCCAATGTTCGCGGTGTCACGTTTCGAGGTGAGCAACGTTTCACCAATTTCTTTTCCGCCAAGGTCGATTATACGTATCAGGTTGCTGAAGGCACCTATTCGAATCCTACGGATGCCTTTAATGCGCGTACCGCGGGCGAGGAGCCTCGCCTGAACCTGATTCCTTTGAATTGGGATAGACGCCACACCCTTAATTTACAACTCATGTTTCGACCCAATACTTGGACTGTTTCGTTGGTCGGACGGTTCAATACCGGTTTGCCCTACACGCCTTCATTCCCCCAAGGTGCACGAGTCGGCGGAGTAGCTTTGACCGATTTGCCAGATAACAGTTCACGACGTCCCAATATTTACTATGCGGATTTGTACGTCACCAAACGTGTCCCATTTGGCAATATGAATGTGATGCTCTTTGCATATGCATACAATGTATTCGACAACCGCATGGCAACCAATGTATTTTCCGACACCGGTTCAGCCGATTATACAACCAATCCCTCTCCGAGCGATCCTGTTTACGAATACGATCCCAATCGCATTGGAACGGTTGAAAACTATATGAAACGGCCTTATTGGTACATTGCGCCTCGTCAGGTTCAGCTTGGCTTGAGCATTGGTTTCTAAGAGAAGGAGATAATTGTTATGAAAAAGTTCCTGGTTCTGCCTTTTTTATTAACGCTGCTTTGTTTGCCAACAATAGCGCTTAGCCAAACCACCGTGGATGAGCTGTTTGGTGACGAGCGCTACAGTTACCGCAACTGGCATTCGGGCAATCAAATTCGTACTACATTTTATAATGAAGGTTATGTCGGCCAACGAGAGGGCATCAATCCCGGTGACCTCGGTGAATGGCCAATTAATTCGGGGCATAACTATGTCAACCTGATTACCTTTATGCTCTTGTCGGAAGTAAAAGATACAGATGGTGTGATCCGCCATATCTCATCCGAAGCCAACGGTGTTATCACAGGAGATGATTCCAACCCGGCTTCTGCGGATTCGGACGATGACGGCAACTGGCAGTGTAATGCACCACTGCCCGGTTTTGCCAATCCCGAAGTGCAACGCGTCGCGATGAGCCATCAGCCGCAAACCTGGCCGGATGCCTGGCCGGACAAGTACGAAGATACTATCGATCCGGGGTGGGCGGGTACCTGGAACGGCTATTTTGGAAAAGATATCCTCAATGCCGATCAGGAAAGTTATTATGTGTTCGATGATTATCTGAATGATGAATTTTCCTTTTTTCCGGACAGCACCGACTCGCTGCGCCGCGGTCTTGGCCTTCGCGGTACGGTGCGCGGTTTTCAATGGTCTAATGTGCTGGTTGAAGATGTGTTGTTCCAGCTTTTGGATATTAAAAACATTGGTACGTATGACCATTCGAAAATGATATTCGGCATCATGTCGGGCCCGGTGATCGGTCGCGATGTGAATGCCGGCGGGGACGGAGCTGACGATGCTGCGCGCTTTGATCTGCAACGCAAAATCGGCTGGCATTTCGATGAGGACGATATGGGTGCCGGCGGCTGGACCCCGGTGGGTGCACACGGTTTTGCCTACTATGAAAGTCCGGGAAACCCCTACGACGGCATTGACAACGATGACGATGCTTTCGGCGGCGAAGGACCTCTGATTACAGAAGATATGTTTGCTCCCAAAGTCATTAATGCGGGTGATCCTATTGTTGTGGTCGATTACACCACGTTTGAACGTACGGTGACCACCATGCCGGATGAGGGCATCACCATCACCTATTTGGATAACGAATATCACTTTGATGCCGGCACTGAATTTACCGAAATTCAAGCCAATTTGATTGATGACAACTTTAATGGCATCATCGACGAGTCCAACGGTTATGAATTTGGTAGTGGCGATGCGGCAATTCAAAACTATCTTTATGTTGGTCGTAAATATGTCGATTATTATACGGGCGAAGGACTGGGAAATATTCTCATAGATGAACGCCGCGACGATGGCATCGATAACGATGGCGACTGGAATTTGGCCAACGACGATGTGGGGCTCGATGGCGTGGCCAACACCGGCGACCTGGGTGAAGGCGATGGCATGCCCACGTCCGGCAAAGGCACGGACCTGCCCGGCGAGCCGCACATTGACAAGACCGATATTGACGAATCCGATATGATTGGCCTCACCGCGTTTTATATCTTTGTCTGGGGCAACCCCGCCATTAGCGATGACGAAGGCTTGTGGGAAGGCTTTACGCCCGGTTACCTGAACGACTATGCCCAGTTCTCCGATACCGACCTCATGCTGGGTTCCGGATACTTTCCGCTGATCGCCGGAGATACGGAACGCTTCTCAATCGGTATTCTCTTTGGTGATAGCTTTGACGACATGTTCGTCAACAGCGATTATGCCAAAAAGACCTATGATGAAAATTACAACTTTGCCAAAGCACCAACTGTACCCACGCTTACTGCAATCCCTGGCGATGGCAAGGTAACGCTGTACTGGGATGATATTGCCGAGTTTTCGAATGATCCGATTACCGGAATGGATTTTGAAGGATATCGGATCTATCGCTCTACCGATCCCGGCTGGAACGACATGCAAGCCATTACCGACGGCCAGGGCAGCACTGCCTATCGCAAACCTTTGGCACAATTTGACCTTGTAAATGATATCACTGGATTTCATTCCGTGGATATTCGTGGTATTCAATTTTACATGGGCGACGATACCGGATTGGTGCATTCGTTTGTCGATACTACGGTGAAAAACGGCCAAAAATATTATTATGCCGTAACATCGTATGACCATGGCGATCCGGCCCTCGGTGTTGCGCCTTCCGAATGCTCCAAATATTTGGCGCTTTTAACCGATGGCACCATCGAAAAAGGTCGTAACGTAGTTATTGCTCGTCCCGAAGCGCCGTCTCTGGGCTTTACCGAAGCCGAGCTCTCCAATATCACGTTAGTTGAGGGCGGAAGCGCTTCCGGCGAAATTGGCTATGAAATTATAGACCCCACACTCTTTCCGGAAAATCATGACTATGTGATTGTGTTTCAGGATACGATTGCCGAAAATGACGATCGCGTAATGGCCCCGTTTACCAAAAATTTCAGCCTGGTGAATACCACTACGGGTGACACGCTGATAAACAAGAGCACCAATCTGGAACCCGGCGCCGAACAGCCGATGACGGATGGTTTTAAACTCAAGATGTTCAATTATGATGCGCTACAAGTGAATGCCGACAGCACGAACTGGAGCAGCGACAGTGTATATGCTCCGGTCGTTGAGGGTTTTCGCTACAGCCGCACCATCGGGACGCTGATCCCCAATGACTATATTGTCGTGTTTGGCGACGTGGGTATGGATACGTCTTTGGACCTGTCGATCTCCGCAACTCGTAATCTGCCGGCCATTCCGGTTAACTTTACCATCAAAAATGCGCTTACTCATGAACAGTTGGATTTTGGATTCTGGGAGCTGGATGTGTTGAGTGGTGAAGAAGGCAAATTTACGGCATTTTCAGACCGTACCCGTTCCGATCAGATCATTTTTATTGAACCTCTGAATGCGGATACAACCGTGCTCTCCTGGAGCCTGGAAATGGATTCTGCGACGAACGATTCGTTGCATCGCAACCCGCAGCCCGGAGATACGCTGAAAATTTTCACCAACAAGCCGTTCCTGTCGCACGATGTGTACGAATTCACTACCAAAGCTCGCTCGATTGATGAGCAATTGGCAAGCCAGCAACTGGATAAAATCCGCGTGGTCCCGAATCCCTATGTGGTGTCCAACTCGTGGGAACCGCAAAATCCTTATACCTCAGGCCGTGGCCCGCGGGAATTGCATTTTACCCATCTGCCGGCCAAATGTACCATTCGCATCTTTAATGTGCGCGGCCAATTGGTTCGGGAGATCGAACACGATAGCCCGGATATTGCGGACGGAACAGAAGTTTGGAATATGCTGACCAAAGACTTGCTCGATATCTCTTACGGCGTCTATATCTATCATGTCGATGCCGGAGAGTTGGGTGAAAAAACGGGTAAATTTGCAA
>CAYPZM010000428.1:0-4649 GCA_964414825.1 uncultured Cytophagia bacterium | reverse complement strand
GCGTTCCAGGCGATTGTATGTCCGCCGGCATTTAGCTGTTCATTTATCAGCGTTTTTACATGGCGGCCGGTGAGGTCAAACACGGTCAATTCAACCTGCCCGGCTTGGGGCAGATGGAATTCAATGGTCGTGTGGGGATTGAACGGATTGGGATAATTTTGCCGCAGCTCATAATTCGCGGCAATCGCCTCCTCCCTATCCCGGACCTCCGTGAGTGTGCTCGGCAACCAGACCGCGCCGATATTCCGACCGTTGACGGCATTTTTCGAATCAACGATACTGAAAATGCTCTGCCGGAATGCATCTTCCTCAAACTTGTAATAGGCGGCCAACTCGTTCCATTTGGGATGCGCCGGCGTCAATGAAGCGTACATAATTTCGCGGATTTCAAATTGATCAAGCGGTGAATCCCAAATGCTGATTTCATCCAGCATGCCGTGAAACTGCGCTTCCACCAAACTATCCGGATGAGTTTTGCATTTGCAGCCGAGGGCCAGCATATTGTCGTATTCCGCCCTGACGGTAAAGTCTTCCGGAATTTCTCTGGCAGTCTCACGCTCGCCATTGACAAACAGCCGCAAGCTGTCGCCGTCATAGGTGCAGGCGATGTGCGTCCAGACATTCAACGGCACAATGCAATTGCTGTCCAGATAATACCACTTGGCGTCCTCGCCAAATTTACCGCCAACACGAATTTTTCCAATCGTGTCGCGATTGCCCTTGTCGGTCGTGCTGATATTCATCCAGTATTCACCGGCCTTTTCCAGCACTTCCATGCGCTGTTCATTTACCAGCAGTTCGCTGTAAGAATACGGATGCACCCAAGCAGCGAGGGTAAAATGCTTCACCTGCAGCATCGTATCATTGCCGACAAATACAAAGTCGTCTTTACCGTCAAACTGAAGGGCATTGCCAAAATCGTTTGCATACAATGCGGCGGTGTAAACCATCAGCAATACTCCGAAAAACCATCCCCGCTTGCATCGTTCCATGCGTTTCTCCCATTAAAGGGTGTAGCTTAAAAACACGGCGCCATTGGGTTCAATTTGAAAATCATTTGGCAGAGCGACAACATTGTCGGCCCAAATATTATTAATGGCATAATCGGCATTCAGCCCAACCATCTCCGGAGAGAGCTGAAATGTACTGGGTTTTTCGCTTCGGTTGAAAATACCAATCCAACCGTTCTGGGTCTCTTTTTCCGGCGCCTGCCATATTTCAATGCTATTTTGATCATAAACCAGCTCGCCCATGACACCGTTCTGATTACATTCAATCATTTCTTTATTGGTCAAGAGTTTCAGCGAGAACTCGTCAAGGGAGGGCAAATCGCCGCCCATCATCAGCGGGGATGCGGCCAGGGCGCGCATGGTTATAAACGTAATCATCTGTGCCTTGGAAAGCCGACACCAGCGCTGCACGCCTTCGCCGCACAAGGGCGGATCGCCTTTTTCCCAGATTGTTTTCGATGGATCCGGGTGCGGCGGCGACATGAGCTGCAATTGCCCAAATGGAATCATGTCCATATCAATCCAGAAACCCGGCTCTTCCAGTCCTCCCCATTTTCGCCAGGCGGCAAAACATTCATCAATGCCGTCCTGATCATCCCAGATATCGTGGGTAATGCGCACCATATTGGCTTTTTTAAAAAAATCAATATTGGCAATATCAATATCACTGCCGGGACTCAGACTGAGGACGATCGGCCTGTCGCACTGTTGCACCGCCTTTGCCACGGCTTCCACTTCATCCGGATGGGGAATAATGTCATCATATTTAATAAAATCAACGCCCCATGATGCTATTTCATTGACGACACTGTTATAAAATTCCTGAGCGCCGGGGGCGTCCATATTCACGCCGTAATTCTGGTTATTCCAGTGGCAGGTATCGGCGACATCGGCAATATCGCGGGCAAAGTAAGGTGTGCCCTCAATGGGCGTATTTTCCCTATAGGCTTCCCGCGGGATGCCGCGCATCAAATGCAGGCCAAATTTGAGCCCGAGTTCGTGACAGCGATCGATGAGCGGCTTAAAGCCATTGGGAAAATAAACGTGCGACGGCTGCAGAATGCCGTACTTGTTAATCGCCACATCCCGAGCAAATTTTTCCGCCGAAAAGCGGCTGCCTTTTTGCAATTTGTATTCGCCAAACCAACCGGCGTCAATGACAAAATATTCATAGCCATGCGGCGCCAATTTTTCAGCAAACGCTTCAAGATTTTCAAACGCTGCTTCTTCGTATAAATACACCCCATAGCTGTCGAAACTGTTCCAGCCCATGGGCGGCGTCGGCGCCAGTTCGGCCAGGTTGGGCTGTTGTTGTTGGTTACACGAAACAAGAGAAAAGACAACAAAAACAATGCAAAGACTTTTAAATGCGGTTGACATGATTTTACCTTTTCAAAAAATTGCGGTTCAGCTCGGTGGTGAACGCAAAATACGGTTATTTCCGTTTAGGTCATATGACCTCATCGATTAGCAAAATTTGTAGCACACCTGAAAGGTGTACTACAAATGTCTTGGCCTTATTTGACAAACAACATCTTTTTGGTATTTTGGAAAATGTGCGAATGGCCCACTGCTATAAGACGATAAAAATAAACTCCGGTAGCTATAGAGTTGCCGAGACGGTCGGCGCCGTTCCAGATGACTCGGTGGTTGCCGGTGGATTGCATACCCTGATAGACCGTATCTACCTTTCTGCCACTCACGTCAAAAATTTCCAGGCTGACATCCGCCGGTTCCGGTAGCGAATAGGCAATTTCCGTTGTGGGATTAAATGGATTGGGATAGTTCTGCATTAACGCATAGGATTTTTCCGATTTGTCTTCAGCCTGACCGACATTCAGCGCGGTTTTGGCTTTGACGACGCGAACAAACCGGACTTTGAGATCAGCATCGCCCGTGACCCTGATGAGCAAATCGCAGTCATCGCGCAATTGGCCGGGTTGAATCGGCGAGTCAACCGAAAAAGTAACGGTTTTCCAGGCGCCGTCATTTTCACCCTGGATTGCACTCGACTCCCAAACTCCGCTTTCCGTCGACGCCATCAACTTCCAGGTGGTTGCCGATTCATCATGATACGTCACTTTGATATGTGTGTATTGCTCGATTGAAGCCCGGAAATCATCATGCAGAAAAAAGACCATTTCGGATTGATCGTTCGCCACATCGGTGCGGCGGGCTGAATACTCGTCAGTGTTGTCGCGGTCTTTCCATGACGTATAAGGAAGCTGTAATTTATCCACGGCAACAGTCATAGCGCCGGGCAAATCGCGCTGCATCAGCAAATGCTCCAGGTTCTTCCAGGGACGCGGCGTATTATAATCAGAATCACCTTGCAGCTTCATGCGAACGCTGGCCTGACGCAACCAGCACACTGCGTCCGGCGCCGCGGCCGGTGTTTTGCCGGCAACGTTGAGATACCATCGGGCGATATTCGGCGCCCATTCGATGGTGTTGTCCGATACCCATAAAAACCGCATCCCCATTTGTGCGGCACGAAAATAAGGGGTCTGCGTCGAAAATGTTTTTGCATAGCCAGAGGCGCCGGGGTACTCGTCGGTTTCCTCGTATTCGTCCGCATAGAACTTTTTGGTGCTGCGCAGCGGATGATCCCAGTCCACCGTAACATAACCGGCATTCCAGGAAAAACCGTAATTGGGTGGATCGTATTGCGCGGAAAAATAGTGCTCGATAAAACCGCCGCGCAAGGCAAATCCACTTCCAATGGCGTATTGATCCAACTTTGTTCGATCATAACTCACACCGGCGCGCCCGGCGCCGACCCAAGCCATTTTGTAGGTATACTCGCCCGCGGCTTCCGCCCACCAATCCATTCGCTTTTGCAGTGTCTCCACCAGCACGGTCGGCGTTAGTCCGGCCTGGACCACTTGATGATCAAAAGACGGGTCCAGATAAAACTCTTCGCCGCGAGAGCTGGAATAGGCATGCAGGTACATTCCCAAAAACGCCGGATCCTCAAAAAACCCAAGTTGATTGCGCTCCTGAACATAGGCGCCGAACGCCTGGATGAATTTTTGATACTCTTGCTGTACCCCATCATCCCATAACGCCGCATATAAAATGTGGGCATTGCTGCTATTTTTGGTGTAAAACGTTTCGGGACTGTGTTTGTCCAATACCCATTGTGGAATGAACGGTCCGTTCGGATCACTCCCGGCCCATTTCACCTCGATCACTGAACATTTCAAGCGAATCGCGGCGCCGACGCCTTCCGATTCGGCTCGGCTTATCAGGTCTTCCAGCAGATCAAAGCGATAGTTATCCTCTTCCGGATTCAACATCTGCCAGGTAAAAGTATCGCCGATATGCGGGATGCTGGGCGTCGAATACCCGCGATCCATGTGATAAAAGCCGATATACTCCGCGGCTTTTACCCAGTCGGGAAGTGACCAGTCTTCACCAGGTTGAATGACCGGGTTCGCATTCGCAATTGTCAAAATGAATATTGTAAATATTAACACAAAACGATGGTCTTTTTTCATTCGCATTACATTGCTCCCTAGTAACGAGTCTAATCAAAAGCTCTTTATCAAAAAAATCAAAATCCAAAAACGTAGATAAACAAAAGAATTTTTTCAATTTTAGAATTCTCATCAGAGTTACAATATTTCGAAAAATCAT
>CAYPZM010000427.1:0-4662 GCA_964414825.1 uncultured Cytophagia bacterium | reverse complement strand
ACATGTTTGGCCGCGTGCTCACACAAGCAAGTCAGCAGGATTTAAAGGAGCTATTGACCGAGCGCATCACCGATCCCATTCAGCTTGGAGAATGGTCGTGGTGGAGCGAAGATTCGCTCGATGGCATTCCGATCCGTTTTGGCAGCACCGGCATAAAAATGAATGCGCTGCAACTGGCGCGGTTTGGATATCTTTTTCTCAACAACGGCAATTGGGACGGAAGACAACTTGTTGAGAAAAGTTGGGTTCAACAAGCCACTTCCGCGCAAGTCCCAAAAGATATTGAACTGGCGGATACGGATCGCAAAAGCTCGGATGGCCGAGGGATTTACGGATTTAACTGGTGGTCGAACGGCATCAAACCGGACGGCAATCGGAATATGCCGAACACCCCGGAAGGCACGTTTTACGCCAGCGGTTTTAACAATAACATGTGTTTTGTCATTCAGGAATGGAACATGGTTGTGGTGCGTATGGGCCTGGATGGCAATCCGCCGGAGGGCAAGGCGTTTGTGTATGATCAATTTTTTAATGTTTTGAGTCAGGGAATAGAGTAGGAGATTATGGCCAAGAATAAAAAAAATTACTATGCCGTTATTAGAGGCAGACGTCCGGGATTGTACAAAACCTGGCAAGGCAAAGACGGCGCGCAGGAACAAATACAAGAATTTCAGGGCGCCGTATTTAAGGGTTTTTACGATTTGGAGGACGCCTTGAATTATCTTGAAGAATATGGAGTCCGTGTACCCGAGCATGAAAATCGTGCGCCTCAAAAAAAAGAGGATCCCGATCGCGTGCAAATTTACACGGATGGCGGTGCAATCGGCAATCCGAGGCCGGGCGGTTACGGTGTGGTGCTGTCGTACCAAGGCAAGCGCAAGGAGCTCAGCGGCGGGTTTCGCAATACAACCAATAATCGCATGGAGTTGATGGCGTGCATAACCGGCTTGAAAGCATTAAAAACCAAGAGCAAAGTGACCATTTTTAGCGATTCAAAATATGTTGTCGATAGCATCAACAACGGCTGGGCGCAGCGATGGCGGCAAAACGGCTGGAAGACCGAATCCAAACGAACCGTGGAAAATGTGGATTTGTGGCGGCAATTGTTGGCGTGGATTGAAAAACACGATGTCGAGTTCGTTTGGGTCAAAGGTCATGGTGGCAAGCCGGAAAATGAGCGCTGCGATCAGTTAGCGCAGCAGGCGGCGCGCGGTAACAATTTGGAGATCGATACAGGATTTGAAGGGCAGGACAAGCCAAATTTATTTGACTAAGGTGTAAAATCGGGGGTTTTCATGAGCATTCAAAAACAATTTTATAGATTTCGTCCGCACCCGTGGCACGGTTTGAGTGTGGGACCAAATCCGCCACACGTGGTGCACGCGTATATCGAGTTGACCACGTTTGATTCGGTAAAATATGAAATCGACAAGGAAACCGGCTATTTGCGCGTCGACCGGCCGCAACGCAGTCCGGCGCACCCACCCATTTTGTACGGATTTATCCCCAGAACGTATTGCGCCAAGCGCGTCGGTCGTATCACAGGCGACACTATGATGGGAGATGGCGATCCCCTGGATATTTGTGTGATCAGCGAGCGACCGATTAATCGCACCGAGATCATTTTAAACGCCAAGGTCGTGGGCGGACTGCAAATGATCGATAAGGGCAAGGCCGATGATAAAATCATTGCGGTGTTGGAAAATGACAATATTTGGGCGGGTAAAAAAGACGTATCAGAATTTCCAAGCGTTATGATGGAGCGCATTCGCCACTATTTCAGCACCTACAAATGGGTTCCGGGCGATGAATCGCCGGTGAGCGTTTCAGAGTGTTATGATTTTGAGCATGCAAAAGACGTGATCAACGCCGCAATGCAGGATTATGACGAGACATTTGGAATAGAATCCGATTAAAAATTTTCCTTCCCAGCTAAACCTTTCTATTTTCCATCATTTTCCACAACATAAAAAACGGGATGAAGGATTTTCCTTCACCCCGCTCTTTTTAGACAGTAGAGGCGCGATTTCTCACGACTCGAAGTTTGAATTTGTAACACACTTTAAGGTGTACTACAACAAGCCATAGAGCTTTATTTCACCATCAACATTTTGATTGTTTTTACATGTTGTTCCGTTTGCAAATGCAAGAAATAGGTCCCGCTGGGCATCTGCTGACCCAGGTCATTCTTGCCATTCCAGGTCAAAGTATGGTAGCCGGGTTGCAATTGGCCGTCGTATAACGTCTGCACCAACTGTCCCAACTGATTGAATACCAAGACGCGAACATCTCCTGTTTCCGGCAACGCAAATTCAATGCGCGTTTCCGGGTTGAACGGATTGGGATAATTTTCCTTGAGCTCAAACGCGGTTGGCGTGCCGGCAATGGTCAACACACCGCTGGCGAGATCGTCAGTGAGTGCTTCGCCGACCTCAATTTCAAGCTCGCCCAGTTGTTTAATGCCAGTTGTCGGGTAATCGATGATCAGTTTCACATATTTGGCATTGGCTGCCGGGAAAGCATGCACTTGCCATTTCGCTTGATCTTGAAAACCATCGTACACAGTGGTAAAATCGGTATCTTTCATGCCCGAAGTCGACACCAGCACGCGGAAGCGTTTGACCCAGCGATTGGCATAATCGACGTCGGTATCAACCAACAAGTTTACACGTTGCACGGACTTTATGTTGCCATCGCTAAAACCAAAAATCGCATAGGGCGCCGGCCCTGTGGCCGACACGGTGCCGTCCCAATCTTCGGTGTCGCCATCAATCGCATTATCCCAGCCTTCATTTTCAACCGTTTCACTGCCTTCCAGCAGCACCAGCGAGGCAAGACTGAGCTCGGGCTCGGTAAAAGAAATCATCGGGTTGGCGATGATCAAACCATTCACCATCACCTCAATGCTCATGTCGACACCGCCAAGGTTGCCAATCTGTGTGGTATACACACCCGGCGTATTGGTTTCGCTAATGGCGCTCAAAATCGGTTTGCCATTGTGGATATAAAGGTGAAAATCCTCCGGGGTCAAACCACTCATCGGCGATCCATCTTCATCCACCACGGTTATGGTCATGTCAGACATATCGACGCCATTACCTTCGTGCGGCGAGGTTGCCGTAGCGGACGACATGCCAGCGCTGGCCATAGGCCGTACCGGACACACTCGGAATTCACCAACTTGACGCCAGCCGTTATTTGGGGTGTTTAACACCAATTTGATATATTTTGCTTGTACGGCGCTAAAGGTAAAGCTTTCCCACTCGCCGCTCTTGTTTGTGCCATCCAATACCTTGACAAAATCGCCGCTATTTATGCCAGTGGTTGAGACATAAACAGAGAAGGATTTGACCCAGCGTTCCGGAAATTCCACACCGGTATCGGTTAGCAGTTTTACTTTGTCGATGAGTTTTGTGGTGCCGTCTTTGAACTCAAAAATAGCCATGGGCGGAGAATCTTGCGCTGTGGTGGTTCCAACCCAGCCGCTGACATCCTCATCGATAGCGTGCTCCCAGCCTTCTTTGGGCGAGGCAAAATTATTATCGACCAGAGCAAGCGGGGCGTGTTCGATCGGTTCATCACCCCATACATGCACAAAGTCCTGTTTTTCAGCAGTAACATCACCAACTAAAGTGGTTATGGTCAGCGTAACATCATATTTTCCAGGACGACGATAAATGTGCGTCGGATTTTGTTCGGTCGAGGTGGCGCCATCACCAAAATCCCACATCCAGGCCGTTGGGTTGCCTTCGGAGTCGTCCTCAAACTTGACCGTAAGCGCCGGGTAGCCGGACGTTGGTGTGGCATAAAAAACGACCGCGGGCGGTTCATAAACGCCGATGCCGGTCAGTGGTACCTCAACGGTTTCGTTTTCCGGATCATCCGAAACAATCGATAGAATGGCGTTGCGTTCGCCAGCAGCCATTGGACTGAATTGCAGCGTGATGACGTGGCTTGCGCCGGGCTCAACCTCAAAGGGGGCGCCGCCATCGAGGATGGTAAATTCCGGGTTGTCATCAGCATCGGAAACTGTTGTTTGTTCACTATCGATGTCAATTGTTGTCAAACTAACATGCAGAGTCCCCGTACCCGTGTTCATCACAGTCACAGAATCCGTTTTGGAATTACCAAGGACAACTTGACCAAAATCCACAGATTCCGGCTCGACGACAATAGCCGGCACTCGCGCTTCGGCGGTTCCGCTCAAAGCGACATTGACCGTCGCCTCATCCGGATCGTTGCTGGACACAACAGCCGTTGCCGACTTGCTGCCCGCGGATGTTGGAGCAAAAGTAACTCGAACGATTTGGCTGTCGCCCACGGCAACATCGAATGGTCCGCTGCTATCCAGGCTGAACTCATCTGCGTTGTCGCCACTTAGCGCAACTGAGGAGACATTGAGCAGTGCTTCTCCTTCATTTTTGATGGAAAAAGAATCTACTTTTGTCTCGCCGGTCAATAGCGTACCAAAATCGATGGCGTCCGGTTGGACAACAATATCGGGTTGAGGCGCTGGCGTACCTTCACCGGTCAAGTCCACGTTTAGCGGACTCTCATCCGGATCGTTGCTGGTGATCGTCAACGCACCTGATTTTGCGCCTGTGCTTGTCGGCGCAAATTCGACAACTACGTCATGGGTTTGTGCCGGCTCCAGATTTACCG
>CAYPZM010000426.1:0-4665 GCA_964414825.1 uncultured Cytophagia bacterium | reverse complement strand
ATCAACGCCGCCCGCAAGCTGATCCTCGATAATGTTGAACAGGTCTATGGCCAATTTTTCCGCCGACTTTATCTCCGTAGCCAACACATATTCAACCAAAGCATAAATAAAAAAAGCGTGCCCATAAGTTTTCTTTTTGTTGTCCACCACATTACCTTTTACGTCGATGAGCCAAAACGCGCCGCCGTGTTTAGAGTCAATAAAATGTGTGGTGAGGTATTCATAGGCGCGTCTGGCCAGGGTGAGAAATGAGTCGTCCTGTGTGTAACGATACAGCGCGGAGTAGGTCCACAACAAACGGGTATTGAGGATGAGTCCTTTGGGAGCGCGGCGATCAATAGTCAGATCGTTGCTCATGCGGCCAATAAAACCGCCTTGTTGATAATCAAGAACCTGAGTGCGCCAAAACGGTAACAAACCCTCATAAAATTCACGATACACACCGGTGCGCAGCATTTCTAAAACTTCAGTTGCCATAGTTTACTTTTACCCGAGATAATTCAACAGTACACGGAAATTCTATATTTAGAAACTTGATATTCTTTGGCAGATTTGCGGAGGAAAATTTCACCGGTGTGTAATAATTGTATTCGCCTTCGCCGCTAAAATAGTTTGAACTGTTTACCGAAAGGGAGTGATAGGTTTGACCATCGGATGAACCGGAAATTTTCAGGTCTTGCACCTCTGCGGGATAAAATGCATAAATTTCAAACGAGAGAATGTCGCCAGGACAGCGATAAATCACGCCGTCGCCAGCGTTGCCGCGAAATCGATGCGCATCCTCTTTGGCCGGACGCGCTTCATCGCGCTTGAGCTCGAGTTGACCACGGATTTGGAAGGTTTGGTTCCAGTTACGGCATTCGTCCACCAACGCAAAATCTTCCACCACTGGCGCTTGAACCACATTTGAAGGCGGCGAAGCGCCAGCAGTATTTTTGGCAATGACGCGGTAATAATAGGATTTGCCGAGCTCGACATTTTTATCGTTAAACAGCGGGCGATATTGCACGTCGGCATCCGAAACGTTTTGCCCGACCACCATCCACGGGCCATGTTCTTGCTCAGACCGCTCAATGTCATAAGCAGAGGCACCGGCTGAACCTTGCCAGGTAATTTCCGCAACAGTGGACATAGGTAAAAGTGTTGGCGCCAAGGGGGGGGCAATCATAGGAGCGTCCAAGTTTTGAATTTCAAATGCTTTTTCGCGCATAATATTCAAAGTTTCGGTTTCGCCAAAAGCGTCCCCGGACTCGAATCCGGGCCAGTGATACGCTTTGAACAAATTGCCGCCATACGGTTCGGAATGCCAATAAAATCCGCCATCCCGGTTATGAAAGCGCAAACTCCACAACAATGCGCCGGCAACATCTTCCTCGATCACGGTGTCCAGTACGTGACGAACACCTTGAGGATCGATAAAACCAAACTCGCCAACAAAATAGGGCTTTTGACCGCGCGCCTTGGTTTGATTTTGTCGAATGTGATCGATCATTTGCGCGGCATTTTTTTCATAATGATGCGTGGTGACCAGATCGATATTGGGATCGGTGAGCGAACCGTCTCGCAAAAGATTGGAGTGAAAGCCATCAATCAACAAATGGTTCGAATCCAGGCTTTTGATATAAGCAGCAATGTCCGAGGTCCAGCTCATGGGGCTTTGCAGTTCATTGCCGGTTTCCCACGCCAAAATGGCTGGATCTTCCGAATACAGCGTGCCGGTGTAGGTGTTTTTCCGAGTTACGACAAACTCGATGGTTGTTTTAAAATCCTCGAAAAGTTGGGGGTCGGTCCAAAACTCGTCGCGCGTCTTGTCCCGAAACGCGGCGTATTCTGCAATGCCGCCCCACCAGCTCCAATTGTCGACAAATGGGATAATAATGCGCACGCCAACTTCATTGGCAACTTGCAGCACTTTGTCCAGCACTACAAAGGCCTCTTCATTAAACTGGCCCGGCCCCAAGATGTGGCGCGGTGTTTCCGGACGATCATCCGCACTTTTCACCGACAAGGTGTACAATCGCGCTACTTGTCCACCCATTTGATGAATGGAGAGCAACGCGTCGCGAATTTCAAACTCATTGGAGAGCCGCCAGGGATTGGGCTCGGTAAATTTCATATTGTCTTCGTTATAGTGCAGGTTTGGGATGTTAAACGAGACAAAACGTAATTCTTTATCGCCCTGCATCAAATTGTCGCCCGAAACGGAAATAAATGATTCAAAGGTTGATGGTCTTTGTGCTGAACAGCCGATCAGCACCACAAGGGGGAACAAAACGGAGAGGAAATGCTTTAATGTTTGCATCAACGTCCTAACAATTTGGGATTGTTATGTTACCATAGGTGAGAGTTTATAAGCAACTCCAAGGGGCAAAGATAGAACAGTTTGAACTTAAAATCAAGCAAATTACACAATCTGGCTAGAGCTTGGCTTTAATGCCCCTACACCCGTATTGACTTTTATCGCTGTCTTTAGTAATTTTACAAACATTAAAAGGAATCAATTTATTCAAGAGGATAGAATGTCCATAAACGAAAACAGTGTCGCTGCTACATATGAAAAAATGATTGAAAAGCTACACGATGTTGTACCGGAAGCGGAATTAAAATATAAAGCCGAATTGGCGTACGAAATAAATCAGCTTAAAAAAGAGCGCAATGCGGTTATTTTGGGTCATAATTATATGGAGCCGGCGCTGTACCACTCGGTGCCGGATTATGTGGGAGATTCGCTGGAATTGTCGCGCAAGGCAGCCACTACGGAAAAAGATATTATTGTGTTTTGCGGAGTGCGCTTTATGGGCGAGACGGCCAAAATACTCAGTCCCGAAAAAACCGTTCTGGTACCCTCTCCCAAGGCGGGATGCTCATTGGCGGAAAGCATTACGGCAGAAGATGTGCGCAATTTACGCAAACAATATCCGGGAGTGCCGGTGGTCACGTACGTGAATACGTATGCGGATGTTAAAGCCGAAAGTGACATCTGTTGTACCTCCGGAAATGCCACTGCGGTTGTGGAATCGTTGAATAGCGATACGATAATTTTTCTGCCGGATGAATACATGGCCGGCAACATTGCCAAAGAGACCGGCATGAATGTGATTTTCCCCATTAAAAATCCGCGCGTGTTGCAAAAGAACAACAAAGATTTGCAATATACCATCGTAGGCTGGAAAGGTCGCTGCGAAGTGCACGAACAGTTTACCGTGGAAGACATAACCTCCGTGCGCCAGCAATTTCCCGATGTGCTGGTATTGGCGCACCCGGAATGCAGTCCCGAAGTGGTGCAAGCCGCCGATTATTCGGGCAGCACCTCGGCCATGGTTCGCTACGTCAAAGAGGCTAATGCCGTGCGTTATCTCTTGCTCACCGAATGCAGCATGGGTGACAATATTGCGGCCGAAAATCGTAACAAAGAAATGCTGCGATTGTGCAGTATTCGATGTCCGCACATGAATGAAATCACTTTGGAAATGACGCTGGAGGCGCTGAAAAAGACGCAGTACAAAATTGAGGTGCCGGAAGACATCCGCATTCGAGCAAAAACCGCTGTGGATCGAATGCTTGAAATCGGATAATCTCAGGAGTCGGCGTCCGGGGGGCCATATTCATCCATGCCATAAAAGTAGCCCTTGAATACCTGCCCGTATATTTCAAAACACCAGTAGCAATTGTTTAGGTGCCGAAAAAAAGAGAGAATGCCTGGTGGAAGCTTTTCAAGCGTTGGGACGATCAGGGCATGATATACCAAAGCATGCAGGTTGTTTTGCAAAAACGGCTCTTTACGCTGGCAGGTATGTGCAGGTAGATGAACACCCAAATGAGAAGATGATTTTTGGATGTGATAAATGCGTTCAAGTTTTGTAGCAAGGTCTGCAAGCTGGGGGATTTTGATTTTGGTCAATATATTCGCATTCGTTGTTAATTTTAGTTCAACAACGGCAAGTGCTGTCCCCACAAGAATCCAATCACAGTCCTGAATTTTATCCATTGGCGCTTTTGGTTATTCTTGGAATATATGTTTACCAAACTTCCTCAACTTGTCTTTGCTGCGATTAAGAATATTGTCATACACCCGATGTCCATATTTTTTGAATATCGGATGTTGATCAATCATCTCTTTTTTATAATCATGCATTGCATACAAGTTAAAAATGAGAATATCGCGTTCCACATTACGATCCAGATTCCCGGCCATTTCTCGCAGAGCAGAGACCAATACCTCAAAAAGCTGCCACCGGGACTGTGAAGGTGCAATGTTATCCTCCATGTTCTGAATACTGTCAAGTGGAGAGGCGTCAACGATATAATCTTTAAAAAGACGATTAACCACGCGCTCGGTAATGGTGCGAATATAACACAAAAATGCTGCCTCACTATGAACGGCCTTGAATTTTCTCAAAACGCGGCAATCGTTCTCGAAAATATTGAGGTAAATTTGATCAATGACCTCTTTTTCAACATCACTAAATGTTATTCCTTTTCGTCTTAAATTCCATTCGTTAAACTTTTGCAAACTGATTTTATAAACAAGAGGTTTGTACTGACCAATTAAAAGAAGCCATCCTGCTTCACGTTCCTTGTCTAATTTGCTCGTGCATTTTTTGAGCAATTCAAATACCGGGGCCTTTTGTTTATAGTTCTCCATAATGAAATTGACCTCTCCTG
>CAYPZM010000425.1:1208-4665 GCA_964414825.1 uncultured Cytophagia bacterium | reverse complement strand
GCCACGGCAATCATGTCCGGCTCGACGCCGGTGTGCTGCACGCCCCACATTTTTCCGGTGCGGCCCATGCCGGACTGCACTTCGTCGCACACCATCATAATACCATACATGGAGCAAAGCTCGCGCAAGCGCGGCATAAAATCGTCCGGCGGTACGATATAGCCACCCTCGCCTTGCAAGGCCTCGACAAAAATAGCGGCCACCTCGTCGGGACTGACTTTGCGTTTGAACACGGTGTCGATCTCGTTCATGGTGTGATCGGTAACATTCTTTTCGTGTCCGACCGGGCGATACGGATTGGGATAATCGACGTGCGAAATTTGCGGCACCAGCGGTTTAAAGCCCTGGCTTTGAATGACTTTGCTGGCGCCAAGCGACATGGCGCCGTACGTCCGTCCATGAAACGCGCCGATAAAGGCAATGACATGCTGCCGGCCGGTATGAAAACGCGCCAGTTTGAGCGCCGCCTCAATGGACTCGGCGCCGGAATTGGTGAAAAAAATGCGATTTTTGCCCTTCATGGGCGCCAACTTGACCAGACGCTCGGCGAGCTCGATTTGCGATTCGTAAAAAAAGTCCGTGCCAGACATATGAAGGCAACGCTCGGATTGTTTTCGAATGACATCCACCACATACGGGTGCGAGTGACCGGCGGCCGTAACCGCAATCCCGGCGGTCATATCCAAAAATACGTTGCCGTCCGGGTCGGTGATAGTCGAGCCAATGGCGTGATCGACAACCAGCGGGTAATCGCGCGTGTATGACGGGCTGGTGACGCGTTTATCGCGTTTGGTCAAATTGTGGGCTTTGGGGCCTGGCAATTTGGTGCGCAGGTTTGGCGCATTGGGTTGTATGGGTATCAAAGGAAAATCATTCAAACTCATGTTTCCCACCTTTCTAGCGTTCAGAAATGATTTGCGCGGAGACACAAAAGATCAAATATAAAATCAAGCGTTCATCCATGACTTTTTGTTCTTCCAGGGAATCCATCCTGGGAAGCAAAGTATACAAGGGCTTCAAGCCCGTTTTGGGACTGGAAGTCGCAATCCACTTTCCCGCCCAGGATTAGAAATCCTGAACGAACACATTGCTGAGCTAAAGCGCATTTCACGTTAGAAAACCAAAATTCAACCCAGATTATTCTTCAAGTCATTTATCCGCCGGTTGGCCTGCGCAATACGTTCCCGCGAGATGCGGCCGGCTTGCACATGCTCCCGAATAATTCGTTTGACCTTTGGCACCAAATCGTTTGCAATGGTGGTGAACAACAGCATATCCACCCCGGCATTAATGGCCAAAAGCACCGATTCTTCCAGCGAATAAAACTCGCGAATGGCGCCCATGAGCAAATCGTCAGAAAATACAACGCCGTCAAATCCAAGCGAGCGCCGCAAAAGTCCCGTGACGATCTTGCGCGACAACGACGCAGGATACTGTTCATCCAGTTTTCGATTAAAAATATGCGCGGTCATCACCGCATCCGCCAGTCCTAAAGAGAGGAGTTGGCGATACGGCTGCAACTCGATATTGCTCCAGGTGTCCGTCACATCCGCGATTCCGTGGTGCGAATCTGAGGCTGAACTACCATGACCGGGAAAATGTTTGAGCGTAGTCAAAACATGCTGTTGCCGATGCGCACGAATAAACTCGGCGGCGTGTTGCACAACCATTTCAGCGTTGTTGCCAAAACAGCGTTTGCTGCGACCGACTACGGGATTGGCCGGATTTATTCGGATATCCACCACCGGCGCAAAATTCAGATTAATGCCAAGCTGCGCCAACGATTTTGCCATGTTTAATGCTTCGTCATGCGTAATCTTGAGATTTTCTTGCTCGCCCAAATCATAAGCCGAGCGAGTTTGGGGAAAACCATATTTTTCTTTTAACCGATTGACACTGCCACCCTCCTGATCCATGGCGACCAAAAGGCTCGAGGATTGCGAATGCAAATCAGAACACAATTGCTGTAAACTTGAACGCGGATTTGCGGCGGTTGAAAAATTATTTTCAAATAACAAAACTCCACCGAGCTGTTCTTTTCGAATCAAGCGGGCAATTTCGGAATCTGGTGCGGCAGTCAAGCCGCTAAAATTGACCATAAGCATGTTACCGATTTGCGCATCCGGGGAAAAAGCTTTTGTTTTGGAAGTCAAAATAAACGGCAACGGCAAGGTGGTGCCTGCTACGGTTCGCAGAAACGAGCGACGAGAAACGGACAAGAGAACTCCTTGTGATTCCATAGACGGTTAAAATTCGGAAATGACGCTATCAAAACGATATTCAGCATTCCTTTAAAATCCGGCGAATGGCGAATTTTGCGTAAATGTCGCCATTAACCCAATGGACAAACATTTTTGCTGAAAAAACGTTTGCGGATGATTTGAATCTTGAACTATTGCGTGAATCGAATAATTTTCAAGATAACATTTTCATTCTCAAATCCAATTAAAAACCCATGTTTTCTTGATGTTCTCTGCCGATCTCGCAAACATGGGCTTGGCCTGGAATAAGTCCGTTATTATTGTGATTATACACATATTGTTTTCATAACGGAGTGACTCGATGCAAGCGAATAAAAAGCAACTGCTCACTATATTTTTGATTATTTTTATCGATTTATTGGGATTCGGATTGATCATTCCCATTGTGCCGTTTTATATTCAAGATTTTCTCGCCGATCCAGGAAAAATTGGCCGCGTTGTGGCCCTCATGATCACCGCTTTTTCGCTGATGCAATTCGTCTTTAATCCCATTTGGGGCCGGCTCTCCGACCGTTTTGGCCGCCGGCCCATTTTGCTCATCGCCTTGTTCGGAACCGCAGTCAGTCACGTTTTGTTTGCGCTTTCCGGCAGTTTGGAGATGTTGTTCGCCACGCGAATTTTAACCGGTTTGTTTTCTGCAACCGTACCCACGGCCATGGCCTATATTTCGGATGTGACGTCCTCGGAAGAACGCGCCAAGGGCATGGGACTGGTTGGCGCGGCATTTGGTCTGGGATTTATTTTGGGCCCGGCTTTCGGCGGCATTTTAAGCGGATGGGGTGGCATTCGGCTGCCGCTGTTTGGCGCTGGTATGTTGTCATTAGCTGCGCTGGTGTTTGCGTTTTTTAGTTTGAGCGAAACCGTGGACACTAAAAATCCGGTGCGCCGAAATTATGCTCGATTTAATCTACTAAATTTGCTGCGAGCCCTGCGCCATCCAAAGCTGGGTGTGCTGTTTTTAATATTTTTTACGGTCAGCCTGGCGTTTTCAAATTTGGAAACCGTGTTTGCGCTCTATTTGGAACGTGTTTTCAACTATTCCACAACCCAAGCCGGCTACTTTTTTGCCATGATCGGTTTTATTAGCGCCTTTACCCAGGGCGTGCTCATTGGCAAACTGGCAAAACGTTTTGGCGAAACCAGGCTGATAACTGTCGCTACATTAATTTTGGGGCTGTCTTTCATTGTGTTACCCT
>CAYPZM010000425.1:0-1198 GCA_964414825.1 uncultured Cytophagia bacterium | reverse complement strand
CCAACCGAGTAGTGTTTTTCACGATGGCCGTGGCGCTTATCGCACTGTCACTGGGACTGCACAATCCTTCAGTTACGTCATTAATCTCAAAAAATGCCCGGCGGGAGGAGCAGGGCAGTATTCTCGGCATCAATCAATCGTTCTCATCGCTCGGGCGCGTGTTGGGTCCATTTTGGGCAGGATTTTTCTTTGATCGGTTTGGGCCGGGCATTCCGTTTATCACAGCGGGGCTTCTGGTTTTGATCGCATCTATTTTCAGCTTGCGCTTGTATCGAAAGGAACTGTCGCAATCGACAAGTTAGATGGCTAAAAAGCCCTGTCGAGACTGTCGAAAAATGCTATGAATCAAGTCAGGCCTGCAAAGAGTGTGTTGCAGATTACGATTTTGAGTGCAAATTGTCCTGTCAAAGTGCAGAAAAATACGAGACAAGTTATACCAGCGAAGGCTGGTGTCCCTTTAGACATTATGTACGTTTTCGAAATTGCCCCCCGGACACCGCTGGCAAGCGCGGTTCCGGGGTGACTTTTTTTGTCTTTCAATCATCTTTATAATCTAGTCTGGGCTTTTTTCAACAGTCACAATAGGATTGTGCATCTCACTTTTGCAAAATCATTTTACGCGTCTGTTTATTTTCGCCACTCGTCAAGGTAAAAAAGTAAAGTCCGGATGCCTGGCTTGACGCATCCCAAACCTCTGCAAACTCGCCGGCAGGTCGGAATTCATCAACCAAAGTTGCCACACGCTCACCTCTCACATTGAAAATAGTCAATTCAACGTGTCCGGCTCTTGGCAATACGAACTGAATGGTAGTTGAGGGATTGAACGGATTGGGAAAATTGGGCACCAACGCAAAACAAAGGGGTACAAAATGTGGTTCCTCAACAAACGTAACAAATTCAAAATCAATCCAATTCAAGTTATAACCGCCTTGCGTTACGTAAAATCTTAACGTATGCTCACCTGCTGGCAGTACCGCCGACTCGGTGACGGTGCGCCAGGACTGCCAACCGCCGGTTCCGGGAAATCGCAACGTGTGCAGGGTGGTGACGCCGCCGCCGTCTACAAGCTGCAATGTCGCACGTCCGCCGCTATTGGCCGAGGCGACTCGGTAGTGAATGTCGTAGGTACCGGAGGTGCCAATGTTGACCGTATAGGTCAACCATTCATTATTGCTGATCCAACCAACATTATAACCGT
>CAYPZM010000424.1:0-4668 GCA_964414825.1 uncultured Cytophagia bacterium | reverse complement strand
CTCATTTAAACAAACCAGCGGTGTCTACGATGATCCCTCGGTTCCGCAGTGGCAGTGGACCGACAATCTGCTCTACTACAACAAGACCGATCTTAGTTATTCGAAATCATTTGGACCGGTCGGACTGCGTTTCGCCGTTTCTCGACATGCTTCAACAGGAGATCGACAAAACGGGCAATTTGAACGCTGGTATATGACCGGCAAGGTAAAAGCTCAGCTTAGCGGCACATCAAATTTGACATTGTTTTCAACGTATGGAACCGAGAAAAAAGGGCTGTATTTGCAGTGGCTGGAACAAGACCATGCTTTGCTGGTGCCGCCCAGCGATCGCGGCAAAAGCGTGTCCCTGGATGGCTATGTCGCTTATGCCGTTTATAATCAATTGTTTTCGCCAACGTTTACCTTGAAGGTTCGAGGCTCCTACAATCAACAATTGGTCGGCATCCCCTTTGACTTGTCCGGAATTTTTACTCCTGCCGTGGGCTTGGGCGGCGAAATTCAATTTAACTGGAAACCAAATCCGCAACACAGTATTTCCTTTGGCATGGATTACAAATATGATTCTGCCGAAACCACGTATTATGGCGAGCAATACGCAAACGGCTTTGCCCCTTACATACAAGAAATTTGGAACCTCTCCAATCTCTTTCAGTTGAATGTTGGCTTGCGCTGGGATAATTACATCCTGGTTGGCGATTCGCTCGAAACCCAGATTAGCCCGAAAATCGGCTTTAGTTATCAGCCGGTATACGGAACCATTTTTCATGGCTCGATTGGCCGTGCGTTTCGCGCCGCAACTGTGGTCGAGCGCTTTTTGGAAGTTGAAGGCGGGGATTTCGAGTGGATTTCAAATCCCGACCTTATGCCCGAACGCTCACTTTTGACAGATATTGGTGTACGGCAAAATGTTGGCGAAAATGCCTATGCGGAAGCAACGTACTTTTACAATATTTACGATAATTTTATCGAACCTACGTTGTTTACGGATTTGACCGCACAATTTATAAATTATCCGCGAGCGGTCGTTCAGGGCTTGGAATCCGAGTTTCGCTGGCAATTTTGGCGCGAGAGAATTCGCATTCACGCTTCAGCTACGTGGATGGATCACAAGGAGCTCGATACTGGAAAATCCTTGTTGTATCGCCCTAATTTTATGGCGTTTGTCTCGCCCAGTTTGTGGCTCGGGCCTGTTGGTGTTGAGGCAGATTTCAGATACTTGAGCCGGTTACAGCGCGTGGCCGTGTTTCCGTTGGATGAACGTGTGCCCATCAAAGTGCTCGATCTTCGGCTCAATTATTTGTGGAAAAATTTACAATTTCAGTTTTTGGCTCGAAACGCTTTGAATTATAATTATACGGTTTCCGAGCGCGTACTGGGAGAAATTCGCAACTTTGCCTTTTCTGCCAGTGGTTCATTTTAAAGTTTAGATTATTATGAAAGATTTGTTATGAAACGATTCATGTTAATGATATTTCTTTTGGCCGGTATAATCCAGGCCCAACAGCGAACGTTGGAGCGACAATATGTACCCATTATTCACCCATTGTCAAAAGCTCCCTTGTTTGAAATGCAGCTTATGAACTGGACGGCGTACGCATACGACGCACAAGCCGATTCCTGGCAAGCCGTACCGTTCCAGTTTGACAAGCTCGACGACAAAGGCCGTTATGATACCGAGCCCGACAGTATTGCCGATGCCTCGGATGAGCTGTGTCTGCTGCCTGAACATTTGGGCGACCACGCAACGGCAAGCGATTGGCTTGATGATCCGGCTACCCAGTTTTTGCCACGAATGGAATTGGAGTTTGAAGATCCCTTGAATCCCGGAGAAAAAGGCTGGGTCTATTTGTACAGAAATGTTTCGAGCGATCCGGAACTGCCGGATTATTTGTCCTATAAACCCGGTCCTCAAGAAACACCGGCTGCGGACACGATCCGAAGCACAGCCTATACGCTGGGGCACAATCGCGAGGGTTGGATGGATTACCTGTCACTGGCACAAAATCGCGATACCGATCTGATCGACCGTTTCAAGCTGCGGCTGGCCGGCGATATGCTCATTGGCCCTGAATATGAGATCAACGAAAATTTTGTGGAAGCAACAACCGACACCGATCAAGTAGAGTTTTATGATGGGCCGGTGCGCGCGTTTCATAAAATAAATGCCGAGGTGCTGATAGAAAAACTCGGTTTGCCGCTGTTGCCGAAACGCGCCGATTTCGATTATCATTTTCAATATTTCCCCTATTCGTTTCAAATCGCTGCCGAAACCAATATCGACGCCACCATGTTGACACTTTTTGGCGTTCAACTGATCCGGCAATCCCTGGACCTCAGCCAAAATGCTGTGGGAATGCACGTCTATTCTGCACAAAACCGCGACGGCATGCTGGTGGATGGTTCTCCGGATAATGCCACATTGCCTATTCCTGCCAGCCAGGAACAAAACTGGGTTATGGCCAGCGGGCCGCAAGGAACCATTTTGGTTATTTTCGAAATTTCTCCCATGAAAAATTCTAATAAACAGCTCTATTACAACGATAATAAAGACGGCTCGGCTGTAGATGGCACCGAAGAAACTGGCACGCCAGGTACGTATGGTGATATGGGGGTCATGGTTAAGGCAACGGGTTCGGCGCTTATCACCCAGCAATTAACGGTCACCTACAAAGGCTATTTTGTTAACGAAGCAAATCAGGACGTCACGTTTGGCGAGCAGTTGATCGAGTGGGTAAATAATCCGCTCACCTTAACGGCCACTGAGCAGATTTATGATCCGTCATCGGTTCATAATAAAAAAGACCAGCCCCAAACGTACGAGCTTGCAGCCGTGTATCCGAATCCGTTTAATCCAAAGAACCAGCCATTTACACAAATTGAATTCCGCGGCTTGTCCGATCACGTTTATGATTTGGTGATATACAATGTCCTCGGACAGCAAGTTGTCGAGTTTAAAAACTTGCGCGCAACCAAAGGACTACAATCCGTTCGCTGGGATGGCTTGAATCATCTCGGAATGCGCGTCCGGCCCGGAACCTACTTTTGTAAATTGTCCGGCGGTTCATTTAGCCAAACCCAAAAAGTGATTGTACAGTATTAGGTATGGAATTTTACTTGAGCACGTCTGATCGGCCGTATAAAATTCAAGACGTGAACAAAATTCGAACACCGCGTTTGCTGGTATTTCAAGACCGGGTGCTGGACAATATAAAAACCATGGGTCGACTTTTGGCGCAAGCCAATCCCAATATGTCGTTAGCACATGTCTGTCCCCATGTCAAAACACACAAATCCAAGTGGGTGACCAAAGAGCTGCTAAATGCCGGAATTTCATTCTTTAAAACGACGTTAAACGAGCTAAACATTTTGCTGGAGGCTGGGGCAAGCGACATTTTTATCGCATATCCGTTGCTGAATTGGGATGCCAAACATGTAAAACAGGCTATTAAGGCCCATCCGCATGCTCGGGTTTATGTGCAACTGTCGCATCCCACGCAGGTGGATATTTTAAAACGCTGTTCGGAAAACGATGTAACTTGGTTTTACTTTATAGATGTGAATGTGGGAATGGACCGTACCGGACTGGCTCCCGAACAGGCGCTCGACTTTTATCAGGTTCTGGCTGCTGACCCGCGCTTTGAATTCGTGGGACTACATGCATACGATGGCCATATTCATCACGTTTCCGCGAATGAGCGACGGGACCAATCTCAGAAAAGCATGGATAAAGTTTGGACCCTTTTAAACAACTTTTACAGCGCAGGAATTTGCGTAAAGAAAACCGTGGTTGCTGGCACGCCCAGTTTTTTACACGACGCCGAATATTTTGCCGACAAATCTCCGCAAACAGATCTTTACGTTTCGCCAGGAACCTGGGTCTACTTTGATACGGTTTCCCATGACATGATGCCAAACACCTTTGACATTGCCGCTGTAATTTTATCCCAGGTCATGGACAAGCCCACCGCGGATACTGCCACGCTAAACATTGGCCACAAACGGTGGGCCGTGGACCAGGGCGCCATCGATACGTTTAGTGTACCAGGTATGCAAGCCACTCATTGGAATGAGGAGCACACGGTGGTTCGGGTGCCAAAGGACCAACATCTCAATATTGGCGATTATGTGCTTTTGGCTCCTCGGCACGTTTGCTCTACAGTCAATCTGTGGGAATATTTTGGCATCATAGATGCGTATGGTACTATTGTCTCAACCAATACTCGGGTTGATGCGAGAAATCTCTAAGTTACCACTATTTAAAGGAGAGTAGTATGCAAAAATTTCTACAACCTTTCATTTTTTTCGTACTGGTGACCGTTTTTGTTGGGTCTTTAAATGCCGGTACTTTTCTTGAGGATCGCCAATACGAACCGGTGGTCGTTCGAGGTGCTCCGCTGTCTGCATTTTATGATGTGCCGGTGGATGAATTGTATATGTTTGCTTTTGATAACGCCACACAGGCGCTAAAAGTTATTCCGTTTCAAATAGACGAGCGCATAAAAACGACCTATGATCTTTTGGATAAAAGTTGGGAACGCCACTATTATGCCAACAGCGGCATCGGTATTGTCGATGATGGCACATTGGATGACGATGATGAGCTGGTTTTCCTGATCGGTGATTTGGGTGGCGAAGCGCCGGAAGAAGCGTGGGCTGCCGTGAATGTTG
>CAYPZM010000423.1:0-4676 GCA_964414825.1 uncultured Cytophagia bacterium | reverse complement strand
AGGGAAAGATGAAACACCGGCTCGGCTGATTGGACAGCCGTAGATGATGCAGACGCCGCGCTTTCTCCCGTAGGGAAAAATAGAGGCGCAGCCGCCGTTGAGCCGCCTATTTGAAACGGCAAAAAGGGCGGCAACAGCAATTTGCCCAAGCCGAGCAGCGACAGCATATATTTTGATTGAGCAGATGCACTCTTGAGGAGAACGAGAGCAATAAAAATGAACGATAAAAATATGGTGTCCTGCACCACCTTTAAACCAAAATACAAAAACCACAAATCCGCTGTGGAATTTAGAAACGAGATCATGGCTATTCCCCCTTTAAATCTCTTTCTTTTTGATCGATTGCTTTTTTAATGTTTTCGATTTCATCCAAGGTTAAGCTTTGCGAATCAATGAGAAAATTCGCCAACGCTGGAACCGAACCGTTAAAAATGCGCGACACCAGGCTGGATGTTTCCTGCTCCACCATTTGCACCCGAGTTTTTGTGGGTGCATAAAAATTAACCAGTCCAATTTTTTCGGCAGATAGCACGCCTTTTTTCACCAGATTGTTCATAATGGTTTGTACGGTGGTATACGCCTTTTCGCCATTGGGATGCTGGAATTCCAGCACGTCGCGCACAGAAGGAGTCCCTCCTAATTCCCAAATAGCTTCCATAAGTTCCCATTCGACAGCTGTTAGCTTGGTTGACATTGCGCCTCCTATTAAAAAGGTTATACTACTACGACTATAGTAATAGTACGTTTTGTCACGGAGAATGTCAAGAGAAAAAATTTTCACCCTGAAAAAAAATGGCTTGTTTTTGCGGCCTCATTTGTTATTATTACAAATTCTTTTAGGTTTAATTCACGGGATATCTTTTTGACACATCGACTTTTTAACATTTCAAATAGGAGGGAAGAGTGCCCATGAATAGAGTGAATCTGCTATTAGTTTTTCTGATTAGCTTGATGTTATCTTATTCTGCCAATGCCCAGGAAACACTGGATATCTCAAAACCGCTGCCTACTGACACCAATGTAACGATTGGAGAGTTTGAAAACGGCTTGAAATATTATATACGCGTCAATGAAAAGCCGGAAGACCGCGCCGCGGCCTGGCTGGTGGTTAATGCCGGTTCGGTTTTGGAAGACCAGGATCAGCTCGGCTTTGCACATCTTGGCGAGCATATGGCGTTTAACGGCACCTATAATTTTCAAAAGCAGCAACTCATCGACTATCTCGAATCCATTGGTATGAAGTTCGGCCCGGAAGTGAATGCCTATACGAGTTTTGATGAGATTGTTTACATGTTGCAATTGCCTACGGACAGCCTGGAGCAGTTTGAAACCGGATTTCAAATTTTGGAGGACTGGGCGCATAAGGTAAGTTATGAGGACGAAGAAATCACCAAAGAGCGTGGCGTGGTGATCGAGGAGTGGCGTCTTGGCCAGGGTTACAGTTCGCGGTTGCGCGATCAATATTTCCCCATTTTATTCAAAGGTTCGCGCTATGCCGAGCGTCTTCCCATTGGCAAAATTGAATTATTGGAAAATACAGATAATGAAGCGGTAACGCGCTTTTATAATGAATGGTATCGGCCCGACCTTATGGCTGTGGTTGTTGTGGGCGATTTTGATCCTGAATATGTAAAAGGATTGCTCGAAAAACACTTCAAACCGCTTGAAACGCCTCCCGGTGCAAAGGAACGAGAATTTTATCCGGTTCCGGATCATGAAGAAACGTTATACGCCATTGCCACGGATCCGGAATCGCCGCGAACCAATGTGGCAGTCTATTTCAAGCGCACAGTGTCTGAAGAAAAAACTATAGCGGATTACCGCGGGATTTTGGTCGAGCAAATTTACAACCAAATGCTCTCCAATCGACTGGATGAATTACGACAGCAGGCGGATCCGCCGTTCATGTACGGCTACTCGGCAAGTGGCCGCTTTGTCCGCACCAAAGATGTCTATTATCTTGGCGCCGGCGTCAAAGAAGATGGCATCATTCGCGGTCTCGAAGCGTTGTTTACCGAAGCCATGCGCGTTAAACAATACGGATTTGTCGAATCCGAGTTGGAACGCGCCAAAATTGCGACCTTGCGAAGTTACGAGCGCGCCTATTTGGAACGCGATAAAACCGAATCGCAACGATACGCGAATGAATACAAGAATAATTTTTTGCAGAACGAACCGATTCCTGGCATAGAGAACGAGTACACTTATGCTCAGTCACTCGTACCTGGAATTGAACTTGAAGAGGTAAACGCGCTTGTTGATAGCTTTATTACCAAAGAAAACCGGGTTATCGTCATAACCGCTCCGGAAAAGCAGGGTGTTCAAGTGCCGGATGAAACGCAGTTGGCCGAGGTTATTGCTGCTGTTGAACAAAAAGAATTGGCGCCCTATGAGGATTCGGTTTCGGATGAACCGCTGGTCGCAAATCCGCCAAAACCTGGAACGATTAAAAGTGAACGAACCCTTGACGATTTGGGAACCACGGAATGGGTGCTTTCTAATGGCACCCGCGTAATGCTCAAACCTACGGATTTCAAAAATGACGAGATTCAGTTTCAAGGCGGTCGATGGGGAGGAACCTCGCTCGCGCCGTTGGAGGATTACGTGTCTGTGCGCAGCGCTTCGGCCATTGTCAACCAAAGTGGCTGGGGATCGTTTGACCAAATTGCTCTCGACAAAAAGCTGACAGGAAAAATTGCGCGCGTGTCCAGCAGCATTTCGGAATCTATGGAAATTGTGCGCGGCAGTTGTTCTCCACAAGATATGGAAACATTTTTCCAACTGGCCTATCTCAGTTTTACAGCGCCGCGCAAAGATTCTACGGCATTTGAATCCTACAAATCCCGAATGAAAGGCTATCTTGAAAACCAAAATGCTATGCCCGAGTATGTATTTAGCGATACGATCACAACTGTTCTTTACCAGAATCATCCAAGACGGCAGCCGTGGCAGGTGGAAGAATTGCAAAACATTAATCTCGATACGGCGGTAGAGTTTTACAAAAAACGTTTTGCGGATGCCAGTGACTTTTATTTCATTCTGGTAGGAAATTTTGATGTGGAAACAATCAAACCGTACGTGCTGACCTATTTAGGCGGATTGCCAACACTGCCGAGAGACAATTCTGCAAAAGATACAGGTGTGGAGCTGGTGCCGGGCAAATTGGAAAAAGTCGTTCATAAAGGCATGGAACCCAAAGCTCGCGTTCGAATTGAGATGCATGGCGACTATGAGTGGAGTCGCGAAAATAATTATGCGTTTTACTCATTAGCCGACGTTATGCGCATAAAATTGCGTGAAGAAATACGTGAGGAGAAAAGCGGTACCTACGGCATCAGCCTGGTTCCTACAGCCTGGTTTTTCCCGGATGAAGAGTATCGCATCACCATCCGTTGGGGCTGCGATCCTGAACGCGTCGACGAACTGACTGAAGCAGTGTACAGCGTTATTGACAGCGTTAAAGCCCATGGACCTGATGATTTGGAAATTAAAAAGGTGCGCGAAACGCAATTACGGGAATTCGAAACCGATATAAAAGAAAATAGCTGGTGGAACGACCGCCTTGGTAACGCGTATTGGGCGGATTATGATCATCGACTCATCCTTCAAGTTCCGGAGCAGGTTGAAAGGTTGTCCAAAGAAATGATCCAAGAGGCTGCAAATCAATATTTTAATTTTGAAAATGTGGCGCGGTTTGTTCTGCTGCCAGAAGAAAAAACACAATAATTTTAAAAGCCTCATCTGTTGATGAGGCTTTTTTCCACCTTTTATGTTTTTGAGCTTTATTGAATCTGAAAAGGGGAGAGGCTAATCGATTAAAGGCCAAAACCAAACGTGTATCCTACTCGGAGTCCGGCATAGTTGAAATCTTCGACGACCATATAGAACAAAGAGGCATCTAACGAGGACCAGCTCAAGCCAACAACGGGGGCAAAACTAAATATTGATTCTGTGTCTTTTTCATTAATTACATTTTCATCCACAGCTGTACCTTCAAACTCGTAAGTAAAATTGTGAAATCCGGCTTGAACTCCGAAAAAAAACTTTGGCCCGACAAACAGACCAAATTCCCATCGCAATCCAACAAGAATAGGCATAGCCGTAACTTTTGCTTTTGCGGATAGAGCGACTGGATCGCCAGGCAATCCTGGAATCGTAATGTCATAAGATTGTTCGCCAAAATTAAGGTAGCCGATATGGCCGGTGATATTCATCAGCACAAGATCAGCCATCCCAAAGGCAGTGACACCAAATCCGGTATTGTCAAACGTGTCGTCTCCGTACTCGCTAAAATCCAGTGAAGCATTCGGTTTAATAAAATTAGCGTGTGCGCCAATCCGTAATCCTTGGGCCATTGCGGGCTGGGCAAAAATCAATAACATAAATATTGGAATCCATTTTTTCATTTCAGTCTCCTAATAAAGGATTAATAATTGAGTTTTATGGTTTTCAGTTATGTTTAACAACTAATGCTGTGCAAAAATTCGATGTCTTGGTGTCAAGTTGCCAACGAGTTATCAAGAATTCTCAATAAACTAGTGCAATTGCAAATTAAATGACCTGACAAAAATCTTGACTTTCTTGAATAAATTGCTAAATTAGGTCTTTATTTGATGGGGCTATAGCTCAGTTGGGAGAGCGCTTGAATGGCATTCAAGAGGTCAGGGGTTCGACTC
>CAYPZM010000422.1:0-4683 GCA_964414825.1 uncultured Cytophagia bacterium | reverse complement strand
GCGGGTTTGAGAACTACGGCATCCTGAATAGCGCCCAACGGACAGACAGCCGCGCAAAAGGTTCGCCCAAAAAACAGGGCAACGATGAGGGGGAGCACAAAAAATGCAACGACAACCAGGGGAATGGTGTAATCGTGCGAGAAAAACGATAACGTGACATTTTGAATGGCGCCAATGGAGCAGACGCAGCCCTTTCGCCAAAAGCCAAAATAAATCAGCGCAAAAATCATGGTGATAAATATAGCTTTTCTGGATCGCAGTTTTAGCGCGAAAAATGTCGCAAGCGCCAATGCCGCGACCAAAACGGCAACATCCAGATATTCCAGCGACATGGCTCGCGGATCCGGCGTTTGCATGGAGGGCCGCTCGTAGCCGGATTCAAAATCCGGTTTGGGAAAGCGCTGGATGGGTGAGCTCCACAACGTAGCAGCAACCGTTAGAAAAAGTAAAATGTAAATAAATCGTTTCTGTCTCATAATCGTTTTGCTAATCTAAGTAGGTTCGATGCTTTTCACCAATCGATTCGCCTCTTCACCGCGCAAAATATAGGGCGTTTCCGCGGGCACCTGCCGGTAGGCTTGCGACGGACAGGAGCGTGCGATGGAGCACTCGTTGCAATTCACACAACGGTCGTGCTGCACCTGCAAATAGAGCGAGCCGTTGCCAAACGCACCACAGCCTTTGACGCACTTGCCACAGCCAATGCACAGCTTTTTATCAATGGTATATTCAAAATAAGGATCTTCAATAAACGTGCGTTTAATGGCGCCGGTGGGACACAATTGCACCTCGGCGCCGGTATCGCGCTCGCGCGCACCGGGTTCCAAATAGCCGCTGCACAAATCGCAATAACCGCACATGGAATACGAGTGCACGCATTTGACCGCCGATTCCGGCAGCACGCAATTGGTGGCGCACTTTTCACATTGCACACACAATTCCGGATCGAGCTGCCAAACCATGTCGCCCTTGGTGGCTTTGCCGATCGCCAGTCCGGCCACGCCGCCAAGCGCCAACCCGGCAGCCGTATTGAGCCCGGTTTTTATAAAGTCTCTACGATTTTTTTCTGCCATAACTTGACCTCGTCGCGTGGGACGCTTACTGGTTCACCTGGACTTTTTCACAAGCCGGTTGTTGTGCGCAGCCTTGGCAAGCGCTGGGAGCACAATCCGCGCTGCTTTGTGCGTTGATACGTCGTTGTTGCAGACCAAACACCACAGCAGCCGCAACCACGGCCAAAACGAATATGCGTACAGCAGTTTTGATAAAGTTTCGACGGTTGTTCATGATGCCTCCTCTGATTTGGTTTGAAATATTCGAAGTTGTTTACGACTGGGATCGATAACGACCACGCGCTCTTTTGAATCCACAACCACATCCAGGCCGTCGGTGTCCTCGTCAAATTGCTGGGCCGAGGCTACCATAGTGACAAAGTCTCCCAACTGGTTGTGAATTTTGATGCGCGGAATGCCTTTTTCCGTGGTCACAAACGAACCGTCCGGTAAAAAAGCAAAATGCGTCGGATTGCAGCAGCCGCTGAATCCGTCAATATTCATGGATGTGCGCGACCAAGAGGTGCGCAACGAGCCATCCGGCAGATAATTTTCCAGTTGTTGGCGACCGGTATTTGCCGCCCACACATAGCCGTCCGGGTCCATGGCGACATCAAAATAAGGGCTGGGAATGATAAAACCGGGGATATCTTTGGATTCGTCTTCCTCACCAATGCGGTTGAGCAACTGCCCCGCTTTGCTAAAGCGCCATACAATTTGTTGCCCGGCGTCGGCCAAATAGACATCCGAATCGGCAATGGCGATAGAGGTCAGAATGGCCTGTTCTCCCAAGCTTGGCCATTGTGAAATTTTGGTGCCGATGAAATCAAAAACTATAACATTCGATTCGGTCGTTGCATAAATATAACCTTTTGTGTCAACATCGAGAGCTGTCAGATTAACACCCGTACTAAAAACGGAAACGAGCTCACCCTCCTGGTCCAGTTTTTTTATGTCTTGTTCGCCGGCAATGTAAAAATAGTCTTGTGAGTCAATCGCAAGAGCTGAGGGAGTTTTATTCAACGGAATTGTTTCTATTTCCTCATAGGATACCAAATCGCTGCCATCCGCCTTGAAATTTTCAATATCGTACTCGAACGGATTGGTTTGCGACGGAGTATTGGTCTCCTGAATGGCGGACAAACCAAAATACAGCAATCCGCCTATGGAGAGAACGACGATGACGATGGTGAAGAATTTGTCATTTGTTTTAGCCATTTCATCTCTACTGTTTATTATGAATCTTGTGCGGTAGAGACGCGATGAATCGCGCCTCTACAAATTCGCCCGAATATCAAGGCACATCAGCGTTCGCGAATCGCGGCACAGCAGCCGACCTTGCACAAGGGCCATGGGGCCCCAGGCGTCGTGGCCTTCGAGCACCTGGGCTTGATCCAGCGGTTCGTAACCATCGCTGGTGGCCTCAGCTATGGTCATTAAACCGTCATCGCTGAGGATAAAAAATTTGCCGTCGGCAATCAAATACGGGCCCAGGCCAAAGCGGGCATCGCGGTCGCTGGTCCATAAAATCGTGCTCGGATCTTGCGCCGGCGAGCACACAAATTGATTGCGCTGCGGGCCGGCATCTTTGGGTAAAATCGTAAACAAATGGTTGTCGTATAAAATCGGAGTTTGCTGCTCGGAGCACAAGCCTTCCTCGGGTGGAAATTCCTGCAGCGATTCGATCGACCAATCGCCATTTTCGAAATTTGCCTGGAACAACATGCTCCCGGCGCCATACCCGGCGGTCACGAATATTTTGCCATCGCCCACATGCAGCGGCGACGGCGCAATGACCGTGGGCGCCCATTCCGTGGTTTGAAACAACACCTGTCCAATAGTCGCGGAATCTGCGGACACCGCAACCAGACCGCCGAGCGAGCTGTACACGTACATATTCTGGCCAAACAGCCGCATGGGCATCACCGAAGAGTGCGACATTTCCCAGCCGTCGGGATTCGGAGTTTCCCAGAGAATCTCGCCGGTTTCCAAATGCACGCCAATGAGCAGCGCCGTGCCGCCCGTGGCAATCACCGCCGTCGAGTCATCGATCAGCGGGCACTGGCCTGTATACCAGAGGGGCACCTCGCTTTCAAACTCGGTTTCGATATCGATGCCCCACTTGAAAGCACCGGAATCCGCGGTCACACACATGACATGGCATTTCGGGCCAATGGTGACCACATAGCTGTCCTGCACCGCCGGCACCGTTCGCGACATGCCATGATTGCGTTTTATAAAAATATCGTAACCTCGCTGCCACAACTCTTCGCCGTTTTCAAAGGAAAAACAGCGCAAAATATCGCGACGGTTTTCTTCATCATAATCGAGAAGAAATACACGGCCATCGGCAACCACCGGTCCGGAATGGCCTTCGCCAAGCTCAACGCTCCACAGTTTGGTGGGACCGGAGTCGGGCCATTCGTTGATAAGGGGCGTACGCTCTTTGCTGACGTTGTCAAAATCGGCACCCCGAAATCGCGGCCAGCTTCCAGGAATATCAGCGGGCGTCCCGGCAAACACGTTAAAAAAGCTACCGATATCCACGCCGCCGCCGCTGCGGCTCAAACCTTCGGGCCTGTTGTCCATGCCCGGCTCCAGCGTGGCCAAATGGGATGTGGGGTCCTGCAGCATCCACCACAACAGGGTGGTTGCGGCGAGGAGCCCAAAAGCCCAGCTAAATATTGCAATAGCGCGTTTGTTCATGCAGAATTATTCGGAAATTTTGTAAACCAGAAGCACATCTCCATGGCGGATGTACAGACGGCCGTTATCGATCACCGGATGCGCCCAGTGCGGGCCCGAACCTTCGGTGATCTCGAACGTGCTGATGACGTCAAACTTTTGCGGATTCGGCTTGACCAGCGCCACATCACCTTTTTCGCTGTAGATGTAAATCAAGCCATCGGAAAAAATAATGGGACCTTTGCCGCCGAGCTCGCGGTCTTGCCATTGCACCTCGCCGGTCTGCCAATCTGAACAGGCCCAACCGCGATTGCTGTGGCCGGAGGCGTAAATATAGCCATCAATCAAAACCATACCGGCCATTTGGCTGTCCGGCGTATCATTGTCCCAGACTTTTTTTATACTCGTGCCATCGTCCAAGAGTTCGAACATTTGTGCACCGGTGCCATAACCGCTGTTGGTGTACAAGCGTCCGTTGGAGTAAAGCGGCGTATTGGGGTTGATGTCGTAGCGCGTTTGATGCGGCTGCTCCCACAGGAACGTGCCGGTTTCAGCATCCACACCCACGACATGTTTTTGTGTCATAGTCACAATGATGCGATTATTGCCGACGTTGATCAAATCCGGGGAACAATAGGCGGAGATGTCACCGTTACCTTTGGTTTGCCAAATGGTTTTGCCGGTTTGGCGATCCAGCGCCGCCATCATGGCCTTGCTGCCACCCGGTGTGCAGATGACGCGATCGCCATCCACAAGCGGAGATTCGGCAATGCCCCAATGCAGCACGTCGGCGCCAAATTCCTTGACCATATCCACGGTCCACAAAATTTTGCCAGAAGTGCTCACACATATCACGTGGCCCACACCGCTGACGAGATACATTTTATCATCCACGACCGTAGGTGTGGTGCGCGTTCCGGGATGACCCTTGTCCCATTCCGGCCCA
>CAYPZM010000421.1:0-4683 GCA_964414825.1 uncultured Cytophagia bacterium | reverse complement strand
GCAAAGTGGCGAACCTTACACTCCCACAATTGAAGGCATTCCGCAAGAAACCAACTCGGAACGCATGCCGTGGGTGAATTACGTGACGCTCAGCGCGCAAAAGATTATTCCGGTCGGTAGATTTAACATGAAAATCGGCCTGCAGGTAAATAATCTTTTCGATAGAAAAAATGTTTACGATGTTTATAATGAAACCGGACGCCCGGATGATCCGGGGCGACGCGCCAATAATCGTATTGCTGCCGGGCAAAACTCGGACACCGTGTACGATGTACCGTTTTTCTACGGACCACGACGCAGTATCCAGTTTTTTACAGAGATCGAATTTTAACCTTAATGATCAAGCATTTCTGCTCGAAGAAATTAACGAGGTTTATGTATGAAGACCAAATTCTTCATTTTTACACTCATGTTTTTGTTTACGGCTACCATGCTTTGGGCCGTAGATGTGAAGCGTGTTGATGGGGAACCGCAGGTGGATGACGAAAGCCTTGCCAAAGTTGTTTCGGACATAGACGAAACTCCGGAAGAGGCCATTGCCCAACGCGCCAAAGGATACCTCCTCAAAGGTGAATTAAAAACCATGACCGCCAACACCGGAAAAATTGTTGGACACGATTTTTCCAATTGGTCAAATCCCGAAGGCCTATATAAAGGATTTCAGTATTTGGCTGCTGTTGGTATGATGGTCGGCGTCAACGGCGCGCGCAACGATTCGCCGGATGCAAAAAAAGAGATGTACCCCTGGTCCTATCGACCGCATCCCAAAATTGCCGATTCGTTGTACTGGTGGGGCCCCACCGTGTCCGAGTCGCACTTTGATCGTACCAACAACATGATCAAAGCAGACTGGATGCCCCTGGCGGATCACCGCGGCCGATTGCATTCGGGACAGGTAACCGCTTGGGAAGTTCCGGAATACCAAACCTATGCGCCCCGAAACGATCAAACGCCGGTGTTGGCGACCAGCGATCAACCTATGACCTGGCCCACCGGGTATTATGGTAAAGATAGCGAATGGATACCCAGTCCTTCCGGACCGTATGTCGACCTCACGGATGAGGAACAAACCATTGTCGACAGTCTCAGAGCCCAATATGATGAAGACAATGAAGTCTGGCATTTCTGGCCCGGACCCTGGGCGCGCGATCCGAATCCCAATTCGCCAACATTTAATCAGCCCATTCCCGGAACGTTTTACTCTGATGTCGATATTTATATGTCATTCGATGACCGCTGGGCAATTCGCGATGTCGATCCCAATCAGGGCTACACTATGGGCGTCCAGGTGCTATCTTCCGGTTTTTCGTATGGACGTTCATTCGCCGAGGATATTATATTCTTTCCGGTGCAGTTGGTCAATAAATCCAGCGATATCGGTACAGTCGAACAAAATCGGCGCTTTGTTGAATTCACCAACAATGGCCAGGGATGGGATTATAAAGACATGTACGTCGGCTTTTACTTTGATGTGGATGCCTACAACAAGCAAGCCGACGGCAACTTGGCCGGTCGTACGAATGATGACGACATGATGGCTTATAATCGCGATCTCGACTTTGCCTATATTTGGGACCTGGATGATGAATCCGGCGGACTCACCGGCATGGCTTATACCGCTCTAAAGTTTTTGGACTCGCCGCCAGCCGCGCGCGATCTGGATTTGGATAACGACGGCGTGTCCGACGTTCTTCAAGGCGAAAAGTTGGGGTTAACCGATTGGCACTGGTTTGACTGGTATGCCCGTCCCGGCGTTAGATCTGTGGAATCTACCGGTCCGTTTGTCGGAGACGGCCAAACTCCGGTTGCCTCTAATAAAGAAGAGGCGATGTATCGCATTATGAGCGGCGACACGACCGGATTGAATGAATCTCAAAAAGATTGGTATTTTTGGCACGGTGATGAAGCTGCAAATGACAACCTGCACTTTAACTCGCTGGAAAACCTGATGGAAAGTTACCCGGATGGTTTGGATTGCACGCTAATCGCCTCTTCAGGACCGTTTAATCTGGCGTTGAATGATACAGTCAATGCATCGTTCGCTATTATTATGGGCGATAGCCCCATCGATCTTGAGCAAAATGCAGAAATTGCTCAGCTCATGTACGATAATAACTACCAGGGACCCGATCCGCCCAAGGCACCCAAAGTGCGCGCGGTCGTGTCTCCTTACACGGACAATACCGGCCAAACTCGCAACAAGGTAACCCTGCATTGGGATCGTCGCTCCGAAACCTATCGCGATGTAATGACCGGATATCAGGATTTTGAAGGCTATCGTGTCTACAAAAGCACGGATGGCGGCAAAACCTGGGGCGACCCGGAAACAGATTTGATCCGCGACGAACAAGGTATTGCCAGAGCCTGGCGTCCTATTGCACAGTGCGATTTGATTGACGGCATTGGCGGTCGCGATAAATATGCTCCGTGGCTCTACCTGGGTGACGATGAGCGGGATGACAATGAAGGCGAAGACGGCCTCTTCCACTCCTATACCGATTTTGATATAGAGGACGGTGTTACCTATAGCTATTCGGTCACCGCATACGACTACGGTATTGAAGAGAATAATTTGCTGCTCAATCCGCTGCATTTTCGATTTAATCTCGAATCGTTGGAAAACTTTCGCGGCGGCACCGAAGCCGAACCTCAGTTTGTAAGAGTAACGCCCCAACCTCGCGCCAGCGATTTTGTCGATGTCAAAATTGACACTGCCCTGGACGGTACGGTTGAGCGCATTCAAGGTTCCGGTCTGGCAAAAATCTCCATCGATGCGGTCGATCCGTATCAAGTAACCGGCGATACCTACAGAATCATGTTTCGCGATACCACAATCTCTACTATTGTTACGGGGCTCGATTCGGTGGCAGTCGATACGTTATACGGCCGCCTGGATACGCTTACCGTGTACGACTATTTTGTGGATTCGACCCTGGTCAATTCCCAACCCATTATTGCCTATAATGTCAAAAATATGAACACCGGCCGATGGATGTTTGTCGATGAAAAAGGCCAAGCCAATTTCAGTCCGTATATTTTAAATATAGATGGCGGCGCTGCTGGGGTTGGAAACAAAATCGATAGCCTGAACCGCGGTCTTATCGATGGAACCGAATACGCGCCAATGTTCGACGGCATTCAGATATCGATAACCAATGTGGCAAATAAACCCTATTTCCGCAGAGCTAAATGGACTGGCGAAAGCAACTACAGTGTTAGCTTTGAAAAATGGGCCAATGCCGCACCAAAGGATTATATGTTGGTATGGAACGAGTCGAATCCGGATTCGGCTTATAAAATTGTGGGAACGAATATTAATCGAATTCCAATCACGTTTAAAGCGTACGATATCACTCAAGGTAAAAAGAACGCTGAACCGGTTGATGCTATTTGGATGGAGGTCGATGAAGAACCAATCGATGAATTCAACAGCAACGATGTCTTGGGTTTTATCGAGGATGCGACCTTTACCGAAACTCCGGGTGGCTTGTTCCCGCGTGGTACCAAAACCTGGAAAACCAGGTTTACCTGGTACGAAGAAGATCAGTGGATCGTATTTCCGCCCGATACGCTCATCAACGAAACCGAAGATCCGGAAACCGGCATTGTGACACGCGATACGACGATTTTCCCGGCAGATTCAATTTTTGTTCGTGAAAGCGAGCATTGGGAGAATGGCGATACACTTTTTATTACTACCTGGAAACCGTTAACCACGGATGATGTTTTTGAATTCAACACAACATCATGGAAAATTAATTCGGAAACTACAGATCCGCTGGCAAACATTCGAGTCGTGCCCAATCCGTACATTGTTTCCGCATATTGGGAAACCGATCCGAATCGCTTGAAAATCCAGTTTACCAATTTGCCAAGGCGCTGTAAAATCTATATCTTTAACATTGCCGGCGAATTGATCAACACCCTGGACCACTGGGCGCCGGATGTCGATCCTGGCAACGGAAGCGAAGACTGGAACTTGTGGACCGTCAATCGTCAAGAAGTGGCTGCCGGATTGTACGTGTATGTGGTGGAAACCCCGGAAGGTGATAAAAAGATAGGCAAATTTGCCATTATTCGATAATGCGGATTGTCTCGCGCTTTGCGAGATATCCGTTTAATAGAATGTAAAAGATTTTTTTGATTGACTTGGGAGTTTAAAACTTATGAAAAATCAAGTCTTTATTATAGTGGCAATTCTACTGAGCCTGAGCGTTTCCGGTCTGGCGGATGAATTTTCGCGAGTCGGTACCTCCATGGCGCAGTTTCTAAAAATTCCAGCAGGCGCACGCGGTGCGGCTCTCGGAGGCGCCTATGCGGCCGCAGCCGAAGATGTTTACGCTATGGCTTGGAATCCTGCGGGTATTGGTAGAATTCGACAGACCTCACTAGGCGGTACGTATAATAATTACTTTGCTGATATTCAATACAGCTTTGTCGGCGTAACTCTGCCGGTGGATGCATCCTCGACCTTGGGCGTGAGTGGTATGTTTATTACGACCGATCCCATAGAGATTACCACCATCGAACAACCCAACGGAACGGGAACCTATTACGATTACAGCGGCCTGGTTCTTAATGCCTCATACGCGCGCTGGCTTACGGACCGGCTTACGGTTGGTGTGACCATCAAATATGTGCGCGAAGCAATTTACCGTGAAGAAGCCAGTACTCTGGCGTTCG
>CAYPZM010000420.1:0-4689 GCA_964414825.1 uncultured Cytophagia bacterium | reverse complement strand
CAATTAAACGGCACTGCAGCCGCACCAGAAATCGACTTTTCGACGACGCTGAAAAATGCCGGTTTTCAAGAGTTTCAACTGAATTATTTGCATAGCAATGTGCGCTACGACCAGGGACAGCTTGTCGGCGATGCGATCATTTTGCCTACCAGCGACAGCCTCAAACTTTCTGCTACGGTGCCGGCGCAATTTTCTCTGCGCACCATGGAGTTTAACTTGCAAAAAGACGACTCTGTAGATATTGTACTGCTCGCAGAAAATTTTAACATAAACGACCTGCAAATTCCACAGGACGTGCTGGATGACCCTCGAGGCATGTTAAACATCGACATTCGTTTGCAAAATACGCTAAATGATCTAAAACCGAGCGGCTTTATTCGTCTGTCAAACGGACACATTGCTCACGACCCGCTCGGTGTGGAGCTCAATGAGTTGCAGCTTTATACGACCATTCAATCCGATCGTATTACATTAGACACGCTTTCCGCAACTCGCGGGGACGGATCGTTACGCCTCAACGGCTATGCGGCCCTGGAAGAGAGCATTTTCAGTGGTGTTGTTGACTCTCTTGCGATTTCGCTCTATGCCGATGAATTCTTTCTCTCCGACAAATCGGTACACGAAATAAAAATCAATGCCGATGTAAATGTCCAGGGACCTCTGGAATCTCTCAACATGGATGGCAATGTCACCATACCGCGCTCTTCCTTTTACCTTCCGGCGCTCACCGGCAGCAATCGGGGCGCGGACCGAAAACCCAATGCGCCTTTGCTTGTACAGGCGACGTCAACCCCTTCGGCATTTGAAGCGGATACCATTCAAACCGATACCACAGTGACACTGGAGCTGGCCGAAGGCAGTCCCGTATATTTGCGCAATTTGCGCGGCGAAATTTCGGTCAATATTCCGCGAAACACCTGGTTCAAAAGCGAAGAAATGCGCATCGAGATTCGCGGCGATGTGGATGTGGTCAAAACGTCCGAGGCGTTTGAACTGTTTGGCTCGATCCACGTAATACGCGGGCAATACGAATTTTTGGGGCGACGATTTAAAATTGAGAAAGGCGATATTGTTTTTCAAGGCGGCGATAAAATCAACCCGATCCTGAATGTCGGGGCTGAATATATATTTCGGGATTTTAAGCGCGATAAACGAACGCTCGAGGTCCTGGTTACAGGTCGCGCCATGGAACCCGACATGAGCTTTTCGTTAGACAATCAACAAATCAACGAAGGCGAAGCGGCTTCGTATATTTTATTTGGTCGGCCACCGGATCAGCTCACCAGTGGACAAAGTGCGGCAGCAGAAGGCGGTTTTAATGCCAGTTCCGTAGCCACTAATGTGCTGTTTGGCGCACTGGCGTCGCAATTGTCAAAAGGCATTGGAGCAGAGCTTGGCCTCGATTATATTGAAATCAAGGGCCAGGACAATTTAAGGGCCGCCACTTTTGTGGTAGGAAAATACATCACGCCGGATCTATTCCTGAGCTACGAGCAAACCCTGGGCGCGATGGAAGAAGACCGCACCCCGCAAGTGATTACCGTGGAATATCAGCTCACCAAACTCTTTTTTTTGCAATTGATCAGTGGAGACACAAAAACTACAGGGGCGGATATTATTTTTAAATGGGATAATTGATTCTACCTTACTTGCTTGAGAATCGGGCTTGCTCCACCTCCCATTCATCATTTTCATCAAACGCCGGTATCGCAATATTCAAAATTCGCATTTTTCCTACGGCGCGGTGCACGCAGTCTGGCTTTATTTTCACCGCAGTCAATGGCTTTACGGCAACGGATTCTCCGTCCAGTTCCAAATACCCTTCGCCTTGCAAAATGACATAAATCTCTGTTATGGTTTTGTGATAATGCGGCCGCGTATCTTCCAAAATATCCACAAGATGTACCGAGGCCGTGGCATCCGGCTCATCCACAAATGCACGACGGGTGGTTCCGCAAGGACAGGGCAGGGAGTCGAGATCGGAAAGTTGTGCGATACTAAAGTTTTGCATGTGTTCCCCAAGTTTGCAGGGGCGTCATGACAGTTATCAAGCCATCTCTTATAGGGTAGTGGCGGTAATCGAAATACAAAATATAAACAATTTTACCGGGACACAATGGTTTTTGTTTTCCAACGGGGCGGCTGGATTTGCAAGATAGACGAATTCAGCCTTGTTTTTTTGCTGATTTTTAACTATAATACCTTCTTTTAAATTGCACATAGTCAGGGTATGATCAGTTCATTTTTAGAAAAAGCCATTTTATACGCTACGCGCGCCCACGAAGGACAAATTCGCAAGGGAACGCAAACGCCATTTATTGTGCACCCGTTTACTGTAGGAATGATATTGTATGAACAAGGTTGCGACGAGGAAGTTGTGATTTCCGGCATTTTACATGATACGGTAGAAGATACGGAGTTGACACTCGCGGACATCGAATGCGAGTTTGGAGAACGCGTTGCTAAAATCGTCAGTTTTGTGACCGAGCCGGATAAAACGCAACCCTGGGAAGTGCGTAAGCAATGGATGCTCGAGACCATCAAAACCGCGCCGTTCGAAGCTAAATTTGTTTCCTGCGCGGACAAGCTGCACAATTTGCGAACATTGATGGCAACGCATCAGCAAGTAGGCGAATTGGTGTGGCAACATTTTTCGCGCGGTTATGATCAGCAAAAATGGTATGCCCACGGCATGATTCTCAGCCTGTTTGCCGGGCTCGAAGAGAAATATCAAAAACCCATGTTTTTTGAACTCAAAGACCGAGTTGAGGAATTTTATAAACGGTGAATCAAGAGCCCAAACAGATAAAACCGTGGTCCAGCATCTGGTTTAATCCACGCGGTACGCTGCGCGAGATTTTGGCCACACACCCCAACCAGTATTTATTGCTGCTGGTGGTTGGTGGTGGTATTGGTCAAGCATTTAACTATTCCAGCACGCTCACTTTGGGCGATACCTTGTCCGTGTCCAGTATTTTTGGACTTTGTCTCGTACTGGGACCGCTTAGCGCCCTGATTTCTCTCTATTTATGGGGCTGGCTCCTGCAGTGGATTTCAAGGCTATTGGGTGGAATTGGAACCGCGCCCGAGCTGCGCATTGCCGTGGCCTGGTCTTGGGCACCGGTGGTTTATTTGCTGCCCATGTGGGGCGTGCGCTATATTTTGTTTCGCCAGGAAATGTTTACGTCTCAACAGCCGTTCATCGAATCGCACGAATTGCTGTCAGCGTTATATGTTTTTTTTAATGTGGTGGATTTTTTAATTTCCATGATGAGTCTGTTCCTTCTATTTAACACCGTGTCCGAAGTCAATAAATTTTCCGTCTGGCGCAGTATTGCGGCGGTCGGACTGTTAATGATTTTATTAACTATCCCTTTTTTGCTTTTGGTGTCTATAATGGGCCCGATGTAATCAACTTGTAATCTATTTCTAAAGGAGTTGGAGATGAAAGTACTAGATGTTGTAAAACCGGGAGTTGTTACCGGAAACGATGTACAAAAACTTTTTAAAATAGCCAAAGAGCAGCAATTTGCTCTTCCGGCCGTAAATGTTGTCGGCAGCAATTCGGTCAATTCCGTATTGGAGGCAGCGGCTGTCGTAAATTCGCCGGTTATTATTCAGTTTTCCAATGGCGGTGCCAGTTTTAATGCGGGAAAAGGCTTAAAAGCGGAAAACGCGGCTATTTTGGGTGCCATTGCTGGCGCCAAACATGTGCATTTGTTGGCCGAAGCTTACGGCGTACCCGTGATTTTGCATACGGATCACGCCGCGCGCAAGCTGCTGCCTTGGATCGACGGATTGCTGGAAGAAGGCAAAAAGCATTTTGAAGAATTTGGCAAACCGCTGTATTCCTCACATATGCTCGATCTGTCCGAAGAACCGCTCGACGAAAATATTGCTACCTGCGAAGAGTATCTTGAAAAAATGTCCAAAATTGGCATGACTTTGGAAGTGGAGCTCGGCGTTACCGGTGGTGAAGAAGATGGTGTGGATCATACCGGCATCGATAATGCGTTGCTGTACACTCAACCCGAAGAAGTGGCGCAGGTGTACGAGCGCTTGAGCAAAATTGGCGAAAATTTTACCATTGCCGCGGCGTTTGGAAACGTGCATGGCGTATACAAACCGGGCAATGTTCAACTGCGTCCGAACATTTTGGACAATTCGCAAAAGTTCATTCAGGAAAAATTCGGCACCGAAACCAAGCCGGTCAATTTTGTATTTCATGGCGGATCCGGTTCGTCCCAGGAAGAGATTCGCGAGGCGATTTCTTACGGCGTTACCAAAATGAATATTGACACGGATACGCAATGGGCCACCTGGAAAGGCGTAATGGAGTATTACAAAAAGAATGAAGCTTATTTGCAGGGCCAAATCGGCAATCCCGAAGGCGACGACAAGCCGAACAAAAAATACTATGATCCAAGAAAATGGCTGCGCGAAGGTGAAGTCAGCATGATCGAGCGCCTGAAAGTGGCGTTTGATGATTTGAATTGTGTGGATCGCTGCTAGTTTTATTATCGAGATAAACCTTTAAAACCACTGTAACGGTTTTGTTGCAGTGGTTTTTTTGTTGTATCCATTTGGTGAAACAGACTATAGCATAAAAGCCGATTGGGCCACTCGTGTTTCTTTCTTGCGGTTAGAATAAAGTCTATCCTGAAAAATTCAAACCATACGAGACTCCAA